>NZ_CP072348.1:1460000-1650000 GCF_018127925.1 Prevotella melaninogenica | reverse complement strand
GCCCTATTCAGGCTCGCTTTCACTGCGGATGCGCGTCTCATGACGCTTATCCTTGCCAGACATGGTAACTCGTAGGTTCATTATGCAAAAGGCACGCCGTCACCGCTTACGCGGCTCCGACCGCTTGTAGGCGCATGGTTTCAGGAACTATTTCACTCTCCTCATCGGAGTGCTTTTCACCTTTCCTTCACAGTACTCGTTCACTATCGGTCTCACGGGAGTATTTAGCCTTACCGGATGGTCCCGGCGGATTCGCGCAGAATTTCACGTGTTCCGCGTTACTCAGGATACCACTACGTCTCGTCATGCTTCGAATACGGGATTATCACCCTCTATGATTGTTCTTTCCAGAACATTCTTCTCACAATCTAAGTACGACAGCGTGGTCCTACAACCCCTGCTAAGCGTTGCCACAAAGCAGGTTTAGGCTCCTCCCCGTTCGCTCGCCACTACTAGGGGAATCATTATTTATTTTCTCTTCCTAAAGGTACTAAGATGTTTCAGTTCCCTTCGTTCGCCTCACTACGTCTGTAGTGATAACAGGTCTTCAACCTGCTGGGTTGTCCCATTCGGAAATCCTTGGATCAAAGGTTATTTGCACCTACCCAAGGCTTATCGCAGCTTATCACGTCCTTCATCGCCTCCGTGAGCCAAGGCATCCGCCATGCGCCCTTTCTTACTTTCTTCGCCTTCTCTGTAATTGCTTACAAAGAATGTAGCTCATACTTTCAGCTGTTGTGTGATTCTAAAGAATTTGAAGTTGTTTCTTCAATAATTAGAATGCTAATTCTTCCCATTATAGAAAGAATAGTTCTACATTACAGTCTTGCTTGTGTCAATATGTCAAAGATCTTATGCTGTTGCTCTGTGTATTCTGAGGCAGTGCCTCAGAAGCAGAAGACAGCGAAGTGGAGAATAAGGGCTTGAACCTTTATGTGAGCCTTAAACTCTAAACTCCTACATTTATATAATACAGAGTACAGTGAGTACAAGAAGAAAAACGAACCAAAGGTTCTTTTATTTATCTTGATTACCGTTAACTTCTTGACTTGTATACTTACATACTTATCAACTAAATCAACTAATAAGCGAACTCTCCAGAAAGGAGGTGTTCCAGCCGCACCTTCCGGTACGGCTACCTTGTTACGACTTAGCCCCAATCACCAGTTTTGCCCTAGGCCGATCCTTGCGGTCACGGACTTCAGGCACCCCCGGCTTTCATGGCTTGACGGGCGGTGTGTACAAGGCCCGGGAACGTATTCACCGCGCCATGGCTGATGCGCGATTACTAGCGAATCCAGCTTCGTGGGGTCGGGTTGCAGACCCCAGTCCGAACTGAGACCGGCTTTCAAGATTTGATGCAATTTGCATTACACCATCCCTCTGTACCGGCCATTGTAACACGTGTGTAGCCCCGGACGTAAGGGCCGTGCTGATTTGACGTCATCCCCACCTTCCTCACACCTTACGGTGGCAGTGTCTCCAGAGTGCCCAGCATTACCTGATGGCAACTGAAGAGAGGGGTTGCGCTCGTTATGGCACTTAAGCCGACACCTCACGGCACGAGCTGACGACAACCATGCAGCACCTTCACAGAGGCCCCGAAGGGCGTCATTATCTCTAAATCCTTCCTCTGCAATTCAAGCCCGGGTAAGGTTCCTCGCGTATCATCGAATTAAACCACATGTTCCTCCGCTTGTGCGGGCCCCCGTCAATTCCTTTGAGTTTCACCGTTGCCGGCGTACTCCCCAGGTGGGATGCTTAATGCTTTCGCTTAGCCGCTGATACCAGGTACCAACAGCGGGCATCCATCGTTTACTGTGCGGACTACCAGGGTATCTAATCCTGTTTGATACCCGCACCTTCGAGCTTAAGCGTCAGTTGCGCTCCCGTCAGCTGCCTTCGCAATCGGAGTTCTTCGTCATATCTAAGCATTTCACCGCTACACGACGAATTCCGCCAACGTTGTGCGTACTCAAGGAAACCAGTATGCGCTGCAAGTCAGACGTTGAGCGTCTACATTTCACAACACACTTAATATCCAGCCTACGCTCCCTTTAAACCCAATAAATCCGGATAACGCCTGGACCTTCCGTATTACCGCGGCTGCTGGCACGGAATTAGCCGGTCCTTATTCGTATGGTACCTGCAAATAGGGACACGTCCCTAACTTTATCCCCATACAAAAGCAGTTTACAACCCATAGGGCCGTCATCCTGCACGCTACTTGGCTGGTTCAGACTTCCGTCCATTGACCAATATTCCTCACTGCTGCCTCCCGTAGGAGTTTGGACCGTGTCTCAGTTCCAATGTGGGGGACCTTCCTCTCAGAACCCCTACTGATCGTCGCCTTGGTGGGCCGTTACCCCGCCAACAAGCTAATCAGACGCATCCCCATCCATTACCGATAAATCTTTACTTCAAATCTGATGCCGTCATCGAAGACTATGCGGTATTAGTCTGCCTTTCGGCAGGTTATCCCACAGTAATGGGAAGGTTGGATACGCGTTACTCACCCGTGCGCCGGTCGACGTCCAAAGAGTGCAAGCACTCAATGCCGTTTCCCCTCGACTTGCATGTGTTAAGCCTGTAGCTAGCGTTCATCCTGAGCCAGGATCAAACTCTCCATTGTAAAATATGTGTTGGTGATAAGTGATAGGTGATAAGTGATAATGAATACCATGTTAACCCAAACGCTTCACCGAGTAATCTCTGTTTCAGAACGCTTATCCTAAAAGTATCAAGTAAAAAGCACCTTTTCTTTTGTTCCTTAATTATTTTGAGGCGGTGCCTCAAAAGTAGGGACAACGAATTGATCGGTTCGTTTCTTTTACCCATCCATTTGATATAAAACCAAACAGACGCTTCTTGTACTACTTCTCTGTTTATGTAAATCTTTTCAAAGAACTCTTTCTTTAAGCGCTTTAAGTAACTTGCCAGGTGGCTTGTTTTGTAAAGCGAGTGCAAAGGTATACAGAATTTCTGTTACCACCAAATGTTTTGAAGATTATTTTTTCAAGAAATGAACTTTTTTTATTTAAAATTGACCCAAATCAACTAATTTGCTTAAAATTGATTATTTTTGCACCCTAAAATAAGATTTAACCCAAGTTTAACCGGCAAAATTATTTTTCATAAATTTTCGGGATGTTTTGTGTAGTATCAATTTGATAAATGGTTGATAATCAAGTATAGGGTATTGTAACGAGGAGTAAAATCTGATTTGTAGGACACAGTCATATCAAAATTATTTTGTTACTTTGCACTCATGCACGCAAATGTACAGACACGATTCAACCCTGCCACAGGGGACATGGCTCCTTATTATCGCATCAAGGAGTCATATCGTGATGTGCAGGGTCATGTACATTCGCTAATTCTTTTGAACATCGGGTTCGAACCTTCACTTACTGCTGTACAGGTTCGAAAAATTGCATACGCTCTTACCGAACGCTTCAAAAACAGAAGTACACCCTCGCTTTTCAAAGAATACCTTGACGGTCTTACTCCTATTGAACAGGCAAAGGCTGACGAATGGTGGAGCCGTATGGAGAAAGAAGGTGGAATCGATCGGTTTAATAAGGAAGAGCAGAGGTCGCTGAGAAAATATGAGAACTACATAGACCTTGAGACGGCAAACTATACTGACGCAAGGAATGTTGGTGCTGAGTGGCTCTGCAAGCAGACAATAGACAAGCTGCAATTAGAGGGTTTCCTGCGCAAAAACGGCTGGACGGAAAATGCAATACACACGGCTTTGTCAGCATTGATTGTTCGCACGGTATATGCTGTTTCTGAACGTTCATCTTATTATTATTTGCGCGATAACTCGGCTGCCGCTGAACTTTATAGTGGAGTTCCTGGCTGGACACCAGGAATCAATTCTCTGTATAAAATCACTGATAAATTATATGAACTAAAGGAACAGTTAGAGCATCATCTGTGCAGCATTACTGACGTTCTCTTTAATATAGACAACAAGTTGATGCTCTTCGACTTAACCAACTTCTATTTCGAGGGTAGCAAGCGTAATAGCGATAAAGCCAAGTTCGGTCGTTCAAAAGAAAAGCGCTCTGATTGTAAGCTACTTGTACTTGCATTATGTATCAATAAAGAAGGTTTTATACGTTATTCTTCTATCTTGGAGGGTAATACAGCAGATTCCAAGTCTCTACCCAATATGATTGATACGCTGGCAAAGAGGAATCCATCAAGAACCAAAGATACGCTTGTTGTCATGGATGCAGGTGTTGCCACAGAAGAGAACTTGGAGTTAATAAAGAAAAAGGGTTACAATTATCTCTGCGTATCCCGTACGCAAATGAAGGACTATACGCTCAGTGATGATAACAAGAGCGTTACGGTAATGGATGCCCGTCGGCAGAAGATAACGCTGAAAGAGGTTAAGACAGAGGATGATAAGGATTATTATCTCGAAATAACATCTCCTTCGAAAGCTATGACAGAGTCGTCCATGAACAGGGTTTGGAGAGAGCGTTTTGAGATGGAACTGCAGAGGATAAACGAAGGAATCTCCAAGAAAGGTGGAACAAAAACCTATGAAAAGGTTGTTGAACGTACAGGACGTGCCATACAGAAGTACCCTTCTATAGCGAAGTTCTACCAGATAAGCTACATAAAAAATGAGAAGAAACCCAAGCAGATGCTGCGTGTAGACTGGGAGATAAAAGACCTCTCGGCAATGGAATCTGGTCATGGAGTCTATTTCCTCCGTAGCAATGTCAGGACACTTTCTGAACGTGTAACATGGGAATACTACAATCTCATTCGTGAGATAGAATGTACGAACAGACAACTAAAGAATGATCTCAACCTCCGTCCTATCTATCATCAGAAAGATGAGCGAAGCGACGCACACCTTTTCTTCGGTTTATTAGCCTACTGGGTGGTAAACACTATCCGTTGTCAATTAAAACGAGAAGGAGAATCCAGTTACTGGACTGAGATAGTACGACGTATGAGTACCCAAAAGCTCGTCACCACAAAAGGGAAGAATCCATTAGGTGAAACCATCGAGATGCGCCAATGTAGTAGTCCTTCGAAGCAAGCAAAACAGATATACGATAAGTTGAACTTAAAACACTCACCATTCAAAAAGAATAAAATTTGTAGGACACAGAGCCCATAAGAAAAATGAGGAAAGTACGGTGACAGTAACAATTAGGCGAAGGTGGGTATTAAACTTGGGTGAAAAAGTATGAAACATAAAAAGGAGATTGTTGAGATTGGAGAGCACACTTGCATCCTACATAGCGAAGAAAACGCAAAGTTTTTCATTATTCAACCTGTTGATAGTAATGACACAGCGGAGTTAGAGCGACAAATCACCTACATAGAAGACAACTCACAGGCATCTTTCATTCATATTGCTGTTCGGATAAATAAATGGAATGCCGAGCTAACCCCTTGGCCTGCTCCACCAGTATTTGGAAAGGTTCCTTTTGGTGATGGCGCTCATTCCACCTTATTATATATAATAGATCAACTTATCCCAACCTTAAAGACACAATTTTTTTTAGAGCTCAATAAAAGTAACACCGTCTTAGGAGGATATTCATTAGCAGGACTTTTTAGCCTTTGGGCAGGTTACCAACAGAGTGTTCCTTTCCGTGGAATTGTCTCAGCATCCCCATCTGCATGGTATACTGGTTGGTTAGACTATGCCAACTCCCACTATCCACAAGTAGAACACGCATATCTCAGCCTTGGCGACAAAGAAGAGAAAACAAAAACAAAATTGATGTCAACTATCAGTAAAGACATCCTACGCCAAGAACAAATCTTTAAAGACAAAGGTGTCAACTGTAAGATGGAATGGAATGAAGGCAACCATTTCCAAGACAACGGAGTCAGAATTGCCAAAGGCTTTGTTTGGATGATGCACCAATAAAAACACTGACTATTCCCTTCAAAAGAGAGAATAGTCAGTGAAAAGGGCTAATGAAAAGTCATTTCTCAACTTCAAAGCCAAATATAATTCAATACAACTTACAGAAGTTACTTAATCCCTGCAAGGCGTCTTGCCTCAGGCGAAAGGAACTTTCCTATCTTCTTATAAGGAACAGTAAAGGTAGGCATTCCGATAGCATAAGCACCAATCTCATAGAATCCATAGATAAACACCACACCCTCTGGAGAAAGATAAACACCATTTCCTGGTAATGGGATAATACCATTCTCAAGAGAGAGCCCATCCATATCTTCCTTTACACGGCTTTCAACATCATTCTCTTTTTCATACCACCCCCTGAAATAGCTTTCAACACCAGCTCTAAGGATAGGTTGAAGTGCTTTTATATCCTTCGGACTCAATACATTCCGCAGCATAACACCCGTCTTCTTGTCGAAAGTAGCCCCATATTCTGAAGCCATTCCATGTGCACCACCTGAATATGTGTAAAAAGAAGAATAGTACGTAACATAACGATCCGTTTCATTTTCCTTCATTACAAACTTGGAGATTTCAGGTTTCCAAGCCACATCTGGGTCATCAATTTCATCTAAAGTTTTGCTTATACTCTTATAAGCATTCTTAGCATAGTAGTTAATCATTCCCTTACCATCTGCAATATTGCTATAAGGTTTAGACTCTACGCCCTCATCACTATAGTCATCCCCAATCCATACCAACTCAGATGAGAGGTAAGCACGGAGCGAATCGACCAGCGGTTGAGGTCCTGACACAGGGAAGGAATAAGCAAGATCAACGTCACCCTTCTCTGTACTATAAGACTTACCAATAGAATCAACCACCAATGGTACATCTTTCTTTTTTACAACAGAGTCAGCAACCATAGAAGGAGAAGCCACAGAGTCCTGCACTTTCTCCGCAGCTGATGCCTTTTCACTTTTGCATCCAGCCATAACAGTTATAGACAAAAGAGATGCTAAAAGGAATGAAAAATTTTTATTATTCATATCAACTAATGCTTGTTAAGAGACAACAAAAATAGTCATTTCGCTCTTTATTTCCAAAACATTCCTTACTTTTGTTGTATAAGGAAAGTAACAAAGCACATTCTATAGGCTCCACTCATCGAAAAAGTAGCCTATAGAACATGCTCTTAAAAAGCTATAGGAAGATGAAGATTAGTATTGTAGGAACAGGAATGATAGCTACAGAAGTTATCTCACTGCTCAAGACAGAAGTAAAAGGGATAGAAATCACCAGTATATTCTCACACAGCAATGTGGAAAAGGCAGAATCTCTTGCGAAGATGAATCATATTGAGCGTATATATACCGACTATGCTCAGTTGCTAAAAGAAGACAAAGCTGACTTCGTTTATATCGCTTTAGTCAACAATGCTCATTATGAATTTACGCGTATGGCATTAGAGGCTGGTAGGAATGTAATTGTAGAAAAGCCTTTCACCCTCACGGTTGCCGAAGCAGAAGAGCTGGCAACAATGGCACGAGAGCGAAAACTCTACCTCTTTGAAGCTATCTCTCCACTCCATACACCTAACTTCCGCATGGTCAAAGATAGTCTAAAGAAGATAGGTCCTATCCACTTTGTACAGTGTAATTTCTCACAATATTCAAGTAAGTACGAACGCTATTTACAGGGTGATATTGCCCCTGCATTCAACCCAGAATTAGGAGGTGGCGCACTGAACGACCTCAATGTCTATAATATCAATATTGTCATAGGTCTTTTCGGACAACCTACCGCAACACAATATTTTGCTAACCGAGGTCACAATGGCATTGATACCTCTGGTGTAATGGTTCTCTCCTATCCTACGATGACTGCCACCTGTACTGCAGCGAAGGATTCAAGTAGTCCATCATTCATTCTCATACAAGGAGAAAAGGGTTGGATACATATCCCAACACCTGCAAACGAGTTTGGTAGTGTTGAAATCATGAAACAAGGAAAGCTAACCAGCTATCGCCGTAACGCCTATGAAAGTCGTCTTGCCCATGAGTTTATGGACTTCAAAGATGTATGGGAGAAGGAGGATTACAAACAGATGGAAGCATGGCTTGAAAGGTCAGTGGAAGTAGTGAGGGTGATGGGGTAAAAAAGCCTCACCCCCAACCCCTCTCCGAAAGGAGAGGGGAGTGATTACCGAAGAGGGGTATGGATTGAACTGTTTAGGGGAAGAAGGAGGATATTTTATAAAATTATAAAATAACAAAGGGCACTCAGTTATTGGCTGTCCTTTGTTATATACTTATGTTTGGATTACTTCAATGCCTGTTCAAGATCTGCGATGATGTCATCTACATTCTCAATACCAACAGAAAGACGGATTAAGTCTGGTGCTACACCAGCCTCACGGAGTTGTTCGTCAGTCAACTGACGGTGAGTATGACTTGCTGGATGCAGAACACAAGTACGTGCATCAGCTACGTGAGTGACAATAGAAACGAAGTCTAAGCTATCAATAAAGTTGATTGCATCCTCTCGTGAACCCTTCAAACCGAAGGCTATGACACCACACGAGCCATTTGGAAGATACTTCTGTCCTAACGCATAATACTTATCGGAAGGAAGACCACAATAGTTCACCCATGCCACCTTCTCATTCTTTTCCAACCACTCTGCCACCTTCTGTGCATTATCACAATGCTGCCTCATACGAAGATGCAAGGTCTCAAGACCAATATTAAGCAGGTATGAATTCTGCGGTGCAGGTATACTTCCGAGGTCTCTCATCAACTGAGTAACGAGCTTCGTTATATATGCCAATTTACCAAACGACTTCGTATAAACAAGTCCATGATAACTCTCATCAGGAGTTGTTAATCCTTGGAACTTCTCACTATATGCTTCCCAATCAAAGTTCCCCGAATCAACAACAACACCCCCAACCTGTGAGGCATGTCCATCCATATACTTTGTCGTAGAATGCGTGACGATATCACAACCCCACTCAAAAGGACGACAGTTGATTGGTGTAGCAAACGTATTGTCAACAATCAGTGGTACACCATGCTTATGAGCAATTCCTGCAAAGCGTTCGATGTCAAACACCTTACCTCCTGGGTTAGAAATTGTCTCACCAAAGAAACACTTTGTATTTGGTTGGAAGGCTGCTTCAATCTTTTCATCGTCCCACTCTGGATCTATGAAGGTACATTCAATACCCAACTTCTTCAGCGTTACACCAAAGAGGTTATACGTTCCGCCATAGATTGTGTTAGAAGTCACTAAATGGTCGCCTGCTCCACAAATATTAATGATAGCATAGAAGTTAGCAGCCTGACCAGAAGAAGTCAGTACCGCACCAACACCACCTTCAAGGGCTGCAATCTTCTTGGCTACAGCATCATTGGTAGGGTTTGCCAGACGAGTATAGAAATAACCGCTATCCTCCAAGTCAAACAAACGTGCCATTTGCTCACTGGTCTCATATCTAAAAGTTGTACTCTGATAAATGGGTAGCTGCTGAGGTTCACCTTTCTTAGGTTGCCAGCCGCCATGAATACATATAGTTTCAAGATTTCTTTTCATATCATTTACTTGTTTATTACTTTATGCCTATTAGCCGCAAAGATAGGATTACGCCCAAACCTCAGCAGCTATTTTCTGTACAAGGTCTATTTTAGCCCATTGCTCTTCTTCTGTCAGCTTGTTACCAATTTCACAAGAAGCAAAGCCACATTGTGAACTTAAACAGAGGTCATCAAGTGATATATATTTTTCAGCCTCTTTTATACGCGCGATAATCTTTGAGGGCTCTTCAAGTTCAGCATGCTTACTTGTGATAAGTCCCAATACTACCTTCTTACCATTAGGAATATACTTCAGCGGTTCAAAACCTCCCGAACGTTCATCGTCATATTCTAAATAGAACGCATCAACATTCTCTTGTGCAAATACGAATGGAGCTACAGGATCGTAAGGTCCTTGTGCTGCATAAGTAGAATGATAGTTTCCTCGACAAATATGAGTAGTGAAAGCGATATCCTTTGGTCTACCTTCGAGAGCCAAATTATTAATCGTTAGATATTTAGTAGCAAGCTCCTCTATCGTTTCCTTGTCGCCACCATGTGCCTTCCAATAGTCTTTATCAACAACCATACCCCATGTACAATCATCAAATTGGATATTTCTACATCCTGCTGCATATAGGTCTGCAATTACTGTTCTATATGCTGCGGCTATGTCATGAATTAACTCATTTACGTCTGGATATACTTTTTCAGTATCCTTAGTATTATCGCCACGGAAACATTCTGCGAACAACTGTGCTGGAGCAGGAAGTGTCTGACGTACAATAATCCCTTCCTCTTCAAACTGTTTAACAAACTTGAAATGCTCAACAAAGGGATGATTCTCTCCACTGATACGTCCAACGATACGAATAGAGCCTGGTGTTGTCTCCTCTCCATGGAACTGATAGCCATGTTCAAGTTCAATTTCCTCTATTCCGTTGAAACCCCACATGAAGTCAAGATGCCAGTAACTTCTACGAAATTCTCCATCCGTAATTACTTTCAAGCCATGTGCCTTCTGCTTGGCAATAAGGTCGGTTATCAACCGATCTTCTATCTTTGTTAATTCGTCTTTACTTATTTCACCTGCAACAAATTTCTTTCTTGCATCTTTCAATTCTGCTGGGCGGAGGAAACTACCTACGATGTCTGCACGATATGGTGCGTTTGTTCTTATGCTACTCATATTTTTCTATCTTTTATTATTTTCTTTTTCGAATACGATTGCAAAGTTATAACAAAACCATTTACTACCAAAATTTACTGTGTAATTCGGAAAAATGTACTATCTATGCCCTAAATTTAGCACAAACAGCAGAATAATATTCTGCAAATACAAAATATATCGAAATGAATAACAATGAGACTTTAGATGAAACCGACCGTAAAATACTACGTATTCTACAGCGCAACTCAGATCTTACGGTAAAAGAATTAGCCGCAAAACTCCACCTTTCAACCTCTCCCACGTTTGAGCGACAGAAGCGATTGGAGCGTGATGGCTATATAGAAAGATACATGGCGGTTGTGAATCCTCATAAGGTTGGCAATGGTATTATGGTATTATGTAATATCAGACTGAAACAACATTCTCAAGAACTCATACAAGAGTTTATGAATGTTGTGCAGAATCTTGAGGAAATAACAGAGTGTTATAACACCAGTGGTGACTACGATTTCCTTATTAAAGTCTATGCGCATGACATGAAAAGCTATCAACAATTCATGCTCAACACGCTTGGTACGATTAATTGTATAGGAAGTTTACATAGTATCTTTATCATTGACGAAACAAAGAACACACATGGAGTTCCTATCTCTATGCTTTGAGTTGTGAGGAGTTAATGGCTTATCTAAATCGGCAATGATGTCCTTAACTGGTCTTTCGGTCCCTAATAGTTATCGTGCGGACGCTCCGCACATGTTGTGTTGATGGTGAACACATGTTGTGCGAATGGCGAACACCAAATGTGTTGAAGATTAAATGAACTGCTCTATATGGTTAATGAAAGTGCAACCGAATGTTAGAACCCGTCAAGTGGTGATACTATAAGCATTCAAGAGATGGAAGTCATGATATTGTAAAGGCAAGGACACACATTGATGCCCCTGCCTTTATCTTGTTTAATCATACTCAAAATTTTATGCGTCTTGCTGTCGAACACCCATACGAGCCTCAACAACATTGACTACATAGTCGCCTAATTTCTCACACTCCTGAATGATGTCCATGTACATTGTTCCTACTGCATAGGTGTACTTATGGTCGTTCACATCGTTGATATTCTGCGAGCGCAATTGGTTGCGGTAGTTGTTAATCTCGGTCTCAATATTGAACGAACGGTTCACATCGTTGTCCTGACGGTGACCAACAAGAATACGATTCATCTGTGTCAGAGCATCATCTGTCAACTCAAACATCTGATGCATGTGGTCATACTGCTCCTGTGTGAAGTCTTCCTTACTATTGATAAGACGGCTACAAGTACGAGCAATGTTATAACAAGCATCTCCGATACTCTCCAACTCAGAGATTTCACGAAGCATAGAGCGCACCTTCTCCTTCGTTTCATCACTCAGATGAGCATTAGAAACTTGGTCGAGATACTTCGCTATCTCTATCTCCATATTATCAGAAATACCTTCATACTTCTCAATACGACTATAGAGTTTGGTGAATTTATCCGTATCTTTCTCGCCAAGTAGCTCACGAACCATACCAAACATACGCTGAATACGCTCAGCAAACGACTTTATCTCCTTTGAAGCCTCAAGCACAGAAAGTTCTGGAGTCTTCATGATACCAACCTGAATAAAGTGCAGACGGAACTCGTCTTCGTCCTTGTTTGTCTTTGGTTTGATGATCATGCAGACCAGCTTCTCCAAATACTTGATTGGTCCAACAAGGATAATAGTGTTGGCAACGTTGAAGGTTGTATGGAAAGCAGCAAGCACAAAACTTAGCTTAGCAGCATTGGCAGCAAAGCCAGGGGCACCCTTTGGCATCGTTACATCATAGCCCACCCAGTCGCAAATCATATTGATAAAAGGATGGAAGATACATAATACCCAAAGAACACCAAAGACATTGAACACCATATGAGCCATAGCAGCTCGGCGAGCCTGCGTGTTTGCTGTCAAAGCAGCAAGGTTTGAGGTTACAGTTGTACCAATATTTTCACCCATTACGAGTGCAATACCCTGATAAATAGGCAATACTCCCGTTGAACAAAGAATCATCGTGATAGCCATGATCGCTGCAGAACTCTGCACACACATGGTCAGCACACTACCGATAAGTAGGAAAACGATAGTTGTGATGAAGCTTTGTGGGTCGAAATGACTAAAGAAATCGAGTACAGCCTGATTGTGCGCAAGGTCCATATCAATACCTGTCTGACGTAAGGTTCCCAATCCCAAGAACATAAATGAGATACCAAAGAGGAAATCACCAATGAGTTTACGCCTCTTAGAGTAGATCAGTACGATACCAATAAAGAATGCTGGCCAGACGAAATCGGTAATATTAAACGAGAAACCAGCTGACATAATCCATGCCGTTAGCGTCGTTCCGATGTTCGCTCCCATAATAACCGAGATGGCTTGAAGCAATGTCAACAACCCTGCATTCACAAAGCTAACCGTCATCACCGTCGTTGCTGTTGATGATTGTACAGCAGCTGTGATGAACGTACCCGTAAGAATACCAGTAAACCGGTTTGTAGTCATTGCGCCAAGAATGTGACGCAACTGTGGACCTGCCATTTTCTGCAGAGCCTCACTCATAGTTTTCATACCGAACATTAGCAATGCCAATGCTCCAATGAGCTTAAAGAAAATCCAAATCGACATATAATAACTTAATTTGTGATGTCTGTTTCTTGGATATTTGCAAAACTTTCCCTAACTTTACAATCCTATTTACCAAAGGACAATATTGTTCCCTGACATAATTTTAACCATCAATGATTATGAGACAAGTACTGCATATCCGTTGCAAAAATAATAAAAAAACTCAAGAAGTCCCAATTGGAAGTACACTTTCTGACATTTATAAAGAAATTAATCTTCAAATGCCTTATGGACCAGTGAGTGCAAAAGTGAATAATAAGGTGGAAGGACTCCATTATCGTGTCTATCATAATAAGGATGTAGAGTTCCTCGATTTGCTTACTCCATCAGGTATTCGCACTTACACCCGCTCGCTCTTTATGGTGCTCTGCAAGGCTGTTCACGACCTCTATACGGGTAGTCAAGTGGTGATTGATATCCCTGTTTCAAATGGTTACTACTGCAACTTGCAGCTCGGACACGAGATTACAGCAGAGGATGTTGACCGTATCCGTACACGAATGCAGGAGATTATCGACGCTAAAATGCCTATCCAGCGTTACGAAACAACAACCGAGGAGGCGGTAAAGATGTTCACTGAGTTAGGCGATATACAAAAGGCTAAACTCCTTAAAAGCAGCGGTAGCCTTTATTGTGTCTATTATGTGCTTGACGATTATAAGGATTATTACTATGGTTCGATGCTTACCAACACGAGCCAACTTCATCTCTTTGGGTTGGAGCCTTACTTTGATGGAGTCCTCTTGCGCATTCCTTCCACACAAGACCCTTCTAAATTAGGTGAATTGATACGCCAAGACAAGATGTTCGAGGTGTTCAAAGAGCATCATAAATGGCAGAGTATCTTAGGTATTAAGACGGTGGGTGACTTCAACGAAGCGGTGAAGAATGGACTGGCAACCGACCTTATCAATGTCAGTGAGGCACTGCAAGAAAAGAAGATATCGCAGATTGCCGATACGATTGCTGAACGAAAAGAGATAAAGGTAGTACTCATTGCCGGACCATCTTCGAGCGGTAAGACAACATTCTGTAAACGTCTTTCTGTCCAACTATTAGCAAGTGGTGTGAAACCAGTACAGATTTCCTTAGATGACTACTTCGTTAACAGGGCGGAAACACCAAAAGATGAGAATGGAGAACTTGATTACGAGAGTATCTATGCACTGAATATTCCACTTATCAATGAGCAGTTTAATGCTCTTTTCCGTGGTGAAGAGGTGGAATTACCGAAGTATAATTTCCAAACCGGAATGAGTGAAAAGAGCGGTAAAAAGCTGCATCTTGGAGAGAATAACATACTACTTGTGGAAGGTATTCACGCACTCAACCCAGCACTGACAGAGCAGATTGCAGACGATAAGAAGTTTAAAATCTACGCATCTGCCCTCACTACAATCCTGTTAGACGACCACAACTATATCCCAACAACCGACAATCGTCTGCTTCGTCGTATTGTTCGCGATTACAAGTATCGTGGTTGTTCTGCACAAGAAACCATTCACCGCTGGCCAAGTGTGCGTGCTGGTGAGAACAAGTGGATTTTTCCTTATCAAGAGCAGGCAGATGTAATGTTCAATACAGCAATGCTTTTTGAGCTTGCTGTCATCAAACCGCAAGCGGAAGAAGTATTGGAACAGGTGCCTGAGAACTGCGAGGAATATGCAGAAGCTTATCGTCTGCGCAAGTTCCTCAAGTATTTTGCACCACTACCTTTCCGCAATCTCCCTCCAACCTCCCTACTGAGAGAGTTCTTAGGAGGCAGTTCATTCAAGTATTAAGAGGCTTTTCCAACTGCCGTATATTCTCACAAGGCTTCTACTGAAGCATATCCACGCATACGGTTCAGCTTTTTTCAACACTTTTCCAACGTCCGTAAATCGTTTTAACGGACGTTGGAAAACACTTACAAAGCCTTGACAATACCACTGACGGTCCATGCTTTCCAATACATAAGGCACAAACTACCCCACATATATCAGTTTTTCTTACCAATAATATTACTATTCCTTCCAACTTCCGACAATGAAAACGAGAATCTTCATCACCCTCCTACTCCTCTGTCATACAACCCTCAACTGGGCTATGAACCAAGTAACAGAACTTCGTACTTGGCAGTTCTCACGTGATAGTCTACATTGGCAGACCGTGAATATCCCCCATGACTGGGCTATCAGTGGTCCCTTCGACAAGAAATGGGACTTACAACGTGTGGCAATAGAACAGAACGGCGAGAAACAGGCTACTGAAAAGAGCGGTCGCAGTGGTGCGTTACCATGGATAGGTGAAGGCTGGTACAGCCATAAACTTACAATAAAGAAGCGCCAGAGATACTCTCGCGCCTATCTTTACTTTGATGGTGCGATGTCAGAACCCATCGTTTACATCAACGGAAAGGAAGCAGGAAGGTGGGCATACGGCTATAATGCCTTTCGTATTGATGCTACGGAATATCTAAAGGAAGGCGAAAACACGATAATTGTTCACCTCAACAATCGTGAAGAAAGCTCACGATGGTATCCCGGAGCGGGACTTTTCCGCCCTGTAAAACTCGTCCTTATGCCTCGATTGCATATCGATCCGTGGGATGTCTATATACGTACAACACGCCTCGATGAGGAGGGTGCCACACTTTCCGTCGATGCAAAGATTGACGGATGGGACGGTAAAGAGAAACTGATAGCTATTGCCTACGAAAGTAAGGACGGACCAATGGAAAAGACCGCTCTGACGCTTGACCCGCTTACTGGTATTGCCCACGCCGAAATGAACTGGAAGAAAGGTAAATACAGTGTATGGACCCCAGAGCATCCTGCCCTCATACACTTTGGTATCTACACCCGAAACAAGGGTAGCTTGGCTCTCCTTTACACCACGAAGACTGCTATCCGCACCGTTTCCGTCTCAAAGGAAAAGGGCTTTCAGCTTAATGGTGTCAGCAGAAAGATACAAGGTGTATGCCTGCATCACGACCTCGGACCACTCGGAGCTGCCGAAAACAAAGCCGCACTGATACGACAGATAAAACAGATGAAGGATATGGGTGCAGACGCCATACGCACCGCTCACAATATGCCTTCAGAACTCTTCGTACACCTTTGTGACTCTTTAGGAATGATGGTAATGGCTGAAAGTTTTGATATGTGGCTCTATCCTAAGTGTAAGAACGGCTACGCACGATTCTTTAAGGACTGGTCTGACAAGGATATGGAGAACCTCATAAGACATCACCGCAACCATCCAAGTATCGTGATGTGGAGTATCGGAAACGAAATACCCGAACAGTGGAGCGAAGAAGGACGACAGATTGCCGAAAGACTACAGGCTATCTGCCACCGCTTAGACCCCTCACGCCCTGTTACACAGGGTATGGACCAAGCGGAAGCAGCCTTGAAATCAGGCTTTGCACAGGTGATGGATGTGCCAGGATTCAACTATCGTGTCTTTAAATACAACCGCAACATAGCACAACTGCCCGCAGGCTTTCTCTTAGGGACTGAGACTGCCTCAACCGTCTCAAGCCGTGGAGTATACAAGTTTCCTGTACGCTGGGGCGTAGCAGAGGCTGACAGCGACGGACAGGTCTCAAGCTACGACACACAATGGTGTTCATGGAGCAACCTACCGGAAGAAGACTTCATCGCTATGGAGGACCTCCCTTATACGATCGGACAGTTTATATGGACTGGAACAGACTACCTTGGAGAGCCAACTCCCTACGATGAGTACTGGCCCAGCCGTAGCAGCTACTTTGGTACTTGCGATCTCGCAGGACTACCTAAGGACCGCTACTACCTCTACCGGTCGGTCTGGAACAAGAAAGAACCAACGCTTCACCTCCTCCCCCACTGGACGTGGAACGGACGTGAGGGACAGGTGACACCTGTCTTCTGCTACTCAAGCTATCCGGAGACGGAACTCTTCGTCAATGGAAAGTCACAGGGACGATGTAGAAAGGCTGGAAAAGAGATACAGGGTGAGGCTGCTACAGGAAAAGCCGCTACACCAGAAGAAGCCAAACAACGTGCTAAACGCTATCGAATGATGTGGGATAACGTTGTCTATGAGCCTGGAGAGCTGAAGGTTGTGGCATTTGATGAACAGGGCAAAACGGTTGATTCCGTTTCTGTGTTCACTGCAGGGAAACCCCATAAGCTACTGCTTGAAGCCGACAAATCTACCTGTGGCATCCCTGGTGCCAACCTTGTTTACATCACCGTTACAATGCTTGACGAGCAGGGTAATCCCGTTCCCGATGCTGACAACGAACTCTTCTTCACCGTGTCAGGTGCCGGTCATTTCAAAGCCGTATGCAATGGTGATCCAACTTCATTGCAGTCATTCACCGAACCACATATGAAACTCTTCCACGGCAAGCTTGTCGTCATTGTGGAAGGAGATAAAAGGAAGGGAGATATTACGCTGACTGTACATGACAAGGAGATGAAAATCAGCAGAAATATCATCATCCATAATACTGGAAATGCACTGCAAGTGCACGACCAGTAAACATTTTCATCTCTAAATTAAAAGCTCTTTTTGAGTTTCATCTCGCTATTACATTTCACTTATACGGACTATAAATCATTCTTAAGTGACAAAAAATCTTTTTTGAAAGACTTGCTTTGTTATAAGAAGATTGTAACATAAGAACATTTATACAACTTCTTATCATCGTCCGAAGGCTCCGCACATATTGTGCGGATGCCCAACACATATTGTGCGAAGGCTTAACACCAATGGTGCGGACGATAAACTACAATACTTTAAATGGTTTATAGCTTTGCAAATAACCTAATATAAATAAGATGAAAAGCAACTATCAACACATTAGCTTGTGATAGGGAAAAAGAAACCACAAGTGTTTACACACAAAGTTACAAAATATAGGAAAACACGTTAACCAAAGATGGAATCAATTGAGATACAAGAAAGAAACTATGCTGTTATAAAAACAAATTAGAAAAATAATATAAAATAAGGATAGATATTCCTAATACACTGCACATTATCGCTGACACATACTAAGAATATCTATCCTTATAGGAATGAATACGAGCGACACACCATTTAGGGCTCACTCATTATCCTTTTATTTACCGCTTACTCCACTGACAAACAGCGTTTATGCTCATCAAAGAAGCAATCTGAAGTTTTCAGTTTATCGGTCAAGTTTCCACGTAACACCGTCCTTGGTGTCCTTAACTTGGAAGCCAGCCTCAGCGAGAGCATCACGAATCTGGTCGCTAACAGCCCAGTTCTTCTCTGCTTTTGCCTTTGCACGAAGGTCGAGAACCATATCAACCACCTTACCATAAGCCTCCTCACGGGCATCGTTATTGGCTCCACGCTCATTCTGAAGACCGAGAATATCGAAGGCAAAGAGCTGCATTGCCTCAGTAAGTTCCTTAAGGTCGTCGGCTGAAATCTGCGCCTTATGATCGATGAGGATGTTCACCAAGTGGCAAGCCTCAAAGAGAGTTGAGATGACAGCAGGGGTCATCAAGTCGTCGTTCATTGCATCATAGCACTTCTGACGGAAGCCAGCAACAAACTTCTTTGTATTCTCGTCTGACGCAGCAGCAGGCTGAATGCGTGCCAAATCCTCAATACCATTCATCAAACGTTCGTAGCCCTTCTCAGCAGCCTGTAGTGCCTCGTTAGAGAAGTCTACTGTTCCACGATAGTGAGCAGAGAGGATGAAGAAGCGAATTGTCATTGGAGAGTAAGCCTGTGTGAGCGTGTCATGCTCGCCAGTAAAGAACTGCTCAAGCGTAATGAAGTTGCCAAGCGACTTGCCCATCTTCTGTCCGTTGATGGTAATCATATTGTTATGCATCCAATACTTCACCATTTCATCACCTTGTGAAGCCACAGCTTGTGCAATCTCGCACTCATGATGAGGGAAGATAAGGTCCATACCGCCACCATGAATATCAAAGTGATCACCCAAATACTTGCGTCCCATCGCTGTACACTCGCAGTGCCAACCAGGGAAACCATCGCTCCAAGGAGATGGCCAACGCATGATATGCTCTGGCATAGCACGTTTCCAAAGAGCAAAGTCAATCTGATTACGCTTCTCGCCAACACCTGCCAACTCACGAGAGTTGTTTATCATGTCGGTGATGTTACGACCAGAAAGAACGCCATAGTGGTGATCCTTATCGTATTTCTCTACATCAAAGTAGATACTTCCATTGCTTTCATAAGCATAACCGTTGGCAAGAATCTGATTTACTAACTCTTCCTGCTCTATGATATGACCTGTTGCATGTGGTTCGATGCTTGGTGGAAGAACGTTGAGCGAACGCATAGCATCGTGATAGCGGTTGGTATAGTGCTGCGCAATCTCCATTGGCTCCAACTGCTCAAGACGTGCCTTCTTCTCAATCTTGTCATCACCTTCGTCAGCATCATGCTCCAAATGGCCCACGTCCGTGATGTTACGAACATAACGAACCTTGTACCCTATGTGTTTAAGATAGCGGAAAAGAATATCAAAGGTGATAGCAGGACGTGCGTGTCCGAGGTGTGGATCGCCATAAACAGTTGGTCCACAGACATACATTCCTACGTTAGGAGCTGCAATCGGTTGGAAGAGTTCCTTCTTACGATGCAGTGTATTGTAAATAACTAAATCTTGCATAATTCTCTGATTTTATACTTGCCTGCAAAGTTACACTAAAAAAGTGATAACACAAACAACATATATAGGAGAAACGCACAAAAGGGCAGAATGGCACGTTTGCATGGTATTTATTTTCAAGAAGAACAATAAACTTTAACGACAAATTAAAGAATTATTATACCCAACGAACAGGTGTTTTTATACCCAGCTGCTGGGTCCTCTTGTACCCAGCGGTTGGGTACGATAGGACCTATTCGCTGGGTACGGTAGGACTTATTCGCTGGGTACGGTAGGACTTATTCGCTGGGTATGATAGGGTTTATTTGCTGGGTATAATAGGACTTATTTGCTGGGTACAAAATAAGCGATTAATAGGGCATTTTCTAGCATTAGAATAAGTCTTAGGGATAAAAAATGTTTTGCCCCCTTAACGCTGATAGCGTAAGGAGGCAAGGAAAGAGAATTAACGATTATAATTATAGCATTTTTTATTTTGAGAATACCTCGGTATAGGACCGAGGCTACCTCAGTCCTATACTGAGACCCCCTCGGTCCTATACCGAGGTATTTACCCTTTTTTAAACTTCCGTCGATTAAGCAGGATAAAACTTGACACAAGAGAAGGACAAATCGTTGATTTTTTAATTTTTAAAGGCACAATCTTCTATCTTACTTATCAAATCCAATGGGACGGAACTGGTGCTGCTTTTCACTATATACATAGCCTGCTTCACGCAAGTTGGCTTTGAGTTTATCTATATCTTCATTGAAATTGTAACAAAGAGACTCTAAAGAATCAAACTCTTCATCACGTAGTAGCATGTTAACACTGCTTACTAATATTGCTGGGTCTTTTGGTAAATACTCCATAATTACTATTTATTGAAAACTAAAGGGCTACTTCATGGACTCTCCTAAGAACTGGAGAGGCAAGAGGTCCTTTACACTATTGATAACATATATGCCTGCCGTACCATAAAGAAGGATACGAATAGGCTGTTTATAACGATCTTCTATTTCTAAAATAACTTGCCGACAGGCTCCACAAGGTACTATCGGGTCACGCATCAAACCATACTCATTGGCTGCAGCAATGGCAAGTGTGGTCACTGCTTGGTCTGGATAGACAGACTGAGCAGCAAAGATTGCTGAGCGCTCAGCACATAAGCCTGATGGAAAAGCAGCATTCTCCTGATTGGCTCCAATAACTTCTGTACCATTAGCAAGCAACAACGCTGCGCCAACACGGAATCGGCTATAAGGAGAATAACTGTTACCAGTTGCCTCCACAGCCTTTTGAATGAGGTGCTGATCAGCCTCTGAGAGTTCATCTTGTTGGCAAAAACCAATCTTGATGCTTATGTCTATTGTTTTCATTGTTGATATTTATTATTGATGGTGAGGGTTATTAGGCTAATTGGGCTAATTAGCCTAATAGGGCTAATAAGGCAAATAAGCCTAATGACTTTAATTAGCAATCAGCTCATAACAGCCGATATCTGGTTTATTATCACGCTGCTTACCATCATGATCAGTTGCAAAACGAATATCGCCAAGGGCAAGTCCTGCATCAATAGCAGGATACTTCTCACCTTTTTCAGCCTTCTTTAGATGGAAATCGTACTTCTGTTTGTCGCCATCTACGAGTAAAAACTGCTTTGATCCACCATCCGGATAATCCTTATTATTCTCCCAAATGACATCTGTAAAACGTGCTAACAGAGCCGCATCTTTAGGCTTTGGCGTGCGAAGAATACAATTATAGAAGTGATAATTAGCTGTCACACCCTCCTTGTTATTAGCCATAAGCACATCATCAGCATAGCCTGTCACAAGCGAGTTGACAACGTGGAAGGTCTGAAGAGGATAATCCTTGTTGTCAATATGATTACCAAAGTTCAACGCCACACCGCGATTACTATCGAAAGGATAGAACTGTGCGAAGGTACAATGTGTCAAAGTCACCTCTCCTCCCACAAAGGCTGCACAGTCCATCAGCGTATTAGAGAACTGAGAGTTATAAGCAACAATCTTACTGTTTATCGCTTGTAAGCCATAGCCCTGACAGTTATGAACAGTAGAGTTAGCAATCGTCAACTTCGTACGTGCTGTCATTGCCGTATCACAGAGAATACCATTATAGGTTGAATGGATATCCGTATGCGTAAGAACATTATCGTAACTGTCCTTATGAAAGCGTACTCCCTGCCACTGACCACTGACACGATCGTAAGGAAGATACTTAAACATCTTATCCAATCGGTCGCCACGCAATGTCACAGGATTGTCTGCTGTACCTTCACAACGCAGAGTTCCGTATACATCAAGCGCTGCTTTTTGAGAGAAGTAAACAGTTGTTCCGGCAGGGATTGTCAGTGTAGCACCGGCTTCCACCTTCAATGTATCTTGGAAAACAATCGGTTTTGTACTGGTCAAAGTAGTATTGGATGTAATCTTGCGACCCTTTACCAACTCCGCATCCCAACTGTAGACACGTAAGTTTACCTTCTGTTGTACACCACTTTCGAGCGTAAACAAAAGATTATCAACGACCTCTTGCGGTGTTGCGGCATTATTAAAAGGTGATGTCATCTCAACGAATACCTGAATACTATCCTTGTTGCGCACTTCCAAATCGCCTACTCGATAGCCATTAGCAGCCGAGAGTTCCACACCATCTACATTCACACGGAACCCCGTTTGATTACCTTGTGCCAGACGTACATTGGTTAATCGCAGGCCATCACCCGACTTATTATACACCCAGAAAGTCTTAGTAGATGTCGGAACATTGGAGAAAGTGGTGTCAAGTCGTAGTGTGTCAGTTGAGAAAGAGAGCAGATTGCTCCGTGATGTTGTGAAAGTATCATCATCAGAGCAGGCTGCCATGATCATGACAACTGACAGAAAAAACAATATAGATAACTTTTTCATCTTTTACTCTTTAGTTCTTATCTAACGACTCAACCGGCTGTTTTATTGTCCGTTTCGAGCTTATTCCAAGTCTACATGCTCCACATTAACCTGCTCATGCAGGAAGATACGTGCAGTTTCTTTGAACTTTTCGGGGTTTTCTGTGGTGTAATACTTCACTGTGGCATTCTTCGTACAACGTGCATCCATATCTGGATGGCGACGGAAATAGTCTTGCAGACTCTCCGCTACATACTCACCTTGTGGTACGATACGCACTCCACGTGGCACATGCTTCAATATCTTCGGCATGAGAATAGGATAATGCGTACAACCAAGAATGAGCGTATCAATCTCTGGATCGAGTCGCATGATATGGTCGATACGCTTCTTTACGAAGTAATCAGCACCGGGACTGTCTGCTTCATTGTTCTCAATGATTGGCACCCACAGCGGACAAGGAACACCCGTTACCTTTACATCCTCCCACAGCTTTTGTATTTCAAGGTTATAACTATCACTCTTAATAGTTCCTTCAGTTGCCAACACACCTACATGTCGTGAGCGGGTAAGCTTGCCAATTACTTCTGCCGTAGGGCGAATTACACCCAACACGCGCCTATCTGGGTCAAGATTGGGCAAGTCATTCTGCTGAATCGTACGGAGTGCTTTGGCAGATGCGGTGTTACAACCTAAGATAACCAACTGGCAACCGAGTTCGAAGAGTTTCATCACAGCCTGACGTGTGAACTGATAAACAACATCAAAGGAGCGTGAACCATATGGAGCACGCGCATTATCACCCAAGTAAAGATAGTCGTATTCGGGGAGTAGCTGACGAATACCATGCAGAATGGTTAGTCCACCATACCCAGAATCAAAAATACCGATAGGTCCCGGCTGTTTAGAATACTTTGTCATTAGTCTTTTTAAATACAATTAATCGTCGTCCGATATCACTACATACAGAGTGGTGCGGACGCTCCGCACATCCTGTGCGGATGCCCAGCACGCTTTGTGCTAAGCATCAACACCACCCATGCAAAGCCTTTTCTGTGGGTAAAGTCTTTTATTTCAAAGCAGCTATCAAAGCCTCTGTAACATCTTCTCCCATCGCTGTATTAACGAATGGGACACTATTGTTATCTGCATTCAGAATGAAAGCGTAACCGCTTTCCTTACCCATCTGACGTACAGCGTTGTTTAACTTTGCGTGAACAGGTGCGTAGATATCTTCTTCAGCCTTCTTCAACAGACGCTCAGATTCCTTACGAAAGGCGATGTTGCGGTCCATCAGTTCCTCTAACTCAGCCTGACGCTTGCGAAGAATAGATGGTTCCAACTTGCGCTGTACGTCGAGGAAGTCTTCATAACGGCTATTAAAATCCTCTACTGAACGCTTTGTCTCGGCATCATACTTTGCCTTAAGGTCGTTATAACTACGTGTAGCTGTGGCATAGTCAGCCATTGCATGAAGCACCTTATCATAGCTAAAGTATGCAAACTTAAATGCTGGAACACTCTGTTGTGCCATTGCCAAGAGCGGCAAAAGCATGAAAACAAAGGAAAAGAATAGTTTTTTCATTATCTCTTTTATTATCTCTTCAATATATAAACAAAAATGAGGTCATCGCAAGAACATATATCCGTGCGGTGACCTCACCCTTTTATCTCCTCAGAAACAGTGTTAGTTCGTTAATTGGAAAAGCTCTTTTCCGACCCCTTCGACTGTCTTTTCTAAATTCTTTTCATGAAGAAAAATATTTTTTTTCATGAAAAGAAATTTTTCTTTTCACGTAAATAAATTCTTCTTGTCATGAAAATAATTCCGAGTTATCGTAATGACAGACTCTCAAAGACGAGCCATAACTGGAATACTTGCCTATCTCAAAGACTTAAAAAACCGCTAAATCAAGGAGAATCAACTACGGGGCAAAGGCACCCGCAATGTATTACTTCATCTTAGCCAACTGGGCCTTTACCTCCGCAGTGATATCCTTGCTGAGTGCCTCGTTGATATACAATGGCTGACCAGCTGCCTTCTCCATGATGTAAACATAGTTACCTGCCTTAGCAACAGCAGCGATAGCGTTACGAACCTTCTCAAGAACAGGACCGAGCTGCTTCTGCTGCTCCTCATTGAAAGCCTTCTGGTTGTCCTGAGCAGTCTGCTGGATTTTGTTGTACATATCCTGCAAGCTCTTCTCGGTCTCAGCCTGCTTTGTAGCGTTCATTGTGCTCTTAGACTTGTCATAAGCCTCTGCCTGACGCTGCAACTCTGACTGCATGTCTTCAATCTGCTTCTGATACTCCTTACCCTTAGCCTCAAGCTTACTCTGAACAGCTGTAGCCTCTGGCAGTGACTGGAGGAGAGCCTGTGAGTCAAGGTGACCAAACTTCTGTGCAAACAATGTCATTGGTGCGCAAAGCATCAACATCAAAAATAACTTCTTCATTTCTTTTTATTGTTTAATTGTTTATTAATTTACTTTTTATCTGCGGTGATTGCATTTCTAACTCACCCAGTGTGACTATAATTTCTATAGTAGATAGGCTTCCTAAGATGGTTAGTTTACTTAGCACAAAGACTACTTACTGATAAGAATATCCCAACTTCTGCAGTACCTCATTACTGATATCCACCTTTGGCGAACCATAAATAATACCAGCGGCATTGCTTGAACGGTCGATAACTAAACTATAACCGCGCTGGTCTGAGATATCCTTTACTGCATTGTAAATCTCGTCCTGTATAGGAGTAATCAGACTGGTACGTTTCTTAAAGAGCTCGCCCTCTGGACCGAAATACTTACGCTTGAGGTCGGATGCCTGCTTTTCCTTAGCCATGATCGCCTCCTGTCTCTTCTTCTTTTGGTCCTGAGAGAGGAAGACTACCTCGTTCTGATAATTCTTATACATCGTAGAAGCCTCTGTGTTGAGTGCCTCAACCTCAGCCTGCCACTTCTTACTTACCTGATTCAACTGCTCATTTGCACGCTCATAAGCTGGCACATTCTTGAGGATATACTCCATATCAATCAGTGCAAACTTCTGTGCAGAAGCTGTTAAAGGTAAAAGAGTAAATAGGTAAAGAGGTAAAACGTATCGCAGTACACTCTTAAAAATATTCTTCTTCATCTCTTTTAATTCATAATTCATAATTCATAATTCATAATTATGATTACCGATACTCACTTAATTTATTGCTGCAAGCAACTTGTCAACTCGTCAACTCGTCAACTAAGCTAAAACTCCTGTTCACTTCGCAAGCAACTTGTCAACTCGTCAACTAAGCTAAAACTCCTGTTCACTTCGCAAGTAACTTGTCAACTTGTTCACTTGTCAACTCGTCAACTAAACTAAACTAAACTAAAACTCCTGTCCAAGGATAAAGTGGAACTGGCTGCCGCCCTTTGTACCAAATACCTTGTCGAAGCCGTATGCCCAGTCGATACCCATCATACCCACCATTGGGAGGAAGATACGAACACCAAGACCAGCAGAACGCTTCATGTCAAATGGATTGAACTTACTTGTCTCTGTCCATGCGTTACCAGCCTCTACGAAACCAAGACCATAAATGGTTGTATTACCCAAGAGGAATGGATAGCGAAGCTCCAATGACATACGGCTGTAAGCATAGCCCTCGGCACCATATGGAGTGAGTGAACCATTCTCGTAACCACGAAGACCGATTGTCTCCTCAGCATAACCAGTAGAGTATCCACTCATACCATCACCACCCATGTAATAGGTTTCAAACGGACTTTTCTTGTTTTTATTGTAACTTCCCAACAAACCGAACTCAACACGGGTCATCAAGACGAAACACTTCTGACCACTTGTGAGGGCTGTAAAGGTACGAGCCTTGAACTTCCACTTATGATATTCAACCCAACGATACTTCTCCTGCTGCTCCTGTGAGTAGGTAGGAGAGTTGCGGTCGGTTGCCAAGTGAGCATAGTCCTTACCGTCCCACTTAGACCATGGTGGAGTAATGGTCAATGATACTGAGAAGTCAGAACCACGACGTGGGAAGAGTTGGTTGTCTGTTGACGTACGATTAAGTGCGATGTTGAGGTTCAAGTTGTTTGCTGAACCATTCGACATAATAAAGTAACGCCAATTACGCAACATGTAGCGCTGATACTGCAGCTGAAGTGACAAGGTGAAATAGTCATCAGGCCAGCTCAAACGCTTACCCCAACCAGCATATATACTAAAGAGTTTCACATACTTGTCTGGGTCATAATAGTTCTCGTAGCTATTGTAATTGTAGTTACCATAACCGTAACGATAGTTGTTATAGTTATTCAAGTAACCACTGTTATAATAGTTACTTGATACGTCAGTCTGCTTTGAATACGACATACCCACGCTGAACTGGATAGGACGCTTACCGCCCAACCAGTTGGTTGAGTACTGGGCATTGTATGACTGGTAGTAAGTACCGTTGGTCTGTGCGCCCAATGAGAGTGTCTCACCATCACCAATAGGCATGATACCACGATGCTCACGGTTTCTACGGAAGAGGTTTGCCATTGAGAAGTTATTCAACTTCAAACCGACACGACCAATAACACCCGTCTGACCCCAACCAAGTGAAAGTTCAACCTGGTCGTTTGATTTCTGCTTGAGGTTATAATTGATGTCAACAGTTCCGTCCTCATAGTTTGGCTCTGGTACTGGGTTGATTGCCTCTGGGTCGAAGTGTCCCATTGAAGCTAACTCACGTGCAGAACGCTGGAGTGCTTCCTTAGAGAAGAGGTCGCCTGGCTTTGTACGCAACTCACGACGAACAACATTCTCATACAGACGGTCATTACCATTAATCTTCACACGATTGATACGTGCCTGCTGTCCTTCAGTGATACGCATCTCAAGGTCAATAGAGTCGCCGACAATATTCACCTCTGTTGGTTGAAGGTTATAGAAGAGGTAACCATTGTTCCAGTAAGCATTACCCACAGCATCCTCATCTTGTGAAAGACGCTTATTCAAGTAAGTCTGGTTGTACACGTCACCCTTCTTCATGTCAAGTAGACGTGACAGATAATCTGTTGAGTAAACAGTATTACCTACCCATTTGATGTTACGGATATAATATTTCTTACCCTCATCTACCTTTACATAGATATCTACATGCTTTGGATCAACGTTCCAAACGCTATCCTTCAAAATCATAGCATCACGATATCCATATTCGTTATACTTTGTGATAAGGTTCTTCTTATCCTCAGCCCAACGCTCAGGTGTGAACTTCTTTGACTTTAAGAGATTAGAAAGCTTACCAGCCTCATGGGTTTTAGCAAAGGCACCCTTGCTAAACAGGGTTCCTTTAATCTTCTTTTCGCCCAACTGGTTGTCGCCATCAATGATGATAGAACGCACCTTCAGCTTCTCCTTCTTATCTACATCGATATCAAGGATAACCTGATTCTTAGCTGATACATCGTCACGCTGACGGATGAAGACCTCAGTATTCTTATAACCCTTGTCTTCAAAGTACTTCTTTGCAAGTATCTTCGCACGGTCAATCATGTTAGGCGTAATCTGTCCACCCTTCAAAAGACCGAGTTTCTTCTCCATATCCTCACGCTCAGTCTTCTTCAATCCATTATAGTTAATGGTAGAGATACGAGGACGTGGTGCGAGGTGTATCTTCAAATAGATATTATCTCCCACAATAGAGTCAGCAGAAATGGAAACATCTGAGAAGAGTCCATGCTTCCAGTAACGCTTCACAGCATCTGTGATAGCCGTACCCGGAACCTCCAACTCCTGTCCAACAGCGAGTCCAGAGATACCAGTGAGGACATAATCCTCATAGCCCTCGATACCAGTAACGGTCAGTCCTGCCAACTTGTAAGTCTTAGGAGTACCTGAATATGTGATATCTGGGTTTACAATCTTCTGCTGTGCACTCATCGTGAGCGTAACTCCAGAGAGCGCAAGGAGCATCAACACCTTATTTATTTTAGTCATCTATCGCGTAACTTAATTGTTTTCGTTTTCTTCTACTTGTTTCTCAGTCTTTCCAAAGCGACGCTGTCTACTCTGGAAACTCGCAATGGCTTTCTGCAAATCCTGCTCATTGAAGTCAGGCCAATAGGTATCACAGAAGTATAGCTCAGAGTAAGCTATCTGCCATAAGAGATAATTGGAGATGCGAAGCTCACCACCCGTTCTAATCAAGAGGTCTGGGTCAGGCATAAAGTTTGTCTCTAAATGCTCACTAATCACCTCTTCTGTAATCATTTCTGGGCGCAAAGGTTCAGAGCTGTTAGCCTGATATTCTGTAACAATCTCCCTCATTGCTTTTGCTATCTCCCAACGTGCACTGTAGCTAAGTGCCACAACCATCGTCATTGCAGAGTTCTTCGCTGTGTGCTCTTCAGTCTCACGCAACTTCTTCTGCACTTCTTCTGGCAGACGTGCCATGTCACCAATAACACGGAAACGCACATTATTCTTCACGAAGATTTCATCTTCCAAAGACGTAAGCACAAGTCCCATCAACGCTGCTATCTCATCCGTAGGACGATTCCAGTTCTCTGTTGAGAAGGTATAGAGTGTGAGAAACTTCACACCCAATCGTACACATTCTGATGTTATGCGCCGAACGGTATCTACTCCTGCTTGATGTCCGTAGGAGCGTGGCTTATTGCGTTCGGTTGCCCAACGTCCATTACCATCCATTGTAATGGCAATATGCTGGGGTATTCGTGTCATATCTAATTCTTCTGCCATATCTTTTGAAGAGATAAACCTATGTTTTGTTCTGTACAGCACTTATGTCTGCACGCTTTAGACATTACCTATATATAATAGGTGGAAACTAACTTCCCTTACTCGTCCTCATTATGACAAGTCTTACACTTTGCCATAAAACTATAAGAGAACGTCAGCTGCAGGGTTGAATAGCTGTCTGTATTCTTAAAGAGTCCACTACTCTTAATGCCGTAAGGGTCTTTCTGTCCGTCTAACTCATCGCTGAGCGAGAAGTGTAACGCCCATTCTAAGCCTACGTTCATTCGTTCATTCACTTTATACTTCACCCCCAATCCGATTGGAAGATTAGCTGTAAGCACCGACTTGCGATCGCCACCCTTAATATTAACATAGGTGGCACCCAATCCTATCATCGCATAAGGCGACAAACGCTGTGCACCACGATAGTCACGACCCGTACCATACGGCAGGAAGTTATATTCATATGCAAAGCCTACATCAACCAACGAATTGTCGAATGTATAGGGGGCTGAAGCAAAACGTGGATAGTAAGTCTTGACATCAGCCGATGAACCTTTCATCTTTCCAAACGATACGTTCATCTTTAACCCCATATAAGGACTGAGATTATATCTTGCTAAAACCGTTCCCATCGGCTGTAGGTCTTTAAACAACGACTCGTTAAAGTCGCCTAAGTAACCCATCATACCGACACCGGCACCAATCTCCATCTTATACTCCGGGTCCGACTGCGCCCATAGAGGCGTAGCAGCAAGGAAGAGGAGGAGGTTGATGAAGATACGTTTCATTGTTGTCCTGTTTGAATAGCTTATTCAGCCAATCGACTAAGGTTCAATGCCCAGCCTACTCGATTGAGTCTACCACGCCAAACCTTTGTACCACTAATTACCCAGAGGTATTCGTCGATATCAACTGTTGCTGCAAAAGCAGTCGCAGCCTGTATGTCTGCTGGATAAGTGAAGCTCTTATCGCTCTTCCATGTGATACCCCCATCTCGAGAGAGGAGCATAGAAGCCAACTTACCACTATTATCAACGCCCAACGCAAGGGCTGCCTTATCATAGTTTACAACTGAAAGACTCTTGTAAAGAGGGAGCTGGAACTTGTCAGCATTGCTCTCTACATAACTCCACTGCTCATTCTGACGATAAGAAAGTTTCGTCCATGCAGCATTCTTTGTGCCGCTTGCCAGTGTACCAACAAGCAGTACGCGATACAAGTCAGATGTAACTGCTGTAAGTGAAGAACCAATATTGCTTACTGGAAGGAGTGAAGCATTGCTATCTAATGACTCGTTAGTCCACGTAACACCATTGTCTTTTGAAGCCAACAATGTACCTGACGTTGATAGCGCAAACAACTCTGCTGGTGATGCTGCCACTAACTGCTTCAAACTGCTGTTTGTAGCCACTGTAGTCCAGCTGCTGCCGTCTGTAGAGCTATAAACCGTACCATTGTCGATAACGAAAAGCTTAGTACCCTGCACTGCCACACTCTTATAAGCATTTGCTGTGAAAATCTTGCTGAGCTTTGTCCAGCTGTTGCCATTGTCCTTTGTCGCAGCATAGCCAACCGTCTGACTACCATTCGTTCCGAAGACAAACACCTTGCTTCCCGCACTAACAGCCTTCATCGCTGTAAACGACGAAAAGTTGCTATTTGCTTGCAGTGCCTGCCAGCTAAACACGTTGCCCTTCTGCTTATGAACATTCACAGAAACCTTATAGTCCCGATACTCGCCTCCATTGTTTGAATAAACACGGAACATGCGAGGAGTGCTAAAATTAATGGAATCATTGTTGCGGTAATAAGTGAACTTCTCGTCAGTTGTTGACTTGATAACAATAGTACCGCTATTCTTTGCCACAACCTTTGCCAACGCACTGGCTGGATTCGTACCATATGGCAAAGAATCAGGGTTATAAATCAAACCCTGAGCCTGATCAATATAGAACTTAACTTTAGCAGCATTGAATTTGCCTGTATAAGTACTATCCTTGCCATTCTTAGCAATGGTATCACGCACTTGTTTCAACTGTCCCAAAGAAAAGCTCAAAATAGCCGTGTCTTTGTAACTTACGCTGGTTTTCTCGTCGTCGTCCTTAAGACAAGAAGTCATTGTCAAAGTAGCCATCATTAAAGCTACGAGAATATATATCTTATTACGCATCAGATACTAATAATTGAATTTAGCTGCAAATTTAATCAGAATTCTTCAGAATCAACGTCTTTAACGAGGTTAATTATGTAAAATATCGAAAATAACTACGTTTTTTTAAGTTTGTTTAGTAAGTATTGCCAAAGTAACGATAAACTTGAAGAAAAATGACCAATAAATCACATCTGATAAGCTTCTGATATCCTCCTTACCTTCACATGAACTTTTCAATTTATACGATTGTCTTTCCACACGCCTTTTCTCGACTTAAACCCTTATCCCTCTTCGACTTTTCTGCGCCTTTGATTGTCTACTTATTTTACATTACATCACACCATCATTTGCCCTCATTACGGAGAAAAATCGTATCAGAAGAAAAAAGACCCTAACAATACTGAAAAGTGCGTTTTATTTGTTACTTTTGCTGATATAATAACTAAAAATATGAATACATCAAAGAAGATAACAGTACAGAAATATCTGTGCTGATAGGAAATGAGAGCGACTACATTTGCCTAACAGATATGGCACATTTCAAAGACAAGGAAAGGACGGATTATATCATACAGAACTGGTTACGCACAAGAAGCACAATAGAATATTTGGGAGCATGGGAACAGCTTTACAACCCTAATTTTAATCCCACCGAATTCGATGGGTTTAGAAATAGCGCAGGATTAAACTCATTTACTCTAACGGCAAAGCAATGGATACAAAAGACAAATGCGATAGGTATTATGTCTAAGGCTGGCAGGTATGGTGGAACTTACGCACACAAGGATATAGCCTTTAATTTTGGCATGTGGCTAAGTCCTGTATTCCAACTTTATATTGTAAAGGAATACCAGCGGTTAAAAGAACAAGAGAGCGATCCGCTTTCGTTAGAGTGGAACGCAAAGCGAATACTATCCAAAACCAATTATACACTTCATACCGATGCTATTAAAAACGTGATTATTCCTAAAATGGACATTGAGGCTATCAAGCATGGGATTATCTATGCAACAGAAGCTGATATGTTAAATATAATTCTCTTTGGGTGTAAAGCAAAAGAATGGGTTCAAGCGAACCCGAATTTGGCATCTAAAGGAATAAATCTTAGAGAAACTGCAAGCATCAACCAGTTAGTAGTATTATCTAATATGGAATCTGCTAATTCTGAAATGATAAAGCAAGGGGTATCAAGAAAGCAACGTTTTGAGATTCTCCATAAAATGGCAAAAGAACAGTTAAAGGTACTTGACACGAACAATATAGAACAAAGATTTAGGAAAATCTTACCTGATAGCACAAAAAAATAGAGTAATTAGTATCGAAATAGTTTACACATTTAAGGAATTATATTCACCTTTATAGTCTACTGCTAATCAAATAAATATCTATCGTAGCTCATCCTACTTCTTTCAGTCAACGTAATGACGCTTCGCACATCTTGTGCGGAGCGTCCGCACAGGTCGTGCGGAGGCTGAACACGAGTGGTGCGGAGTACTCAATACATTCGCCATAATCCCATTAGAAGTTTGATAATCAGATGAAAACAATAAAGTAAGCCTGCAACACGATAAACCATACAGAGCAAGCTGAGAGAAACAGAAGTTGGATGTTCACAAAAATATGGGTTTTCAGAAATTTAGAGTGATAATTATCCGTATAATCTTAGATCTCTGACGAAATATCACACAGAGAAATGGAGGGTACGGAGGAGTATTAAAACATAATAATAGCAGTCCAGAGAGGCACAGTCAGTGCATAGAGTAAAGGAGATTGTTTGCCAGTTCTATTAGCAATTTATATACAAAGCGTTTATCCTAAAAAGTTATTAGGAATCAGTATGCTACCCCTCCGTCGCTCATTGTGCCATTGGCACCTCCACAATATGGCGTTTAGCTCCGTTCCCTCTGTATCTCCGTGTGCGTTATTATATAAATGCTTTAGCGTATCACTCCACATTTCGGAAGAACAAAAAATCCTAACAGGGATTTTCTATATGAATAATTAACTCATAAGAGACAGGACATAATCTTACCAAAACAAACTTTGCTGTCACTCCTGTCATTCAAAACATCCACTTAACTCATTAATATTCAGTAGCATTACACGAAGTGTTAAAAGTGACAGCAAAACAAAATTAAAACTACTGTAGTAATAGTACGGAATATTTCTACCTAAAATTAGCAGTCTTACTATTCTACATTACAGAAGGACAAACAAAAACTCCCACCCGTATTGCTACGGATGGGAGTCATTATTATCTATTCAGAAGTATTCCGAAAGGATTAGAGCTGTGGACCAGCTGCTACGAGAGCCTTACCAGCCTCGTTGTTCTCGTACTTCTTGAAGTTCTTGATGAAACGAGCTGCGAGGTCCTTAGCCTTCTCATCCCACTGAGCTGCATCAGCGTAAGTGTCACGTGGATCGAGAATGTCAGTTGCAACACCTTCGAGCTTTGTAGGAACAGTGAAGTCGAAGTAAGGAATCTGCTTTGTTGGAGCAGCGTCGATTGAGTGGTTCAAGATAGCGTCGATGATACCACGAGTATCGCGGATAGAGATACGCTTACCTGTACCATTCCAACCAGTGTTAACCAAGTAAGCCTTAGCGCCACTCTGCTGCATCTTCTTAACCAACTCCTCAGCATACTTTGTTGGGTGGAGCTCCAAGAATGCCTGACCGAAGCAAGCAGAGAATGTTGGAGTAGGCTCAGTGATACCACGCTCTGTACCAGCCAACTTAGCAGTGAAACCAGAGAGGAAGTAGTACTTAGTCTGCTCTGGAGTCAAGATAGATACTGGAGGCAATACACCGAATGCATCAGCTGAAAGGAAGATAACCTGCTTAGCAGCTGGACCCTGAGACTCAGGACGCTGGATGTTCTTAATGTGGTAGATTGGGTAAGAAACACGAGTGTTCTCAGTTACGCTCTTATCAGCGAAGTCAATCTTACCATTCTCGTCAACTGTTACGTTCTCGAGGAGAGCGTCACGTGTGATAGCGCCATAGATGTCTGGCTCAGACTCCTTGTCAAGGTTGATAACCTTAGCATAGCAACCACCCTCGTAGTTGAAGATACCCTTGTCATCCCATCCGTGCTCGTCATCACCGATGAGCTTACGCTTTGGATCGGTAGAAAGAGTTGTCTTACCTGTACCAGAAAGACCGAAGAAGATAGCTGTGTTCTCACCATTCATGTCAGTGTTAGCAGAGCAGTGCATAGAAGCCATACCCTTCAATGGCAAGAAGTAGTTCATCATAGAGAACATACCCTTCTTCATCTCACCACCATACCATGTGTTAACGATTACCTGCTCCTTAGTTGTTACGTTGAACATAACGCAAGTCTCTGAATGAAGACCGAGCTCCTTCCAGTTCTCAACCTTAGCCTTAGAAGCGTTGTAAACAATGAAGTCTGGCTCCTGATCGAAGTCTGCCTCTGACTTTGGACGGATGAACATGTTTGTTACAAAGTGAGCCTGCCAAGCAACCTCAACGATGAAACGAATCTTCATACGTGTATCCTTGTGAGTACCGCAGAAACCATCAACTACGAAAAGACGCTTGTTAGAAAGCTCCTTCTTAGCGATGTCCTTAACAGCTGTCCAAGCTTCCTTAGAAGCACGGTGGTTGTCGTTATGGTATTCCTCAGAATCCCACCATACTGTATCGTGAGAGTTCTCATCATCAACGATGAACTTATCCTTAGGAGAACGACCAGTGTAGATACCAGTCATTACGTTTACTGCACCAAGCTCAGTCTCCTGACCTCTTTCATAGCCCTGAAGACTCTCTTTTGTTTCTTCATTGAACAATACTTCGTAAGAAGGATTGTAAAGTACTTCTGTTGTACCTGTAATACCGTACTTCTCAAGTACGCTCTTATCAAACTTTGCCATTTCTTATAAATGTATTTAGTTGAAAATTGATTTGTTCACTGTTTTTATGTCCTATTTATTAAGACACCGCAAAGGTAATATATTTATTAAATTCACACAAAAAATACCGTAGAAAAAGTATCAAAGTATTTGCTTAGAAGGTTAAAGAAATAAAAAAAACAAGAAGCATGGCTATATTTGCAAATCAGACTTTGCAAAACCTCAGATTTATTTCTTAATTTTGCCGAAATTTTGCAGAGCAAGTTGCTAACTTGCTTATCTATAACACCTAAGACTTAAAATGGACATCATTAATTTTTCAGAGCAGAACTCTATTATCAATCAGTATTTAGCAGAAATCCGTGATAAGGATTATCAGAAGAATCGTTTGCTCTTCCGCAACAATGTTATGCGTATCGGAGAGTTCGAAGCTTTTGAAATTTCTAAAACACTGAACTACGAACCAAAGGATGTTGTTACTCCATTAGGTACGGCTCAGGTTAATGTACCAACTGACAAGATTGTTTTGGCTACTATTTTCCGTGCTGGATTGCCTTTCCATAACGGTTTCCTTAACATATTCGACCATGCTGGTAATGCCTTCGTTAGTGCTTATCGAGAATATACGGATGCTGAACATCATGAGGTAGGTATTCACGTTGAATATCTTGCTACACCAGACATCAATGGTAAGACACTTATCATCGCTGACCCAATGTTGGCTACTGGTGGTTCTATGGAGTTAGGCTACAAGGCTATCCTTTCAAAGGGAACTCCTCGTCATGTGCATGTTGCTTGTCTTTTGGCTACGCCAGAAGGTATCGCACATATCCGCAAAACCTTCCCTGAAGACTCAACAACCATTTGGTGTGCAGCAATTGACGAAGGATTGAACGAACATAAGTACATTGTTCCTGGCTTCGGTGATGCAGGTGACTTGTGCTATGGTGAGAAATTATAAAGTATCTCCTTATATAATAAGTAAGTATATCAAAACTTTCTACTAGGAAATACCACCTATTATTCAGGCAGCACTGATATTTTGATTCTGATTAAAGCAATTATTGTTAGCTTCTAGTTCATAAGATAGTAATCATGCTCTATCAATAATAGGTGATATTTCTTTATGTGCCTCTTTGGAACATGAAGACGAGGTTTTTCTCTGTTTATTCTTTTATTCCATATTTTCTTTTTACCTTTGCGCCCGTGAAACAATTAGCAATGACATATCAAACCAATTCAGCACAGCAAAGAAACTTTGATTTCTTTGCCTTTTTTAGTGCTTTATATTTGGTAGTGTCAGATATTTTGCTAACACACACACACACACACAGGCGCTACCAGCGTTAAGCATATAATTTTTCTTTTATCCTACGCGCGCGCGAAGCGGGGTGTAACCCTTGTAAACAAAGGACTTCTAGGAGTTTCCTTTGTTCGCTTTTTCGTGTCCGTTTGTGAGCTGTTTAGAAAGCAAAATAAGAACGTTTTAAGCACTGATTTTACCACGAAAGATATTTATAATTCTCTAGTAATAGTTTGTTTTCTCTCGTTGATTTCTCGGGCAGACGGTGGTAAAACACTGTCTGCCTGTAGGGAGGGAGAGCGAACGGTTAGGAGATTTATATAATGAGCCATCAGGATATATAATAAAAGGTGAGCAACAAGCCACATAATAGAGAGTAGATAACAACTATTTTTAATCAAATCAAAAAAGCAATGAGAATGAAACAAGAAAAGAAGGATTATTCTGCACCACGTTGCATAATAGTTCAAGTAAGCGAAACCACTTATTTAATGGATACGTCTTACCCTGGTCAGCACAATCCAGCCCAATCAGGTGGAACTTTTGGTGATGCAAAACAGGCTCCGAGTTGGATGTCTGAAAGCGAAGAAACAACAGAGAATTCTTCATGGGAAGACTAATAGAGAGTTATTAACAAAGTAAAGAAAACAAAATCGAAAAAGAAGAAACAGACAATGAAAAAGAAATTATTTAAGACCCGCCTACTTTCATTTGCAGCTTTCTGTGGGCTCACTTTAGCGTTCGCATCCTGTGCCAATGAAGATGTGGCGCAAAACCCAAACAGCACAGATAACGATAAAAACCTGACGACCTTTTCAGCAGGTGACCCCTCAACGCGCACCTCAATGGAGAGCGACGGCAAGTTCTTTTGGGAGGCAGGCGACAAGATTTGGGTAAAAGATGATAACGGCACATGGAACGCAAGTAGTAATTCGCCAACAAGCAAGACCGCTTACTTTAAGTTTAAGGTTCCTGGTACGTACACAGCCCATATGTCATATAAAGTTTACTACCCAGGTCAGAGTGGCAGTCAGGACCAAGTGACAATCTCTGCTAGTCAGACCCAAGCAACGCCAAACACTACCGCTCACTTTGGCACATCAGGCGATTGCGGAATGGTTGATGCATCGAAGCAATCAAACGGTTCGTTTGCTTTTGTGCTTGATCACAAGGCAGCTTACTTGCTCTTCTTGCCCCGTACCAGCAATACAATCTTGCATGACTGTTACTTGACTAAGGTAGAGATAAACTCTGATAATGACATTACTAGTACTTACACCCTTGACCCAGCAACAGGCGAACTCACAGGAACGGGCACTAGCAAGCAAATTGTACTGACAACAAAAGGTAGCGGAACTTACGCTAATGGCTTCCCTTTGACTAATAGTACAACAAGTGCAGCCACTAATGGTGCTTATATAGTGATAAAGCCTGGAACACACACACTTAAGATACGTTATTGGGTAAAGGACGTTGCAACAGGTATAGAGGGAACTATAACCAAGACATTAGCATCAGCTACCTACGACCAAAACAAATATTATAATATCACTGCTAACCTCAATGTACGTGATTACGACGGTGACCATTATTATATGTGGGATGCTCAGCAGCAATATTGGTTTGGTTACGAATGGACAAAACATTTGGCAGCGGGGGTAGGCCAGCCAACTCTCAGGCAAGGTCTTTCAAGCGCAACAATTTCCAGCAACTACGCTCAGAACAACACTGATCCTAATCTTCGTTGGTACCACGAGGGTGGCGGTGCCTTTCAAGCAAGCAATAGTTGCGCAACTCTTCCAAACGTGAACGAGATGACATGGTACGCTGAAAAGGGTGATCCTCGCTGGGATGGTGATGAGTTATGGACTACTATGGGTCATTTATATAAAGGTGGCATGTGGGTTAAGAAGAAATCATACATAATCGGTTACAACAGTAATACCGCTGTTGACGGCACTGATTGGCGAACAGCACACAAGACCCGAAGCTGGACCGTATCTAGTACTCTTCCTTCCGCCGCTGACGCAGGCAATTATTTCTACCTGCCCGCTTTGGGTCACTACTATTTTGGTGCGATGTTCCAAATTGGGGAACATGGCTACTATTGGTCGTCTAGTGCCAGCTCGTGGAGTGATAGCTATGCCTACTACCTAGATATCAGCAGAAATGGTGTCGGAGTGGATGCAGGCAACTTCGAACGCTACTACGGACTCAGGGTTGGGGGCTTCGAGTAGTCCTTGCGCTTGCCTTTTACCGGTGTCGCCCTCTAAAAGGCGACACCTAAACTACCGCCGTAAAACCCCACCCCGACCCTCCCCGAAGGGTAGGGAGTGTCTAACGGGATAAAGGGAGAATGAGAGATAAGAGAAAATCTAACGGGTTGCAAGAAAATTTCTAACCCGTTAGAAATTTACGGGGAACGGGTTAGCGAGAAATTTCTAACCCGTTAGAAGTTTTCTTCCGACCCGTTAGAAATTTAGCCCTAACCTAATATGCGTTTTAAGCCTCCGCATCATGCGGATTTTCTAAGCTTTGCGGAGGTTTCTATCTCTTTTGAATATTGAATAAACACGCTTTGATTGAGCTAATCAAACTGAGTAAAAAAAGAAACTAATGAAAAACGTGTTGCTGCAAAGTGCAGCACTAGTAAGTAATAACTAATAAAATTTTAAACACAATGAAAATTAAACTGATAGAAAGAAGAAAGCCGGGTACAAAGACTGGACCGGGTAAGTTTTATGCAAGTCCGGTAAATGTGGGCAAGAAGAACCTGCGAGATATTGCGCATGACATTGCGGGGCGTTCTTCGCTGACACGTGGTGATATCGAAAACGTACTGTCAAACTTTATGGATTGCCTACCTCATTATCTTCGTGATGGCTTTAGCGTTCAGCTGGGCGAGTTCGGCACGATGCGCCTGACACTTTCAAGCGAGGGGGCTGCGACGGTAAAGGCTTTTAAGACTGAAACAATTAAGCCACGCGTGACGTTTACGCCGGGTGTGGAACTAAAGGCCGCTTTGCGCGAGAACTCGTATGAGACGGTAAAGGAGGAAAACTCTAGTTCAAAACCTTCTCATAAAGACAAGGGAAGCGGAGAAAATCCTGGACCTGTGCCAGAGGACTAAAAGGAGCGTTGACCGTTTGGTCAAGGATAAACGAAAAAGAGTTCGCAAACAAATCGAAAATTGTTCGCGAACAAAATGGAAATTGTTCGCGAACTTTTTTGAGTTTGTTCGCGAACTTTTTTTAATTGAGTAAATCAGGGAATGAAGACTGAATGTCCCTAAGACATACGCCTCAATGATATGCTTTAAGACAGAGTTACATGAGAACATTGATGTTTAAGTAACATGTTCTTTAGACTGAACGTACTTTTGTTTTATGAACTCTTGATGATGAATTATAGCATCTATTAGCATGGTTCCTTAAAACTACAAAGGCATTACAACGATAGGGGGCGTACCTTTATACGCCCCCTTACTCTTACTTATTAAGTTCTTTCAGAACATTACTTCAACTTAAAATAATCTATCAGATTACGGCCCCACGTAGGCTGCATACCATTCTGCTTTTCCTTGGCAAAGAGTTCTTTGATGGTTTCTAAGTCCTTTGGACTATTCATACTTGGCTGTCCAGTCTCCTTACTCATCTTCTCAAAGAAGATATAAAGGAGGATACGAGGGCGAGGGTTCGTTGGATTAATGCCAATGGCAGACTTGTAGCAACAGATAGCATCAATATAATAGAGCTTACCATTGACTGATGGATTCTGTGTGATGAGTGCCGTGTAATAGAATCCCTTTAATGTAAATTGCTCTGAACGATCAACTCCCTTTTTTGTCTGCAATGCCTCAAGATCAGCCTTCACTGCATCTAAAAATAAGGAGGAATAATCACTCTGTGGAGAGCGAGCAGCATACTGAAGGGCATAGAACACACGATAATAGGTAGGGAGCCAAGCATCAGGATACTGAATTTCCATACGATTCAATTCATCCATTCCCTTTACAATAGATGTAGCTTCGTCTGCCTTGACGTTACTTAAAGTGGTTTTTAACTGTGCATCGAACTGATTGTTGTTCTGTGCATTCATACTGGTTGCGCACATAAGGGCAACGATAACGATGATTTTAGAAACTAAAGTTTTCATACGCTTTGATTTTAAAAAGTGAAACAATGATTTCTGTCGCAAATGTATCAAAGCTTTTGATTGCCTCCAAATAATGGGGACAGACAACAAAAAAGCGGTTTAAATAACTATCAAGCTCGCTGAAATACTATCTTTTGGGACGAATAACTAACACGCTTAGTTCGTCGGATAGCTAAAGGAATGGTGTGATATTTCCGCCTAAAGTAAGAAGACACGCACTACTCATTTCTACAAAAATAATTTTAATTTCAGTTTGCTGTCACTTTTAACATTTCTCATAAACCTACTGTAAATTAACAAGTTAAGTCATCATAACGAATGACAGGAATGACAGGAAACTCAATTATAAAGGAATATCTATAGAGATAAAGATAAGATGAAGATGGAATATTGACAATACTATATGGCACTTGACCTGATATATACCAGCCCAAGTGCCATATTTAGAATAGACACCTACATCTTTAATTCTCAGGTAAACCTATTTCTGGATTGAATTTTACAGAGACTTTTCTATTCTGAACAATATTTACTTGTCCATTATATGCAATATTAGATTCATCATATTTCATATTTGGGTTAGCATAGTACACCTTTAGTTTATAATTACCAGAAGGCAATTTACTCATCTTAAAACGAACATCATATTTGCAAATACAATCGGCAAGTGCATCAAGTACATTATGGTACACAACAAGGGTAATCTGATTGTTTTGATTAGCGATGCTCACATAAATATTTTTTACGGCACAGTTGGCTTTCACGTCTTCCAGCATACATTGAACTATTCCGTCTTTGCCCAGCTCCATGCTTAAAGTTGCCGGCACAATGTTGTTTTCAGCATAGGCATCGGGACGTGTCTCTGTTGGAGAGAGTGTTAACTTGCAAGTAGAATTTGCAACATCATAAACTTTTAATGAATCAAGGGCAACATTCTCTGTTGAACATGCAGACAATCCGATGATGCACAGAAGGCTGTAAAATGTTTTTTTCATAATTACATGAATTTAGTTTGTTACTATTTTATAAACGTAATTTTTATTATATCTTGCTTGTGTATGTATGTATTTCTGTCATTAACGAATAAACATGATTAACACTTTCCAAACCCAAAGTATAATCAGCCTCATGTTTGTTTTCAATCATGTCGGCAAAAGTCTTGATTTCAGAAAAGAACCCTTGTGAAACAATTTGGTTATTCCCAATAGTTGGGACAAAGTTGTTTCTTCCGTAGAGACAAATTGTTGCTCCATTGTTTGGAAAGACTTTTTCCAACGGAATCCCTAACAATGCAGAGCGTCTCGGCATGAAATCAAGTCGCTCCATGTTTTCCAACACATAAAGTCCTTTATCTGTACTGATATTTAGCTGTTCCCGTGCTTCTTTCCAAGAATAATCTGTTGATAGTTCCAACATACCTGTTATATCTTGGTGCTCCAATACAAGAAATAAAGTTTGGGCACCATCTCTACTGCAAATGACATCCAAGCTCTTTATCTTTGCCTCTCCAAAAAGGAATGTTACATAGTCAAGAGGATGGATGAATAGGTCAAGTAAACTATCTCCTTCAGGGTATAATCCTGTCAGATAGCGATAATAATAATGCCGTTTGCCATCACCTTTCAATCGTTTTTTCAAAACTTGAGTGGCAGGGGCAAAACGCCTTTGCAGTCCGACAACGATATGTTGTGAGCCATATAGCATGATAGTATCGATCAAAGACTTTAATTCTCTTTCATTCTCACAGGGTGGTTTCTCTATAAATAAGGACTTTCCTGCTTTTATAATATCGGTTGCAATCTGAAAGTGTGAATGGGGATTAGCTGCCACAAAAACACCAGAAACGGTATCATCGAGCAGTATATCCTGTAAAGAAGTTGTTCCTTTGACTCCTTTATACTTTTGAGAAATCAGTTCGGCTTTCTTCTCTGAGGTACAGCAGATATATTTCAGTGGTAACTGAAGATACTGTATGACGGGCAGAAGGTTGTTTGCACAATGATTGCCAAACCCAACAAGAGCATACTGTTGCGTGTAAGTATGACTCAACTCTCTCATACTGCGTATATACTTGTATCTGCCTATGATGTTATCTAAATATCCCATTTTAGCTTTGCTATTATTCGTTTGAAATGTTTATTATAGGTAGTTTGCCTGTTGCTGGTCCATTGATATTTCCCATAAAACAACTCTATCAATCGTTTGGGGATTATCTTTTCTATATTTCTTAACAGGATAATGTCATATTTTCGGTGATAATTGATCCAACATTGATTGCATTCTTTGGAGTACTGACATTGAATTTTGCACGTATTCCTTGAATTGAATATCTCATCGAGTGTATTCTCGTGAATATTACCCAAGATTACATCTAAATTCTGGCATAAGGGGACATCCCCATTAGAGTGGATGACCAATTCACTAAATATACTATGACACCGTAACTTCAGTCTATTATTCTTCCACTCGTCATACAAAGCTACAAAGTCAAAGTTCTCATATGTTTGATGTATGGAAGAGGGTATCTGGCTGATGAAATCCGCATCATTGGATTCTATTAAATCTTTGGTTGTGTCGAAGAATGACATTGTGCTGTAAATGCCAATACGTACATCAATGTTATATTGTTTAGCACAATCTATGACATACCTCATATCCTCAAACGAGTTCCATGGAGAAAGACAAAACATTAGGGAAATAGGCACGATGTCTTTACATGCCTCTATAACCTTAATCACTTTGTCATACCCATCTCTCCCACGCATATAACGATAGGTTTCTCTATTACCGTCAAGTGATATGTATAGATGTTTAGGGTGATGATTCTTTACAGCAGAAATTACCTTGTTCGTTGCAAGGCAGTTGGACAGTAATGTATAATTAGGATGGTTAGTATCAAACCATTCTAATATATTGTCTGCTTCGGGATGGAGGATAAACTCACCTCCTTCCAAACCTACTATTGTGCTTTTTGTTACACATTTACTATTCATTATTCTGATAATATCAACCAAACTTAGATTTTCTGTAGGTTTTTTCCAAATGGAACAGTGTTTGCAACGAGACTGACAACTTGTTGTGGAATATATCATTAAAGAGGTAAGTTCCTTATGCTGTCTGCGTACTACATTGTTGACAAATACCATTCCATTGTGGATGTAGTCATAAATACTGTACATCTTTTTTTAAGTTTTGTCTTTTATTGTAAGAGTAGAAAACAAAAAAAAGACTGCACAGTTTTGTAACTTTTTTATCAATTCATTCTCTCCATTTACCAAGTAAGCCGTAATCCGAATGGTACGGTAATGATAAACGGATGCTCTGTACGGTAAGTTTCGAGACTACTACCATTTCTAAAATAATAGAACATATTTGGTTCTATATACAAGCTGAAAGGTTTGAATAGCTTGTACTGCACACCAGCACCTAAGTTTACAGACCACTGAGAACGTGGCTTGATGTCCCTCTTCAACGTGTACGACGAGTCGGCTGTTATGATGTACTTCTTTTCAAGCGAACTGTGGACAGGCATTTCTAATGCCATACCACCTGTCATATATGCATTGAACCGTCCTTTTGACCATACTTGATAGGTCAGTCTCAATGGTATGCCAACATAATCTATTTTCTGGGTTTTCACCAGTCTTGCCCTGTTATACTCGCTTTCAAATTCTGATTTTAGTCTGGTGTAAGTTATACCTGTCCCGAAAGTCCACTTTGGACTTAATTGCTTATTAATGGAAAATCCAAAGGTCTTAGGGCGACTATGATGTGCGACCTCCCCCAATGAACTATTGCCATCTGTTGGATGTTCACGCAGTATCAAGGACATTCTCGCTCTCTCGACAGAATCCATCAAAGCATTATTCCGAGTATAATAGTTCTCTAAATCTGTCCAAGTGTAAAGTTTAGCAGCTGCACCACCATTTGCATAATCGATAACTGACAGATAATTGAAGTTAGATATTGTATTACCCGATGTATTTGAGGAATAACCAAAGTTAATTTTCCACGTATATTTCTTCTTATGATTTACATCGACCTTCATACTTTCACTCGATGCCAACATTTTATCTTTCGAAATTTGTAGAATGTGAGGCACTGAGTCGTCTATACTTACTCTAATTTTAGCAAGATATTTCTGCAAGGAGTCCTCATGAAATGATACAATCTGCTGTCTGGATTCTATACTATCTGTTATTATTCGTGATGAAATATCTTCAGTAGAAAGAGTCTTTTCTGCCAAAACATGCCTATCATTTCCAGTAGCACTTGAAGGTATAGAATACCTTGGCTGCCCATTCTTTTGAGAAGCAGCTCCATTTTGTTGAACTCGTTTTGGAAAGTTCTGATGAGTATCTAAAGCCGTTGATCTATTATCAGATGTGTCAACGAACTTGTCCCTCGTTACGAAATAGATATAGACAGGTATCAGGATGGGAAGCAAGAACAGCATCCAATACTTAATCAATATGACACGCAGCATTTTCTTTGCCCGAGCCAACTGCGAAGAAGAACTGTGGGGATTGATACCAAGCAAATCCCCTATTTCCTTATGTGAAAGACCGTCCAACACAGAGAGTTTGAATATTTCTCGGTTCCCCTCTGGTAACAGTTCTATCGCTGACAGCAACAACTCCAGCTCTATATTCTTTTCTTTATCGTCATCTTCGCTCAACACCTCTTTCCCCAAACTGGATAAAAGAATATTACTTTTTTCTGTACTTTGTAGGAATCTCAACGAAAGGTTTCTCACAATCGTTATCATCCATCCTTCCAATTTTGAGTTGTCCTTCAGCGAATTAATAGAGGTAAAAATGATGATAAAAGCATCGTGTAAAATATCTTCTGCCGTACTTTCATCTTCCACATAGTGCAGGCATATTCTCTTTAATCTGTCGGAATATGCCTTATATAAATTTCCGAGAGCCTCACGTTCTCCCTGTTTACATGCGTCTATATTAACATCTATTTTCATAGATATACCATACCTTTTTATTAAAAGGAGCATGTTTTGCTTAAAAGACTGCACGGATTTAGGAACTTTTTTTTGAGAAACTTAGAAAAATATTTAAAAGATATGACTAAAAACCTCTTTTAAATAGCTGTTTCGTTATCTAAAAGAGATAGTTGCCACCTTGACTTATAGAAAACACTTCATGCCGTATCGTAACACCTACAACAAGCGAAAATAACGTATCTTTCCCATATTTCTAATTTCTTTGAAGTATTTTTTAGTTTAGATTTATCATTACATTCGATTTCAGAATATCACCTTACAAAGGTAAGAATATAATAGCAAACAGTATGTTTTTATGGGAAGATTACCAGTATTTTTTTAATAGTAGCTGGGTGTTTCTATTACTAACTACGCTACAAAACTTTCTCTTGCACCGTCTTAGTCCTTTCCTCAGTGTCCTTTTTTATGTAATAGCTTTAGTTTATCACTCCTTATTTCAGAAAAAAACTTTCATCTTAATACTTCAAAAAACACAGATTGTGCATTGAAAAATCATTACATAAATTCAAGTAAAACAGCTATAAATAAGGACAATAACACGGATAAAAAGCAGGTTTATAACCAACAGGAAATCAATTGGTTACAAAGTAGTAGGAGAAAAGGTGCTTAATTGGACTTCAAAAGGGCGTTAGTAAGACCTCAAAAGGGCACCTATTGCAAGTCTATTAGGCGTCTTTTAGAAGCCAAAAGAGCATGAATTGATTTTGAGTCGTGTGAAAATAGTTTACAAACACCTATTGATAAGAGAATAAGTTGTTTGTAAAAAATAGAAAAACTTGCTAATAGATAGATATTAACCAACGAAGTGGCGGAGGCCAGGAACAAAGGTGCGAGAGACTGGGATGATGTCTTCACAACCTGAAAGGCGCAGCTGATAGCCGTTGGAATTGCCCTTTGCAGAAGAGATGTTATTGATATTCACAAGGAAGGAACGATGACACTGAAAGATATTATCGTAAGGAAGGTCGTCTTTTAAGGCTGTCAACGTCGAACGGAGTTCGGTTTTTTGTATCTTACCTTCTTTTAGATAACATACGCAGACATTGTTTTTTCGAGCTTCGATATAGAGTAGATTGTTGATAGGCAACGTGAGGTCGGTTCCACGCAGGTTCTGATCATGCAGCGTGATAAGGATATCCTCCTGTTCTTCCGTAGTCTTCTTTATCATTTCTTCCAGTCTACTATTCAACATACGGTTATAGTTTACCAACGTAAAAATAGCTGTAACAATTACCCAAACAAGGAAAGTCCAATAAAAGAATATACTGAATAGCCGCCATGTTAATGACATCTGGAAGAAGAAAGCAGCATAGAGTGTCATAGAGATTGCCATTGCCAACTCAATAGCAATACTATAAAGAATTATATAACCATTGGTGATTGGGACATTTTTTCGTAATGGCCTTTTGAAGAAAAGGAAAGCACAAAGCCATTGAACGAAGATAGTCATGACACAAAAACCAAGACACATCAGAAAGATACTACCCCGATACTGGCTAATCCCAAACGGCTGTAGGAGGTAAAGAAACAAGAAAATGCCAACTCCCAGCGCAACACTCGTGCGCCAGGAAGTGGCATTTGTCTGCATCGTACACCTGCTATGTAGAAATGAGGTTAGTCTACTCATGATGTCTTAAATGGTTGGTTGTCCACAAAGATACATCTTTTCCTCTTTCTAAGCAAATATATTTTGTCTTAAATTCTTATTCCTTAACCTCCCAAATATCGTTGGTTTCAAGCATCTCCATAAAGGTGTGGTAATGCTTCTGTGCCTTCACCTCTTCTATCTGCTGATTGACAGCAGCGTCATAGGTAGGTGCTTCAACGTCACGGATAACTCCGAGGGCTACAGGGAAGCCGTCTTCGTTGCTCATCATGGCGAGTTTTAGCTGTAAAGTATTGTCCTGACAATGAGCATCATGTACGAGGATATCATCGCGAGTAATACCATTCTCACCAATCTTAACCACCTTCAAGCCGAAACCTTCTTGTACAAGTCCAAACTCCTGGTTGGGACCGAAGATCAATGGTTCGCCATGCTTGACATAGATAGCATTCTCCTTACGACCTTGTGAGGTATAGACAGAGTTGTGACAGCCGTCGTTGAAGATGACACAGTTCTGTAAAATCTCACAAACGGCAGCACCCTTATGCTGATAAGCAGCCTTAAGGATTTCAATTGTCGCGGTATTGTCGCTGGCAACACTACGTGCAAAGAAGTTACCACGAGCACCGAAACAGAGTTCTGCTGGGCGGAATGGGTCTTCCGTAGTACCATAAGGACTTGACTTAGAAACAAAGCCACGTGGACTGGTTGGTGAATACTGTCCCTTCGTAAGACCGTAGATACGGTTGTTCAAAAGAATCATATTCAGGTCCACATTACGACGCATCGCATGGATAAAGTGGTTACCACCGATGGCAAGTGCGTCACCATCGCCCGAAACCTGCCAAATGGTAAGGTTTGGGTTGGTCACCTTTGCACCAGTAGAAATCGCTGCTGCACGACCATGAATGGTCTGCATAGCGTATGTATTAGCATAATATGGTAATCGGCTTGAACATCCGATACCACTGATAACGGCTGTTTCGTAAGGTGGAACACCTAACTCTGCCATTGCTTTCTGCAAACTGGCAAGGAAGAAATGGTCGCCACAGCCAGGACACCAACGTGGTTGTCCCTTCTTAAAATCTTGTGCTGTATATTGATTCATGACTTTTAATTTAATTCATAATTCAAAATTCATAATTCATAATTATGATTACTTCTATTCGATTAGCTCTTAACAAGCAACTTGTCAACTCGTTAACTCGTCAACTTGTCAACTCATTAAATCCTTAATTATGATTACTTCTATTCGCTTAGGGTTATTAACAAGCAACTTGTAAACTCGTTAACTCGTCAACTTGTCAACTCATTAAATCCTTAATTATGATTACTTCTATTCGCTTAGGGTTATTAACAAGCAACTTGTAAACTCGTAAACTCGTCAACTTGTCAACTCATTAAATCCTTAATTATGATTACTTCTATTCGCTTGGGGCTATTAACAAGCATCTTGTCAACTCATTAACTCATCTACTTGTAAACTTCCCAACGTCGCAAGCAACTTGTAAACTCGTCTACTTGTAAACTCGTCAACTATTCTACTCAAGTATCTTCGTATAGAAAGTACCGGTTTCCTCCTTTGGTAGTGGAGCCTTGAGAAGTTTCTCAAAAGTAGTAACCAACTCCGTGACAACGAATGGTTGTCCCTTAACTTGGTTATACTGATAAGGAGCGAAGTGGTTGATACGAATACGCAAGAGGGCTGCAAGCTGACCAAGATTTTGTTCTGCAACAACGACTTTCATGTAACGACTAAGCACTTCTGCAGTGTTCTTTGGCAATGGGTTCACATACTTGAACTGTGCCAAAGCAACCTTATTTCCCTTTCTACGCAATTCCTTCATTGCAGAATAGAGATGACCGTAAGTACTACCGAAGCCAACAATAAGCAAGTCGGCATCTTCCTCGTCGCCTTGAACAACCAAATCAGGTACAGGAATACGTGCCACCTTGTTCCAACGAAGGTGGTCCATCTTGTCATGGTTCTCTGGATCGGTTGAGATAGCACCTGTCTCACCATCTTTCTCCAAACCACCAAGGATGTGTGTATAGCCCTCCGTGCCAGGGATAGCCCAGTAACGTGCTAATGTCTTAGGGTCACGTTTGTATGGAGTGTACTTATACTTCTGGTCTTCTGTGACGTAATGTGGATGGATTTCAGGCAAATCTTCGATGTTTGGAAGCTTCCAAGCAGAAGAACCATTAGCAATGAATGCATCGGTAAGGAGCACTACTGGCGTCATATGTTCCAATGCTATCTTACAAGCATTATAGGCTGCATCGAAGCAGTCTGTAGGACTTGTCGCTGCAATGACAGGCATTGGACTCTCACCATTACGACCATAAAGCACCTGCAAGAGGTCGGTCTGCTCACTCTTCGTAGGCATACCCGTTGACGGACCACCACGCTGTACGTCGATAATCACCAATGGAAGTTCATCAATAAGCGCAAGGTTCATTGCCTCACTCTTCAAACAGATACCAGGACCAGAGGTTGAAGTAGCAGCCAAGGCACCAGCGAAAGCAGCACCAATAGCCGATGCACAACCAGCAATCTCGTCCTCACACTGTACCGTTGTCACACCCATTGACTTATGCTTTGACAACTCATGTAAGATATCTGTTGCTGGAGTGATAGGATAAGAACCTAAGAAAAGACGCAAGCCAGCACGCTCAGCCGCTGCCATCAGACCGTATGCAGTAGCCTTGTTACCCGTAATATCCATATAACGGCCAGGCTGTTTCACTGTTGACTCAATACGATAGGTATTAGGAACAGAAGCATGTACGTTATGACCATAGTCATATCCTGCACGTACTACCTTTATATTCGCCTCTGCAATGGCTGGTTTCTTCTTAAACTTTGTCTCAAGATAGTTGTTTACCAACTCTAAGTCACGACTGAAAAGCCAGCAGACAAGACCCAAGGCAAACATATTACGGCACTTTAGCATAGACTTATTATCCATGCCAGTATCAGCCAAACAGTCCTTCACCATCTTTGTTATCGGACAAGCCACTACCCGATCAGGGTCGATACCCATCTCGCCTAAATAGTCATCACTACGGAATTCAGCCTTCTGAAGGTCACGCTGTCCGAATGAATCAGTATCAATAATGATTGTACTGTTAGGCTTACAATGCTTATACTGCATCTTCAACGCAGCAGCATTCATTGCTACAAGAACGTCACAGAGGTCACCAGGCGTATAAACCTTGCCCGAACCGATATGAACCTGGAATCCACTCACACCTGTCAAGGAGCCTTGCGGGGCACGGATATCAGCTGGATAGTCTGGGAAAGTAGACACACCATTGCCGACTGTAGCCGAGACAGTGGTGAAAATGTTACCCGCAAGCTGCATACCATCACCTGAGTCACCAGAAAAGTGCACTACAACACTGTCGAGTTCTTTCACTTCGATTTGTTCTTCCATAGATTATTTCTTGTTTATGTTAGTAAATCGTTTCTGTATTACTTAGCTTTTCCACCGTAGCGGTAAAGCTTATTTAACAAACTTCTTACCATTAAGAACATAGATTCCCTTTGGCAATTCGCTCTCATGAGTCCCCATCTTAGCACCCTGCAACGAATAAATATCATCGCTTTCAGTACTTTCCTGTATCTTTGTCATTGGGACACTGATACTCGTAGGGATATGCTTCTCCTTTTGATAGACACGTATCCAATCGACGCGCATCTCGTAGGTATGGTTGACATCTGCCTTTTTCGCCCATGAACCATTGCCCACTGACTGATTGAGAATCAGGTAGAAATTAGACTTATCAAACGGCCATTGCTCCTGACTATCATTCTGTTTCTTATATTGGAACACGCGCTTACCATCAGCAAAGAAGGTCAGCACGTCCTCTTCCCACTCTACTGCATAGATATGATAACGATTCATCGACATCAAAAGATTGCCAGAGTGTGGCTCATTTCCATGACTTTGTGTCCACGCAGAGTGTACAGTTGCATAACAACGCTGCTCATTATCAATCTGCTCAAAGATATCAATCTCACCGCCTTTCGGCCATCCAAACTTTGACTTTGGCATCATCCAGATAGCAGGGAAATTACCTACAAAAGGATTAATCATAGCCCGACACTCTACACGACCAAAGCGAAAGGTGAAACTCTGACTGGTTTCGATACCGCCTGAAAGCATTTCAACATCATCTTTTGACCTATCAGAATTAGGAATGGCACGCAGAACGAGATTACCATCCTTCATAAAAACGACCTCAGGAGAGTTGCTCAAGAAGCGTGCCCATGTCACTTTGGGACGGCGCGTACAGTATCTCCACACCTTTGTATTAGGCAAGGTGCCATCCGGTTCATTAAACTCATCATGGAAGACAAGTGTATATTCTGAGCCCAGAGTTTCTGCATCTGCTGGCAATGGCTCAACACCATCAGCCAACTTGACTCCCTGTGCAAATGATACTATGGAAAACAATGCCATTGTAAGCACTGCAAGCAATCTCTTGTTGTTCTTCTTTTGTGACATGATTTTATTAAGATTCTATCTGAAGCGGTACGATCTGAAAAGCATAGAATCATCCTATAGCACAGATGAAAACATAAGGAATTTGACATAACATAGGTCTACATTTCCCCTCGTTGCTTTCTCGACTTTCCGTTTTTTAGATTATCTTTTGTTTACGTTAGTGTATTCTGAGGACAAAAGTGCGAAATATTATTGAGAAAACAAAATCTTTTGAGGAGAAAAAATATATTTTTATATCTTACAAGTAAAAAGCATCTAAAAATCAACCCTCCATTCACTTAAAAACAATAAAAAGCATATAAAATGCCAACTCATATTGTAGATTATCTTTATCAACCACCTTATCATTTCATAAACACCTAACATTAAACGCCCAACAACCCAAAATTCACATCATCAACACCCAACATTAAACACCTAACACCCATCATCCAACACCCTACAACCCAAAATTCACATCATCAACACCCAACATTAAACACCTAACACCCATCATCCAACACCCTACAACCCAAAATTCACATCATCAACACCTAACATTAAACACCCAACACCCACCAATCAATACTCCAAAGATTCAAGATAACGTTTTGAAAAAACATTACATAATTTCTAATAAAACATCTGTAAATAATGACAAATACATGTATAGAAATCAGGTTTGTAACAAACACGAAATCAGTTAGTTATAAAGTAGTACAATAAAAGGTGCTTAATTGGACTTCAAAAGGGCGTTAGTAAGACCTCAAAAGGGCACCTTTTGCAAGCCTATTAGGCGTCTTTTAGAAGTCCAAAGAGCATGTATTGATTTTGAATAACATAAAAATAGTTTACAAATTCCCATAATATAGGAATAAGTTGTTGGTAGAAGACGGATAGACATAGTATCTATTTACAAACTATACATCTAACAGAAGAACCTTATTAATCCTCTTCTACCCTATTATTGATGGTTAATAAGCCCCAAATCAACACCTTATTATACAAGTAATATCAGAGTTTTATTGTAACTTTGCAATACTTTCCACAAATGAAAGCTTACAACAATAAAACAAGACATGGTCAAAGCCGTTGTTAAGGCTATCCTCAAAAGGAAAAAGGGTTTGTAGAATAGCTTTCTTTTGATGAAGGAAACTGGACAAATAAAGAAACAGAAGAGAAATGATATTACTGAGCTTCGATACGGAAGAGTTTGATGTACCACGTGAACATGGGGTAGACTTCTCCCTTGAAGAGGGTATGAAGGTATCCATTGAGGGTACTAATCACATCCTCGACATACTGAAGGCGAATAACGTCTGCGCTACCTTCTTCTGCACTGGCAACTTTGCAGAACTGGCACCAGAGGTCATGGAGCGTATTAAGAACGAAGGGCACGAGGTGGCTTGTCATGGTGTTGACCACTGGCAACCCAAGCCAGAGGACGTTTTCCGTTCTAAAGAAATCATCGAACGCGTAACAGGTGTGAAGGTTGCGGGCTATCGTCAGCCACGTATGTTCCCTGTATCGGATGAGGATATAGAGAAGGCTGGCTACCTTTATAACTCTTCTTTGAATCCTGCTTTTATACCGGGTCGATACATGCACCTCACCACTCCACGCACATGGTTTATGCAAGGGAAGGTCATGCAGATACCTGCCAGCGTTAGTCCACACCTACGCATTCCACTCTTCTGGCTTTCCATGCACAACTTCCCAGAGTGGTTCTATCTTCGTTTAGTTCGACAGGTATTGCGCCACGATGGCTATTTCGTGACCTATTTCCACCCATGGGAGTTCTATGATCTCAAGTCACATCCAGAGTTCAAGATGCCTTTTATCATCAAGAACCATAGTGGACACGAATTGGAACAGCGACTCGACCGCTTTATCAAAGCAATGAAGGCAGACAAGCAGGAGTTTATTACCTACGTTGACTTTGTCAACCGCCAGAAGAAATAAGTTGAAATCCCGCTCTGAATAGCAGACAGCAGGCTAAGAAACACTCCCTATAAACATCCCAACAGGCAGAATAAAAGATATGATAAAACTTGCAACAGTCTCTCCATGTTACAACGAGGAAGAGGTTTTAGAACAGTCGGCAGCACAGCTCATGGAACTATTCGACGAACTCATCAGTCAGGGAAGGATTTCCGATGACTCGATGATTGTGTTTGTCAATGACGGAAGCCATGACCGAACATGGGAGATTATCCAACAGCTCCACAGCCAGCATCCACGTATAAAGGGTATCAACCTCGCTCATAACGTGGGGCATCAAAATGCTATCATGGCTGGTATGATGACGGCAAAAGACTGGGCTGATGCTGTTATCACACTCGATGCCGACTTGCAAGACGACTATCAGAAATGTATTCCGCAGATGGTTGATGCCTTTGAGGAAGGCAATGAGATTGTCTATGGGGTGAAGGTTTCGCGCAAAGCCGACCCAATCTTGAAGCGTATGTCTGCACAGGCGTTCTATCATCTACAAGAGAAGATGGGCGTGAACAGTATCTTTAACCATGCCGACTTCCGTCTGATGAGCCGTCAGTCCTTAGAGATACTCTCTGGATATAAGGAACGTAACCTCTATCTGCGTGGCCTCATCCCTTCTATTGGACTCAAGTCTACAACTGTTGACGACCGTATCAGCGAACGTAAAGCTGGTACTTCTAAATACACTTTGCGCAAGATGCTTGGCTTGGCATTGGATGGTATCACATCATTCTCCGTAAAACCAATCTACTATGTCATCTATCTTGGTATCGCCTTCTTATTTGTCACCTTGTGCATAGGTATCTACGTCATCCACGCTTTCGTCAATCATACAGAGGTAGCGGGCTGGGCTTCACTCATTCTTAGTATCTGGCTCGTGGGCGCTATGCTGATGATTTCTATCGGTGCGGTGGGAGTTTATATTGCCAAAATATATGAAGAGGTAAAGCAGCGTCCACTTTATAACATCAGTCAAATACTCGATTAATCCCTTCTCACATGGCGATATGCATTAAAGAGCTTTGGCAACGCTGGCGAAAAGACTTCTGGCGACTCTTCCGTTTTGGTATAACAGGCACTATATGTTCGCTTATCCATTATGCGATCTATTGTCTCTTTCTACTCTTTACGAATACAACCATAGCTTATACGGCTGGTTACGGAGTAGGACTTCTTTGTAACTATGGACTTACAACCTACTTTACTTTTAAGGGAAAACCGTCAAAGAACAACGTTGCTGGCTTCGTTGGTAGCCACCTACTCAACTATCTTTTAGAGATAGGACTGCTCCATCTCTTCCTTTGGATGGGTGTAAGCAAATGGCTGTCGCCTATTCTTGTGATGGTGATAGTAGTACCTATCAACTTCGTTTTATTACGCCTTGTGTTCATTAAGAACAAATCAGAATCAGAATAAAAATATACATTACATCCTAAAAGAAGAAAAAGAGAGCCATACCTAAACGCATCATCAGCGTTAGATATGGCTCTTTTCCTATTTAGTAGAATCTTTAAGGCTTAATCCCCCTCCCTACTGGAGAAAAGCCTGAATAGATTCTTTTGGGGTTATTCCCCCTCCCCCTTCGGGGAGGGACGGGGTGGGGCTTCTCTATCCCGCCTCCGGTCCTCCACCTTCCTTCTCTTTCTTTTCTTTTTCCTCCTTTCCTTTCACTTTCTTCCTCGCCGGATTATCCACATCCACCTGCAGCTCTTTCAAGGCCTTGCGCACTGGCTCCTTCCAGGTCAAGGTAAGCTTCGGAGTCTTAAGGCTCTTTGCCGAAACATCTTTCTCGTTCTCCTCCATCTTTGAAGGCACGTTGACACGCAGCGAAAAGATGTCGCCAAGGTCTAAGCCTGTACCCATGCGGGCACACTCAAGAATAAGATTGCGCAGCGTGATGATAACGTTCCTTGCATCACCCTCACTCAATGATGTCTCACGCACAATCCGTTCCAATATCATTTCGGGCGAGAGCTTCTGCTGACCTTTCGGCACAGCGATATACACCGTCTTACCCTTCATCTTTCCCATGGTCGCCTTACGAGACGTTACTTTAAATTCAATCATCTTTAGTTTAGATTTTAATTAATAATTAGGTTAAATATCAACATCATTTTGATGCTTTTTTCATGTTTTTTATACCCAGCAGTTGGGTCGTCTTATACCCAGCTGCTGGGTAGCATCATACCCAGCGGTTGGGTAGACTTCTACCCAGCAGCTGGGTACGAGAGGACTTGTTCGCTGGGTACGATTAATATTGCGACTACAATACGGCGCACTTGCCCAAAGGCATTGAACCGAGAATGTTCCCTGCACTCCCTTCCCTTTACTTCCCTTCGGTCAGTGACCGTTGGTTCGGGGTGGGGCTTTTAGGACTACTCGAACCTGCCGTCGACCCTGTGCCCGTAGTCGCGGTCGTAGTAGTTCACGTAGATGCGGTCAGTTTGGAAGTGCAGGCTGTACGCGTAGCCGCTGCTCCATGGGAGAGCACTTGACGACCAATAGTTGCCGCTGCCGCCAACGCCGCGCAGCTGACCAGAGCCGTAGTCACCCAAGGCGGGCAGGTAGAAGTAATTACCTGCATCGGCGGCGGAAGGGAGGCCAGAGCTGTTGATACTACTGCTGCCGTTGTAGTAGGTCTTCATTGTTGTACGCATGTCGGTTGAACCGTCGGCAGATTTCTCGGTGTCGTAATGATGCTCTGTCTGTAATACAGACTTCTTCTTAAACCACATACCACCTTTATATAAATGACCCATAGTTGTCCATAGTTCATCTGCATCCCAACGGGGATCGCCGAACATGCAGTACCAAGACATCTCGTTAGCATTTGGAAGACCTGCGCAACTCTGGGTTGCATCGAAGCGACCTGAACTACCGCCCACGTTGTACCAACGAGAGTCAGTGTTGCTCTGGGGGTAGTTTGAAGAATAACCATTGTTTAGTGTTGGTTGGTATGTGTTTCCTGCCGAATTCATTCTCCATTTGTAACCAGACCAATATTGCTGCTTGGCGTCCCACATGTAATAATGGTCGCCATCGTAGTTGTTCTTTACGTCAAGGCTAGCGGTCATATCGTAGTAGGTGTTCGAAGCGTATGCTGTAGATGGATATGTCTTAGTTATAGTGCCCTCTGTACCTGTTGCCACGTCCTTTACCCAATAACGTACCCTTAAAGTATGAGTACCTGGCTTAATCACCATGTAAGCTCCGTTAGTTGTTACGCTGGCGATGTTGTTGCTTAGTGGGAAGCCGTTGTTGTAACTGCTGCCGCTTGTTGCATCTTGTGTCTTTAAGACTATCTGTTTGCCGTTTGATACTGCAGAAGCGTCCAAAGCACCTGTTGTTGGGTTGACGGTGTAGGTCTCCGCTATATCGTTGTCGGAGGTTACTTCTACCTTTGTTAAGTAACAGTTCTGTAGAATTGTGTTACTTGTGTAAGGCTGGAAGACTAAGTAAGCTGCCTGATGTTCCAATACGAACTCAAACTGATTTTTGTCTGTTACCTTTGTAGCGGTAGCAGTACCGTAATCGCCTGCAGTGCCAAAGTGCGCGGTATTGTCTGGAACTGTCTGGCTCTGGGCCGTTGAGATAGTTACTGAGTTGCCACTACTGTTCTTGCCCAAGTAATAAACCTCATAACTGCTATGGTCTGTAAACTTACCTGGAACTTTATAATTAAAAGATGCTACCTTACTGGTTGGAGCGTTTGTACTCTTCTTCAAATCGCCGTTGTCATCCTTTACGTAGATATAGTCGCCTGCCTCCCAATAGAAGTCACCGCTGGTGTACTTCATTGACGTACGCGTCTTGTTCTCGCCACCTGCCACGAAGGTCGTTAAGTTCTTATTCCTCTCCTCGTTTGGCTTTGCTGGGTTCTGAGCCACGTCGTCCTTTGTACATGAGGCCAAGGCCAAGCCTAAGCTCAGCATGATGCCCAAAGACTTTATCCCTGATAAAAGGGACTGATGTTTCATTGTCTGTTTCATCTTTCTTTTTTCTTTGTTCGTTTTCTGTTTTTTGTTAATTAATCGCTTTAGAAATTAGTCGTCCCATGATGAAGAGCTGTCATTGTTAGCCTCTTCGCTACTGCCCTCCTCAAAGTGCTCATCACTCCATAAGCCGAAGGACTTCGCTGAAGCCGTTGGACCAGTACCGTGATTTGCCTTCTTGTGCTGGCTCGGGAAAGACGTATCCATAAGATAAGTCGTTTCGCTCACTTGAATTATCATGCAACATGGTGCAGAATAATCCTTCTTTTCTTGTTTCTTTCTCATTGCTTTTTTTGATTTGATTAAAAATAGTTGTTATCTACTCTCTATGTGGCTTCTTTGCTCACCTTTTATATTATATACATCCTGATAACCTTATTATCTATTCCTCCTAACCGCTTGCCTTCCCCCTCTCTACAGGCAGACAGCATTTCACTACTGCCTGCCCGAGAAATCAACGAGAGAAAACAAACTTTAATCAGAGAATTACAATGAATTATTGTGGTAAAATCAGTCATTAAACGTTTCTTATTTTGCCTTCTTGATAGCTCGTAAACGGGCACAAAAAAGCGAACAAAGGAAACTCCATGAAGTCCTTTGTTTACAAGCGTTACGGCACGCTTCGCGCGCGCGTAGGATGGAAGAAAAAAGTATGATTAAACGCTAGGTGCGCCTGTGTGTGTGTGTGTGTGTGTGTGTGTTAGCAAAATATCTGAAACTACCAAATATAAAGCACTAAAAAAGGCAAAGAAATCAAAGTTTCTTTGCTGTGCTGAATTGGTCTGATATGTCATAGCTAATTTGTTCATGCCGCAAAGGTAAGAAGAAAATGTGGAATAAAAGAATTAATTGAAAGAAAAACAATCTTCGCCCCCCTAAGAAAGGATTATAGGAGAGGGGAGAAGAATGTTTTTTCATATATCGCAAGAACCTGCGAAGCTACATCTTGATTTTCAAATCGTTTCACGTAAACTTGGCTTTTACTAACCATTTCTTTGCGGTTTTCAATCGCAGATAGGATTGCAGCTGCAGTGCCATCGACGTCGTCTGGACCTACATAAAGGCAATCCGGACCTCCTGCTTCCTCTAAACAACTACCCGTAGCAGCCACGACTGGAAGTCCACTTTGTATAGCTTCGATGATAGGAATACCAAAGCCTTCATAACGAGAAGGGTAAATAAAAGCCTCAGCCTGATTGTAAATAGCTGCGAGAAGGTCGTTAGGTACACCTTGAAGGAAATGGATTCGCTCGCCAATTCCTAAACGTTTGATTTCTGCATCGAGCTTTTTCTGATACTTAGTCTTCCGTCCTACGATGACAAGATGTAAGTCGGAAGGTAGCTTTGCCATAGTACGAATACCCAAAAGAATGTTCTTCCGCACTTCTACCGTTCCTACATTTAATATATAACGCTGTGGAAGTTGATACTTACGGCGGGCTTCCTCTATCAGTGAAGGACTTACCGACTGATTGAAGTGGGTGCTACAACTCTGGTAGACGAGGTCTATCTTATCTTCTGGGAAGTCACCATAATATAAGATGTCACGCTTCGTACATTCGCTAATCGCAATGATACGGCTTGCCTCGCGTAGTGTCTGATAGAACTTCCGCTTATAGAAGAAAACGTCAATAGCCGGATAGAACTCTGGATGACGTAGGAAGATAAGGTCATGAATAGTAACAACACCAGGGATTCCTGCTGCTGCCAAGCCTGAAGGGAGTTCACCCGAAAGACCGTGATAAAGTTCTACTCCATCAGTCTTTAAGTCTTTTACTACCCCTTTCACACGCCACCAGTCACGCTGCAGACGGAAACGAAGGTGGTCGGGATAGCAGAACTGCACGTTATCTCGCAGTTCCACCTGATTGCGAAGGTCGTCACGTCCGGCATCAGGAGCATAGAGTCGTAAGTTTGTGTCAGGCATCAACGGAGCAAGGTCGTTAATAAGCGTACGCCCATAGCTACCTAATCCGGTACCATTTCTTACGATACGCTTAGCATCATAACCTATTATCTTCTTATTCATGAGCATCAACCTTTTCTATTGGGGTATAATCCTTTGTGCATAACTCATAACAAAGCCACAACCAGAGAATACTGATTGGCAACGCACGGAGGGCATATTGCTGTATGTAATCGTGGCGTATCCACTTCGGAATAAGGTCGCTATTACCCATACCAGACAATATAAAGACAAACACCATCAGAGCTACAGCCCAATTTCCACGCTTCCATGGCACAACCGTATACCATATACAAGCACCTGTTAATGCTATAATGTATCCGCTTGACTCACTACCTGTACTAAAAAGAATGACAAACATAAGTACAGAGGCAAGTATTGTCTCACGAAAGGCAAGGTTCTTATACTGTGAGAAGCGTAGGAAAGGAAGGGCAAAGAGCATCATTCCAGGTAGAATCAGCCATAGGTCTGAATAATTCATACAACCTGTTGTACGGCGGACAAGCCCTAAGAGGGAGATATTCTGCGCAATCGAATGAATGTTTTCCGTATTCTTTGCAACAAGGCTGCTGTACCACTCTTGATATTGTCCAATGATATAGTCGGGCGAACTGATTGCCATTGGTGCTAAAAAAAGTATTACCGACCACACTGCTAACCATAGTATTAGTCGTACCTTGTGCCGTGAAAAAAGAAAAAATGCTAATCCCACGATGCCATAAAGTTTCACCAACGTACCTAAGACGATGAAGAATGCTGCCCATCCTTCGTGCTCCTTATCAATAAGAAAGAATGATGAGAGGATAATAGCGGCAATAGCTATGTTGAACTGCTGCATGAATAGAGCTGTCAACAATGTAAATCCGCAGAACCAATAGATGTAGACTTGCTGTGATTTACGTAGTCCTGACCAATAGATAGCCGCAAACAACCACCCTGATAAGAACAAGAGCCATAGCAACATGCCTATCCACTCAGGGAGGATAGCAAAAGGTGCTATGATTAGAGAAAATAAAGGACCATAATGGTTCACATCTCCATACTCTGTAGGATAAGCCGCATAGAGCGAAGTTCCATTTACTGTGTGCCAATAAACACCCCTGAAGATAAGGAAGTTGTTATAACTGCGATGAAATTTCAACATACCAGCCAACGATAAGATAATCCATATACCAAGGAGTAAACGGCAATTAGAGAGTAGCGGATGACTTAGAAAACGTTTGACTTTATCACTCATATAGTTTTTCCATTAATTGTGTTAATATCCATTTTGTCAATGGCAGTACAAAAGTAGCAATAAAGTATGATATAAGTTCGGCTTTTGAATTATTATTTAAGAGTCAACCATCAAGTGAAAATTAATTGATATTTTAAGCTTTTAATGGGGAACTACAAAGTTTGGTAGATATTATTTTTATCATTTTATATCATGACATAGTACAGATAAAAAATAATTTGTATATTTGCGGATATGAATAGTACACAACATATTTCCGTAGTCATCAATACTTACAATGCAGAAGAACATCTTAAAGTCGTACTAGAAGCAGTAAAGGACTTTGACGAGATTGTCATTTGCGACATGGAAAGTACTGACCAGACCCTTGACATAGCACGTTCCTACAACTGTAAGATTATTACCTTTCCCAAAGGCAACCTACGCATTGTAGAACCGGCACGCCAGTTTGCCATCGATAAGGCAAGCTCGCCGTGGGTATTGGTGGTTGATGCAGACGAGATTGTTACTCCAGAACTACGCAAATACCTTTATGATACTATTCAGAAGGATAACCGCCCCGATGCTATTGCTATCCCACGAAAAAACTACTTCATGGGAAGAATAATGCACAGCAGCTATCCTGACTATATACTCCGCTTTCTCCGACGCGACAAATGCAGTTGGCCTCCAGTTATTCATGCAGCCCCTAAGGTAGACGGAAGAATCTTGAAGATTCCAGCATCACGCATGGATCTAGCTTTCGAACACCTTGCCAACGACAGTGTTACCAACATTATTAGAAAGAACAACACCTATTCTGACTACGAAGTCCCACGCCGTCGCAAAAAGAACTATGGCTGCATGGCACTCATCTATCGTCCTATGTTTCGCTTCTTTAAGTCTTATTTCATTAAACGAGGCTGTTTAGATGGTATTCCTGGACTGATTCATGCTGTGTTAGATGCAGAATACCAATTCTATATTGTAGCTAAACTCTTAGAAGAAAAGCATAATAAGAAAGGGTAATGTAAACTATCAAGGAACATTCGACTTATTGAATAATATATAGCCATCATTCTTTATTGCGTTCGTCTACCGTTTCCTTCCAAATCTTTTGATGCATACGTGATTTTTTAATACTCACAATACCCCCTGCTTATGCGTATCGACAACAAAGGTTTGCACTAAGATTAAAATTTGCTGTCATTACTGTCAGTCAAAGTCATCACCTAAGTCTTTAGTTTACAATGGTATTTCATAAAACGTTAAAAATGACAGCAATTAAAAATATACTATTCTTGTAGTATGTGTAATAGTATCTCTTATCAGAAAGCTATTGTCGGAGGAACCATAATTAGACAGGAGATAAGGAAGCTATTTATGAGTATAAATTGTCTTTTCTATTATTTTGATGAAAAGAAAACACAGCAGTTTTCTCTACAATAAACTTAAAGAGGTCTGTACTCTGACAGAGTAGTCGATAGCGCAGGAAATATTTTAAGCCTAATAGTTTATATGGTGAAGAGAGTTGAATACTTTTAATTTCAACGGAGACTTTCTTCAATAAACTTTGTTTAAACTTATTATCATACGGAGAACGCACAACATCTTTAACGCCTTTCACTAATGAACAAATATAAGCAGCATTAATTTGAGAGGTATTCTCTTGCATAAAAGGGGTTCCTTTAATTAATTCATAACGTGTGATTGTCGCATTTATCCAGTCTATTAAGTTCTGTTTCATATTGTTATGAAGACAACTATTAGCAGACTGCCTGTAATGATAAAGTGGCGTATGTAACATTACGGCTTTATTTACATGACGCATCCAAGCAAATACAGTAGCATAGTCTTCAAATGCACGATAAGGAGCAAACCGTTCTTGTGCTATATCTCTTCGGATAAGCATTGACCACAGATAACATGCTATCTTATTCTGAAAGGTCAGAAGTAAAGTTTCTTTTCTATTTAAGACAATTATAGAATCGTCATCTTTACTTCGCATAATGGTCTTTTGAGGATATTCTTCATAGTAATCGGACACAACAATATCTGCCTCCTGCTCCTTTGCAATAGTATACAACTGTTCTAACCAATTAGGCTCTACCCAATCGTCACTATCAGCAAATGCTAAATAATCACCTTTAGCCATATCCATAGCTTGATTACGTGCTGATGCGACACCTCCATTGGCTTTATGAAAGACACGTATTCTATTATCTTTATGAGCATAACAATCGCAAATTTCTGCCGATCCATCTGTGCTACCATCATCTATCAACAGCAATTCCCAATCATGATATGTCTGATTAATAATGGAGTTAATCAGATTTTCTAAATACTTCTCAGCTTGATAAACAGGAGTTATTATACTTATCATATCGTAATATTATCTCATCGTTAAACATTAAGAGTACTTTTACTTATCATTTGAAAAGGCAATGCAAGAACTTACCGATAATTCTTCTTTTCACACGGAAAGAGAACTGCTCTCTACGACACAACTTCAGCCACACTCCGATGTGCCACTTATTTGCTTTCAAATCAGTATAAATGTCAGTAACAATGGCATCGTCTATGAATCGTCTAAGCCTGTATTGCAGCCGTTCAACAATAGTTTTATCTTCACCAGAGACCATTGATTCTGAGAGAAATGAGCGATACCAATCCTCTATCCGTTCCCACAAAAGCACTTTATCCATGGAAGATGATGTATCATTTGATATTTCATATCTACTCTTACGAAACTTGAAACCAATCTTATTGGTATTGGCTAACCCCTTTTCTTTTGCCACTACAAAAGCCGATATACGGTCAGAGTTCCATGCATAATCCAATGGATAATAGCCTCCAACAGCCCTTAAAGCCTCCGTACGATAGAGGAAGTCACCAATGAACGTGCTGCGACGACCATAGCAACAAGCCCACATAAAAGCATAGACCGACTCGTACTCTGTAGCCTCTCGCTGTAATCGGATAGTCTTTCCATGCTCATCAATGAAGGCAACACGCGTGTGATAGATGTCAAGACACGGATATTTCTTCATCAAGTCAATGTAATCAGACAAACAATTGGGCATGAGCTTATCGTCATCTCCCATATTTATAACATACTCTCCACGCACATATCGTAGGCAATCATTCCAATTTTGCACTAACCCCTTAGCACCAAAGCCTTGTTTGCGCTCGTAGTATCTTATCCTATCATCCTTGAATTGATCCACTATCTGTCTTATATTATAAGGTGAGGCATCGTTTACTAAGATAAGTTCAAAGTCTTGATAGGTTTGGAAAAGAATGCTTTCTATACATTCTTTTAGGAATACTTCTTTATAACAGGGAACTATGATACTGAACTTAGGCATATTTTAACAGGGTATATCAATATTCATATTTAATGTAAAACCTTTGTGAAATAAACCAATCGCAGTAGGTTTCGGGCTGCCGTAAGTCGCTCAGCCTTCTTTTGATAGCTTGGTATAGCTTCTATCTGATCAACGTTTGCACTATAATAAGTACTGTCCGAAACGGACGTATCTAAGAGGTTCTTACCCATCTTGAAATACTTTGTATTGCGGAAAGCAAAAGGAGCTAATGTCGCTAAGATATCATCATGACTTCCCCATCGCTTAGTTAGCTTGTTATAAGCCTCCTTGCGTAGGTAAGGTGGGAGATAGACATAGAGCGGAACGGAATGTTCATACCGCTTATCGATTACATCATGATTAAGAATAACGCGCACGTTATGGTCACCTGTGATAATAAGTATCGTATTCTTTGCTGCTGCAGAGGCTTTGAAGCGATTGAGAAAGTCGTTCAGTGCTTTATTATAATATCGGAATCCAGTGAGATACTTATCCAAAACCTTACGATTATGCTCTGCAAAACACTTCTTACCATAGAAAGAATCGGGCAAAGGAGGAAGTTTCAAGTCCTTTGGGAACTCAAAAGGTGGATGATTTGTCGTCGTCATCACAGTTATCATCTGCCGTTTCTTTGATGGTTTATTTAACTTATCTAACAACGCTTGGAAGAGATATTCGTCGTAAACACCAATACTATTATAAGTCGCATGAGGATAGTCTTTCAAGAGAAAGAACTTATCATAGACTGCATCAAACTGCTGGTGAGGCAATGCTTCAGCACAGTTCTCCCACGCAGCATCCATTCCTGACATGAATGTTGTTGTGTAATTGCTGGCTTTGAAAGGTAAGGCAATTGATGTAGGAAGTGTCTTGAATCGATAAGTCGAGGCAAAGAAGCGTGGAAAAGGGGTAGAAACATAGAGGTTTTCAAGCGAAGCTACTGTACCATTCTGCACTGATTGAAAGTTACGGAAGAGTAGGTCTTCCTTGAAATGACGCTCTAAACCAAAATACATCTCCGCATTCTTTTGTTGGAGATTGAACAGATAATTGCTCCAACTCTCACTATAAATGATTACAATATTCGGTTGAGGCTGTTTCAAGCTGTCACCTACTTCCTCAAAGAGAGCATGCTGCAGTGCTCTTAGTGTGTCGTTATTCGCCATCTTCACCTTTCCGTCTGTATATAAATCCAAGGCTTCCTGCAAACTCTTGAACTTATATTCATGCAGTAAGTCGTCTGTCTTTACTATCTTGAAAGCGTTGTTCTTCTCTTTATAAGCCTTTTTCAACATATAAATAGCATTTGGAACAAGGTCGTTCAGCAGTTTCTGGTTTGACACAAACGTGTCTTCTATCTGTAAAGGGAAGCGCCAGACTGACCCACGCAGACCGATGACTAAAAAGGTTAAATATAATAGGATGGTAACTGATAGTTTAGTAATCTCGAAACGTGAAAGTCGCTGTCTGCTTGTCGAATGGAGAGGGTGACGAGAGGAAGACTTGCTCAACTCAATTCTACGGATAAGTAGAAGGACTGGTGAAAGAATAAGAAGAAAAGCTATAGCCTCATAGACACAGTGATATTCTTCCCATATAGTTTGAATCAAACCCATTGGTCCTTCGTTGAAGAAATCAAAGAAGGTGATATTGATATGGCTATTGAAATTGTCATAAAAGCCCATATCAATGCCGCTAATCGCCAGTAAGAGAGTGCTGATAATAGAGAAATAAAGCCTACGGAAACGACTTAACACGCATTCTGTCCATGATTTTCTAATGGCTGCAAAGATGAAAGTTAGAACCGTAGGAAGTAATAACACGTAGCATACTACTTGCAAATCAAAGCGAAAGACATTGAAGAGTAAGTGAGGAAAAACAGCCAAATTATTGCTGATAATACTCATCGGGACGAACGCAATAGCAAAGCAAATGCGTACGAAGAATAGGATAACAAGGATTACAGCGGAATGCTTTATTAGGTATGTTAAGTTCTTATACATTATTTCTTTTGGTTTATTTTGAATTTATGATAGGATAATTTCGGTAAGAATAGAGCGTCGATAGTCATTGTTTTCACTGTCATCTCTACATCTAAAGTGCCTCATGAATAATCCCTCTCTATAGTTTATAATCATTTTTCTTCACGATAAGAAATATTTATTTTCATGAAAAGAAATAATTATTTTCATGAAAAGAAATAATTATTTTCATGAAGAAAAATATTTTTTTTCATGAAAAAAATTCGCACTTGACACGCTGTTAGAATGGGCAGACACATAGAAAGGTTGAGAAAACATGGTCTTAACTGCTGTAAAAGAACTGTTTAGGGGGGTATTAAACATGATGTCTTTCAATACAACTTGTATCATGTGGCTGGTTTATCTTTTATGATTATGATGTGAGAAGAACAGCAGGATTGTATCCTTTCTGTTATGGTTTTCTAACGTTCTGAGCCCTCCCTCCGCTTTAGTCAATTGTGGAGAGATGTAGCTCTGTTATGTTCACGTGGTTTAATAAATCATTTCCTTGCCCTCACGTAGACGTACCTTACCATCAATCTCCTCAAAATATTCATCAAAGCGAGCGCGTGTACGCTTCCAACGGTTGTGACTCCAGAGATAAATCTCTGGTTGATGACGAATTGACTGCTCAAGCTCTTTGAAGTAGAGGTCGGTGATTTCATAATCTGGTAGTCCTTTGGTCTCTTCACGAATGATGCGGAACTCACAGTTATAATGCCCACGACGCGTACGGGTCACATCACCATAGACGAAGACCTGGCTCATGTGTTTAACGATTCTTTCCCCTCCCGTGAGTACAGGGGTCTCCTGATTCATAAACTGAACCCAATGATGAATGCTCCACCAAAAGGGTGCTTGGTCCGAGATATAGCCCACAATGAGTGGCTTACCTTTGCGTCCGAATTGTATAATCTTGCGTAACGACTCTTGCATAGGAATACAAAGTGCACCTTGACGCTCGCGTACGAACTTGAAAAGACGGTCAAAGTATTCATTTTCCAATGGGTGATAAAGCTGACAGCATAAAGTGTTATTTACCCAGTAGGGGAGTGAAGTAATCCATTCCCAATTACCTAAATGTCCTAAGTAAACAGCAGCTGATTTGCCTTCAGAAAGCACTCTGTTCAGTTCTTCTGTACCTGTAAAGGTCATACGCTTCATCAGTTGCATCTTACTCATTGTCATCAACTTTAGTGTTTCAGCAATGTAATCACAGAACCAGCGATAGAAGCCTTGCTCAATTTGACGAAGTTCGTCATCTGTTTTCTCTGGGAAGCTGTTCTTGAGGTTCGTCCATATCACCTTGTGGCGATACTTCACTACTCGTGACATTAGCAGATAAAGGCCATCGGAGAGTAGATACAGCACTGGAAAAGGAAGTAGAGCTACCAGGTACCAGAAGCCGTAAGCGATGATGTAAAGGGTCTTATTGAGGGCTCTTTTCATTGATCTTCAGGGTTATTAATCGTTGGGTGCATCTTATCGTGTACCATACGATACATATACTGATAGATGATAGCTTTCAGTTCTCGTTCCATCTTTGTCTGCTCAGGCACGTGTCCGAGAAGATTGTGCTTCATCAGTGCATCGGTTACTCGATAGATAGCTTTTGTCTGTTTACCGTCCCATTGGAGTACATAACCATACTTAATGTATTGATAGATACCGTTCAGATAATTGACAGCCCAAGTCTCCTTCGCTGGTGTATGTAGTAGGTCTTTACCGAAAGCGAGGTATGGTGTTGAGTTATAGCCAATGTGAAAGAGTAGTGTTGGCATAATGTCAATCTGTTGTGCCACACCATCTACACGTCCTGGCTTTATCTCTCCAGATGGGTCATATATAATAATAGGTGAACAGAAGCCACCTATGTCGGTCTTATACTGCTCATGATCGCTCTGGTTGGTATGGTCGCTTGTTAGGACGAAGATAGTATTCTTAAACCAAGGTTGCTTGCTTGCAGACTCGAAGAACTTGCCTATCGCCATGTCGGTATAGCGGATGCACTTTTGGATAGGGAGGTGTTCCTCCTTATAGATGTTCTTATATTTCTCCGGAACAACAAATGGGTCGTGACTTGAGACAGTAAAGAGAGCCGTCATAAAAGGCTGTTTCATTTCGCCCATCTTCGCACAGTAATACTGCAAGAAAGGTTCGTCCCAGATGCCCCAGTTACCATCGAAGTCCTTATCCCCACCAAAGCGAGGGTCTTCGTCATAGTCTTGTCGACCATAGTAGTGCTGAAATCCAATCTTATTAGCAAATGCAAGGAACCCCATAGAACCACGATTGGCACCATGAAAGAAGGCTGTTTGATAGCCCCATTTACTAAGGAGTCCAGGCATACCAGTGTAGTTGTTCATTGAAGCGGGGGTGAGAATGAAGGGTTCTCCAAAGCGAGGAATACTGCAGAGTATTGATGGCATGCCATCAATACTCTTACGTCCGTTGCAATAAGAGAAGCGATAAACGAGGCTTTTATCAATGAGTTTGTCAACATTTGGTGTATACCCCTTGTATTTACCATCGAAGAAATCGCGGTTAAAGGCTCCGATATACTCTCGCCCGAAACTCTCAACAATGAGAATAACAATGTTCTTCTTATTGGGAAGGCGTACGCCTGAAGCAGGATTAGGCTCCTTGTACTGCATCCAATAAACAGGGTCGTAGACCTCACGGGCAGCTGCCAAAGAGGGGAAGTAATCAGGAACGGAGAAGTCGGACTTGCCTATCGTGCGGATGAGTGCAAAGGGGGTGTTGAGCACCAAGGCGCAGTCAGTAGGACGTTCTACGTACTGGTTGGCGTTGCTGATGGTTATCGGACGCACACCCGACTGTAGTCCACCTCGACAACCAGCCACTGTAAGGACGGCAGCAACGGCAAGGCATATGAATAGTTGTGCTGCATAAACCAACCGTTGACGCAGACTCTGATAGCTGCGGTAGTCAGTACGTGGCATAACATACAGCTTATTGGCAAGCCACAGGATAAGAATAAAAATAAGGAAAAGGTACCAATGTGTAATAGCATTGTGGAACAAGATGCCAGCAATGTTGTTTTCATTATCGAACTCACGGAACACACTGGTCGTTGTACGGCGCAGTGTGAATGGAAAATAAACCGAGTCAGCAAGGTTGATAGCAAGGGAAAGGGCATTAACAACCATGAATACCCACTTACAAACCTGATGATAGACAGGGTTTTCTTTCCGCCATAGCGGCAAAAGCATCATCACGATGTAGAGAATATGCGTATAAAGGATGGCTGTTGTATCAAAGAGAAGACTTCCTCTTACCCACATCCAGAGCGAAGAAGCACTAAGACCATCAATGAAATAACTGTAATTGACAAAGAAGTATGTCAATCGTGCCACAAAGAAAATGGCATACGCCAATAGCAAGTTGAACACTAATGCTATTGGCGAACCAAATGTTGTTTTTAATAATCCCTTCATATCTTTCAATCCTGTTAGGCCTTTATATCTCCTGCATATCATGCAGTTTCTTATAGTAGCCTTCGATATCCATAAGCTCATCGTGCGTACCTCGCTCTACAATCTCACCTTCGTGCAGTACGCAAATCTCATCGCTATTCTTGATAGTAGATAGGCGATGCGCCACAGCTATGGTCGTACGCGTCTTCATAAGCTTATAAAGGGCATCCTGTACAAGACGCTCACTCTCTGTATCGAGGGCTGATGTTGCTTCATCGAGGATGAGGATTGGAGGGTTCTTAAGGATAGCACGCGCAATACTTACACGCTGACGCTGTCCACCAGAAAGGCGTCCACCACGGTCACCGATGTTTGTGTCGTATCCTCGCTCACTATGCATGATAAACTCATGAGCGTTGGCAATCTTCGCAGCTTCGACTATTGCCTCGTCTGTAGCATTGACACCGAAAGAGATGTTATTCTTGAAACTATCGTTGAAGAGGATTGCCTCTTGGTTTACATTACCAATAAGCTGGCGAAGATCGTGTACTCCTAAATCCTTAATATTGATTCCGTCAATGAGAATCTCACCTTCCTGCACATCGTAGTAACGTGGGATGAGGTCGAGCAAGGTAGACTTTCCGCTACCGCTCTGTCCTACCAAAGCAACAGTCTTACCCTTTGGAATAACGAGGTTGATATTCTTCAATACCCAGTGTAGCTCTGGATTCTTCTCATCATCCTTACCGTCTGTATAAGCAAAGCTGACGTTACGGAACTCTATCTCATGCTCGAAACTATCAATATGTACTGGTTTCTCAGGGTCTTGTATCTTCACTTCTGCCTGTAGAATTTTGTCAATACGCTCCATTGAGGCAAGTCCTTTAGGGATATTGTAGCCTGCACGAGAGAATTCCTTCAATGGATTGAGAATACTATAGAGGATAACAAGATAGTAGATGAAGGTTGGACCGCTGATAATTGGTGATTCACCCAAGACAAGGGTACCACCAAACCAAAGTACGACAACTATCATGACCGTTCCAAGGAACTCACTCATCGGGTGCGCTAACTGCTGACGAATGTTCACACGCATGATGTCGCTGCGGTATTCTGAGTTGATTTTATCAAAGCGTTCATTCATCATTCCTTCAGCACAGAAGGCTTTGATGACTCTTAATCCGCCTAAGGTCTCTTCCACCTGACTCATCGTATCACTCCACAACTTCTGCGCTGACATACTATTCTGCTTCAGCTTTCGACCAACAAAGCCCATAAACCATCCGAAGATAGGTACGAAAATAAGCGTGAAGAGGGTCAACTGCCAAGAGATAACAAGCAGTGTGGTAAAGTAAATGATAATAAGAACAGGATTCTTAAAGAGCATGTCGATTGATGACATGATGGAGTTGTCAACCTCTTGTACGTCACCACTCATGCGAGCAATGATGTCTCCCTTTCTTTCCTCACTAAAGAAGCCGAGAGAAAGAGATGTTATCTTCTCATAGAGTTGGTTGCGAATATCACGCACTACGCCTGTTCGGATAGGAATGATTGATGCAGAAGAAAGGAAATAGGCACCAGTCTTTAGGAAAGTCATAAAGGCAAGAATCAAACCGATAGCCAACAAGACGGTTGTTGGTCCCCAACTGGTGATGTATATCTGTGTGTAATAATCTGCATTGTTCGATAGTACCTCCTTAAAAGAACCTTCGCTCCAAGCCATTGCACGCGTTGCTCCCGTTCCTGCATCTACCTTAAAAAGAATCTGAAGGAGTGGGATAAGGGTAGCAAAGGAGAATATATTGAGAAAGGCTGACAATATATTAAAAATAATTGACAGCACAAGATACTTCTTATAGGGTGGTATGAACCTGCGTAAAACGTGTATGAATTCCTTCATAGGTATATTATCTACTTATCCAATTTTCTATTTCTATATCTGGAATCCTGCTTAAATGTTTCACATTATCCGTAACGAGTACACAGTTATGTGCTACTGCAGTTGATCCTATCAGCAAGTCAAAGTTATCTATCAATAAACCTTGCCTACGTAATATAGCCTTATTTTTACCAAACAATGATAGAGCATTAAATACTGGAACTATATCAAATAATCTCTCCAAAGTATTAATTTCTCTGAAATGCTTCTGTAGGTTAGCATTATAAGCCCCATAATAAAGCTCTGCTATCGTAATCTCAGAAAGCACACAATGCTCTATTCCCATCTCTTCTATTTTATCTGAGATATGATAACGACCATGCAATAATTCAATGCAGATATTGGTATCCAACAAATACTTACTTCTCATCAAACATCATAATCTTATTCATATCATCGGACTGACGCCCCTCCTGTATACTCAACTTCATAGTATCAATATCAACATCAGACCATGAACCAGCAAGACTACCGAGTAAACCAAGTTTCTCTTTATGCTCCAGCTTTGCTTCTTCTTCTTTTGCTTCATGAATAAGTCGCTCACCCAGCCAACGTTTGACTCTCGGAGAGAGTGACATTGAGTTGACGAAGTTCAGGAAACTTCCAATATTGATAACTGCATCCATACTACTTCTTATTTAAATTCCTATGTGCAAATATAAGTATAAATAGTAAAACCGCAAAATTGTTTTGCGGTTTTATATCCATACATATAGTATATTTACACTTCTTCTCCAAAGAGTGTGGCACTGGTTGATCCTGTAATGCGTACGCGGACTGTCTCACCAATATGATGATTGCCACGTGGCATGACTACAGCCTTGTTCTGTGGAGTACGTCCCATCAGCTGTTCACGGCTACGTTTTCCGAAGCGTTCGATGAGGATATCAAACTCCTTGCCCTCGTCTTTCTTGTTCTGCTCGGCTGAAATTTCGGTCTGAAGGCGAATCAACTCATTCAAACGACGAATCTTCTCTTCCTCAGATACATTATCAGGGAGGTGCTTTGCAGCATAAGTACCTGGTCGTTCAGAGTACTTGAACATAAAGGCTGAATCGAAACCTACCTCTCGCATCAATGAAAGCGTTTGCTGGAAGTCTTCTTCTGACTCATTATGATAACCAATGAAGATATCAGTTGTCAGACCACAATCAGGAATAAGACGACGAATAGCAGCCACTTTCTCAAGGTAGTCCTCACGAGTGTACTTTCGATTCATCAACTTCAGCACGCTATTACTACCGCTCTGTGCAGGGAAGTGGATATGATTACAGAGATTAGGTTCGGTAGCTACTGCCTCAATAATATCCTCTGTCATATCTTCTGGGTTAGAAGTCGTGAAGCGCACACGCATATCTGGTACGCTCTGTGCCACCTTATGCAAGAGTTCTGCAAAGGAAACGCCATTCTCTGGACGCTTACCATTAGGCAACAAGCCGTATGAATTGACATTCTGACCTAAGAGTGTAACCTCCTTAAAGCCCTTATCGTGCAAGTCTTTAACCTCTTTCAAGATACTCTCTACATCACGAGAACGCTCACGACCACGTGTGAAAGGTACGATACAATAGTGACAGAAGTTATTGCAACCACGCATGATACTAACGAAGCCCGACACTCTATTGCCACCAATACGCTGTGGAATGACATCACGATAGGTCTCCGTAGTAGAGAGTTCGATATCCAGAGCATTCGTACCGTTCTCACACTGTGCTATCATATCAGGCAAGTTGAGGTAGGAGTCTGGTCCACACACAAGATTGGCGTGGTGATTTTGAATTAAGTCATCTCTTACACGCTCTGCCATACATCCTAACACGCCCAAGATAAGGTCGCGCCCTTTCTTCTGCTCAGCGTGCAAAGCCTCTAAACGATTGTATATCTTGTTCTCTGCGTTCTCACGTACAGAACAGGTATTAAGGAAGATTGCGTCTGCTTCATCCTCATTCTCACATACGTCATAGCCTGCCATCTTCATGACTGAAGCCACGACCTCAGAGTCTGCCACATTCATTTGGCAGCCGTATGTCTCAATATATAGTTTCTTCATTCTGTTGTTATCTCGAAAAATTTAGCATGCAAAGATACTAAATTTATCGCATACAACCGAAAAACGTTCTGACTATTTGAGTCTTATGGCGCGCTAACACGGTCTTTTTATCTAATTAAGTCGCTTGATAAACATTTCTCATACAAGTTTTGCCAGTGATATTTCATTCCTTTTATCACGACAATTATGCTGTGTCTTACTTATATTAAACCAATGTGATCAGGCTCAGCACGAGTGGTGCGAAGGCTTAGCACATATGGTGCGGAGGCTTAGCACCACACGTGCGGAGGGATAAACATCCTACAGTATATCACCAATATAGGTGCAACTTATTATCAAGAAGGGCTATACAAACGGCATTTAGGTCGATCAGATAGTAAGATTTGCAAAACTTACAAACTCGTTTACGCCCTTTATCGGATATTTTCCGTACCTTTGCAGACCGATTAGACACATTCACAATAAATAAAGGATAGCAACAGACAAAGCAAAGCATAGAGATAAGTAGACGAAAGGTTACTGATAAACTCAATGCTTGATAACTGCTTAGTAATGAAAATAAAACAATGAACAAGAATACAAATGATTTTGAGATAATGGCACCTGTAGGCTCACGAGAGTCGCTCGCAGCTGCCATCAATGCCGGAGCTAACTCTGTTTACTTCGGTATCGGAAAGCTGAATATGCGTTCGCATTCAGCTAACCACTTCACCATCGACGACCTCAAAGAGATTGCCGAGACCTGTAACGCAAAGGGAATACAAACTTATCTGACTGTAAACACTGTCATCTATGGCGAGGATATTGAGACTATGCACGAGATTATCGATGCTGCTAAGGCTGCAAATATAACCGCTGTCATCGCCAGTGACGTTGCTGTAATGATGTATTGCCGTCAGGTGGGGGTTGAGGTTCACCTCTCTACACAGTTGAATATCTCTAACATTGATGCCTTGAAGTTCTACGCTCAGTTTGCTGATGTTGCCGTATTGGCACGCGAGCTGAATATGGATCAGGTGAAGGAGATACACGAACAGATTATCAAACAGAATATTTGTGGACCAAAGGGACAGCCTATTCGTATCGAGATGTTCTGCCATGGTGCGTTCTGTATGGCAATTTCGGGTAAGTGCTATATGAGTCTTCACGACTCTAACCGCTCTGCTAATCGTGGTGCTTGTACTCAGATATGTCGTCGTAGCTATACGGTTACAGACAATGAGACTGGCAATCAGTTAGAGATTGACAACAAATACATTATGAGTCCTAAGGACTTAAAGAGTGTTCGCTTCATTGATAAGATGATGGATGCTGGTGTACGTGTGTTTAAGATTGAGGGTCGTGCACGTGGACCAGAGTATGTTCACACCGTTGTGAGCTGCTATAAGGAGGCAATAGAGAGCGTACTCGATGGTACCTTCACCGAAGAAAAGAAGGACCAGTGGGACGAACGACTCTCAACAGTCTTCAATCGTGGCTTCTGGGATGGCTACTATCAAGGTCAGAAGATGGGCGAATGGACAAAGGATTATGGCAATAAGGCTACAGAGAAGAAGGTGCTCATCGGTAAGGTGATAAAGTATTTCTCTCGTCTTGGCGTAGCTGAGGTGGCTGTTGAGGCAAACACCTTCGTAAAGGGAGAGAAGCTTCTTATCACTGGTAACAGCACTGGCGCTATGTTCCTCAATGCTGAAGAAATCCGTTACGACCTCAATCCTGTTGATAAAGCAGAACAAGGTTGGCGTGTTTCTATCCCTGTACCGGACAAGGTGCGCCCGAATGATAAACTGTTTAAGTTGGTAACAAAATGATTTTTAGTGGACGAGTAGACAAGTGGACGAGTAGACAAGTGGACAAGTTACTTGCTTATAAAACTCTACTCACAGAAATTTTCATAATTCTGAATAGAACAAAACATTTATACAATGACAATAAACGAAGCACAAGATGCAGTAATTGGTGAGTTTGAAGACTTCACTGATTGGATGGATAAATACCAAATGCTCATTGACTTGGGCAACGAGTTGGAGCCATTAGAGGAGCAGTATAAGAACGAGCAGAACCTTATTGATGGTTGTCAGAGCCGTGTATGGCTGCAGTGTGACAACGTAGATGGTAAACTTATCTTCACTGCTGACTCTGATGCACTCATCACAAAGGGTATCATTGCCCTTCTGATACGTGTGTTAAGCAATCATACTCCACAAGAGATTATCGATGCTGACCTGTATTTCATTGACAAGATAGGTCTTCGTCAGCATCTCTCACCAACACGTAGCAACGGCTTACTCTCTATGGTGACAAAGATTAAGGCGTATGCAGTAGGGTTTAGTTTGCAGTAAAGAAAGCCTCCCCCAAAAGCCTCCCCCAACCCCTCCGAAAGGAGGGGAGTGCAGATAATAAAGAGAGAATAATACAGGGTTGCTTTGTTGAGGTTTCTATAACATTTAGCATATATCCCTTATTCTATTATAATATTCTACAACTATAACCCACACGCAAGCTAAGACTCCTCCCCTTAGGGGAAGTTAAGTTGGGTTCTACAAGCTAATAATCCTCCCTTCGGACAGGTTAGGTGGAACTTCACAAGCTAAGACTCCTCCCCTTTCGGGGAGGTCAGGTGGGGCTTTCCTTTATGAGAAAACTACGCACAATAGAAATGAATAGGCTTTCCCTTGAAGAGTTCAAGGAAGCTGATAAACTGCCACTCATCGTTGTGTTAGACGATGTGCGGTCGTTACATAATGTGGGAAGTGTCTTCCGTTCGGCTGATGCTTTCCGCGTGGAAGCTGTCTATCTATGCGGTATCACTGCCACACCACCAAACGCTGAGATTCATAAGACGGCACTCGGTGGTGAGGATTCAGTTGACTGGCGTTACTTTGAACGTACAGAGGATGCTATCGAAGAACTCCATCGTCAAGGCGTATTTGTATATAGTGTGGAACAGGTGGAAGACTCAACAAAACTGCAGGAACTCAACACACAGAACCCAACAAACCATCAACACCCAACACCCAACACCCAACACCCATCCCCCCACTACGCTATCGTGCTGGGCAACGAGGTGAAAGGTGTAAAGCAAAGTGTCGTGGATATGAGCGACGGCTGCCTTGAAATTCCACAGTTCGGCACCAAACACTCATTGAATGTTAGTGTAACAACCGGTATTGTCATTTGGGAGTTTGCTCGTCAGCTACTTATAAAGTAGGTTTCAAACAACTGACGACATAAAGATATAGGGGGCGTATATGCCCCCTTTTTAATTTCAAATCACATGAATATAGCCTGCATAAGTGGGAATAAAACAGTAGTAGAGTTCACCTTCTGCGAATTATTTTCATGAAGAAAAATAATTATTTACGTGAAAAGAAATATTTATTTTCATGAAGAAAAAGATTTATTTTCATGAAAATAAATTATAAGCCTTGTAATGTTTGACTGCTTATTATTGTGAATAGGGTTTGTTAATACGCATACTTCCACTACCCTTCATGGTGTATAAATCCTTAAAATCATATTTTTACAAGCAATCTTCTTGCTTGTTTTTCAAATATTACATACCTTTGTGAAATCGAAATCAATATAGAAGGATGGTATCATATTAAAGCTATGATATCTAAAAACGACTTAACTTAAAACTAAAAATGAATGGATTATGAAGAAGGTATTATTGTATCTACTTGCTTTACCAGTAGTTATGTTGCTATTGGCAAGCTGTCATTCTGAAGAAGATGACTTTATTGATAAGCCAGATCCTAAGAGTTTGATTATTAAAGGGGTTGCTAAAACGCCAGACGGACAGCCAATTCCTAACATAGAATTGAAGTTGGACTACACGATTATGTCTACTCTTTATTCTACTAAGGTTTATCATAAGGCCAAAGCAACGACGGATAAGGATGGTAACTACATAATGTTTTTCAATTTAAACGACAAAGAATTAAAGTCTTTAACCACTTATTCACCTGAAGAAGGCTTCGTATACCATCTACAGATGACGTTGGATTTGAGTAAGTTGGATGACAAAGTGTATCTATTACCTACTGATATCACAGCAGTACGTCCGTTGAGTGAGAAGAAGCTCTTCTATGATGCTTATGGAATGCCAGGTCGTTTACAGCAAGGACAGGTGTATGAGCAGAATATATTCATCCCTCGCAAGCAGCTTGTGAAGGTAAGGATAGAAACGAATGGAACTATTAACGAGAAGGATAGCTTTGCCATTTGTAATAAAGTCAGATATGGTATAGAGAGCCAAATACCGAATGGGTTTAATGGAGAAAGAGGTTATCTAATGTTTTACCAACCCATAAAACTGAAGAATACACATAGTCAGACGGTGCAGATCTCATGTGCTGCTGAGGAAGACAGTAAGCTTAGTTTGTATCGTCTACCAGATGGGGAGTTTAATTATAAGGAGTATTCTTCGGAGGTTGAGGTCCCTGTGATGCAGACAGGAGGTGAGTTGATACTTAGGACGCATTAGGCTTATTCTGTGGCTGTTTAGTCTTAGTAGGGCTACTCTCATGAGTATAGTAACAAAAATAGGGGCTGAGTGTTCAGTCCCTATCACCTTGTATTGTATTCGTCTTAAATAGCTCGTAGCACCACAGCAATAGTCTTCATGCGCACATAGTTCTCACTTAAGAACATAAAACCATGGTAGCGATTGGCTGTTCCCCAACTATTCTTGCAGAGGAAGAAGCGACGACCGTGTTGGTCATGAGCCAGGCCTACGATTTCCATAACATGGTCATCGGTTGTACGATGCGCTTCAAAAGAAGCCTGTCGACGCTCAGCTGTCACCTTTTTGTCTTCATGTTTCAACACAGCAAAACCATTTCCAAATAAGAAACCAGGCTCTGACGTGTCGCCTTCCCAACACACTGGATGTCCTGAACGTAGACTCTGAACAATGCGGTTCATCATCGTGTCGAGTGGAACATTGAGGAAAGTGTCATGAAAGTAATTATCAGGTACTTCCAAAGGAAAGCGTTGTCCGTAAGGATGATGTGTGAAACTGGTTAGTGCTATGTACTCATCATCAGTGCATACGCTATGTGCAAACTCTAATGGAGTGTATAATGCGCCTAACATAAAGACCTGTTTAGGTAGCGGACCGATATACTTATCCAATAGTTTCTCCGCATCATTGCCCTTATCCAACTTACGACAAAGAACGTTATAGTCCATATTTAGCTTATGACGATAGGCATCATAATGCTGCAAACCGTAGGTTTGTATAAGGTCGAGTGCCATAGTACACATACCACGCGTTGTAATACCAGCCTCCTTCTGAACAATCTTATTAGGGAGTAAACGGCGACGACTTGCCTGCTCACTAAGGTACATACGTGCCACATAGTCAGGACTTAGGTTTATAGAATCGCCCCGCATGATATGCTCTGTTTCAAGGGTTGCAAGCATTCCATAGACCCAGCAGAGCGAACTCGACCCTTGATCCTTCACTGGGGTAGTAGGAAGTCGCAAGTCGACTGTGAACTTCTCTTCTGGAAAAGAGATGTTGCTCCGTTGCTGCCCACAGCTTACTAACACTAAACATGTCAAGAATACAAAGATACTTTTCTTCATTCTTCAATTCAATATTAACGTTTCTGTCTTATACTTTGGTTGTGGATAATTGTGTATTATCCCATAACTAACACTAAAGACAATCGTTAAGTTAATTATAGAACATTCGTCTTAACTCCTCTCACTCGCTTTTACTCCTTAACTCCTTCGTCTCTACTCTCCCTCAATATTCCACCATCTTGGTCCAAGCCTCAGCCACTTCCTTATCTAAAGGTGGGACAACAGCAGGGATAGAGAAGGTCCAAACGCTGTTTTTCTCCTTCTTTATACGTTTGAGTTCGCTCTCAGTAATGGTCATACGGTCCGACACATAGAACTCACTCCAGACGTCTATTCGCTCGTCATCATCCTCTCCACGGTAGTGAGCAAAGAAGGTTTGATGCTTCTGTGAGGCAAGGAGAAGATTGTTAGAGAGGTAACTCTCGCTCTCATCATACTGTGTCATCCGAGCCACGATACCATACATACGCAGCTGACTCATATCTATTTCGTGCTTTGGTTGACCAACGAGTTCGTCCATCTCAAGGGTTGTCACGACCTCTGTCTTCCCATTAATCTTCCGCTTTTCCTTGCTTATCTTACCGCATTTATCAGCCCATCGGTACACATCCCCATTGTTACGAGTGGAGTATTCCTCGCTGTCAATACTCTTAAGGAGGGTCTGCCGTTCCAGATTCGGTAATGAAATACGCACAAAGGTATCATCACCATTGGCTTTCGGAGCCTTACGACGACGCTCACCAAGGAACTTCCGTTCAACAAAAGGTGAACCCTTCTTCCCTTCTGAAGCCTCAGCAGCAGTGTCAGAAAGCGGTATATAAAACTCCATCATACCGTCAATGAAATAGCTAAGCATGGAGTTTGTGCTCTGGTAGACACGATAATAGCCTTTCAGACGAGTGTATTTTCGTTCCTGCGCCTGCGTATTCACAACAGCAAGAATGAGTATTAGGGAGAGCAAGATGCTACGTTTAAACATTTCTTTTAGGGTTTATATGAGTACAAATCATAGGTATTCCATTAGGATTCCCCACACGGCTATGATGTGACAAATACTACCTGCGAGGACGAAGAAGTGGAATACTGTGTGCATATACTTACGCTTATTGAGCGAATAAAACAGTGCACCGGTGATATACATGACTCCTTCTGCAAAGATCCAGACGAGCGATTGCGTTTCCAAAGCATCGACTAATGGCTTGAAAGCGACCAATACAGATAGTCCCATACCAATGAATGTCAACGTTTCTAAGTTACTATGGTCACGCAGTTTACGGAAGGATGAAATGGTGCCAAGTATCGCACAGAGCCATACAAAGGCAAACAAACCCCAGCCCCAAGCACCTTGATTGCGCAAGGCTATCAGTGTTATGGGCGAATAAGAGCCTGCTATGTGCCAATAGATGGCTGCATGGTCCCACTTTCGCAACCGTTCTTTCCATACGGAATGGGCAGAGAGGGCATGATAGACGGTCGATGTGATATAACTGAAAAGCATCCCGACAAGATATAATATCACACCTGCTGTTGCCCAACCAGACCGCTCCTTAGAGCACCAAACAAGGAAAATCGTACCGAACACTACGCCCAGTACGATTCCTCCACTATGACTCCATGAGTTCCATAGTTCCTCTTTGTGTGAAAAGAATATCTTTCGTCTCACCTTGATAACTACTTTCTTCTGCGGCTCTTGCTACCACGCTTGCTGCTCTTTCGGTCGTTCTTCCTATTTACAGCATACTCAGCAACAGCCTGCTTTGCCTTTAATGGGCGACCATCATCAAGTGCGAAGTCGAGTTGTCTACGCTCTAAATCGGCCTTAGCCACCTGTATGCGGATAGGATCACCAAGCTGGTAGACATGGTGACGACGACGACCAACAAGACAATAGTTCTTCTCGTCGAAATCGTAATAGTCATCGTCGAGGTCACGCATTGGTATCATACCCTCGCAATGGTTCTCATCAATCTCCGCATAGATGCCGAAACTTTGTATACCAGAGATGTGTGCATCATAGCATTCACCGATATGCTCGCTCATAAACTCAACCATCTTATACTTGATAGAGTCGCGTTCTGCATTCTGTGCAACGAGTTCCATGTCTGAACAATGCTCACAAAGCTCCTCGTAATGTTCCTTATTAGCCGAGCGACCACCGTTCTGATAGCGTGTTATCAAGCGATGAACCATCGTGTCAGGATAACGACGAATAGGCGAGGTGAAGTGGGTGTAATAATCAAAAGCAAGTCCGAAGTGACCAATGTTGTGCGTGGTATACTTCGCCTTCATCATCGAACGGAGTGCAATCGTCTGTATTACCTTCTCTTCACGTTTGCCTTGTACCTCGTCCATCAGCTTATTCAACGCACGAGCAGTGGCTCCCTTCGTGCTTGCAGACTTGAGTTTATAACCGAACTTGGCTGTAAATTCACGCAAGTTCTCGAACTTCTGTGGGTCAGGATTGTCATGAACACGATAAGGAAGGGTCTTTGCTTTCTTGCCTTTCTTCACGATTCCAACGCTTTCTGCTACTGTCTTATTAGCCAAGAGCATAAACTCTTCAATCAACTTGTTGGCATCCTTTGATCGCTTAAAGTAACAACGGATAGGCTTACCCTTCTCATCAATGTCGAAGTGGAGTTCTTCTGAATCGAACTTAACACTTCCTGCCTTCATACGACGACAACGAATCAACTTCGCAAGACGGTCGAGTGTAATGATTTGCTCGGCATTCTCGCCTTTATATCCTGCCTTTCCTGGGGTTGGAGCAGGCTCACCTGTACCATCAACAACACCGTTGTCTTCCAATATCTGCTGTGCCTCTTCATAGGCATAACGACGATTTGACTTGATAACCGTGTGCACAATGCGGTAAGCCTTTACGTTTGCTTCATCGTCAAGGTTGAAGATACAACTGAAAGCAAGCTTCTCTTCGTCTGGACGGAGCGAACAGATAAAGTTACAAAGACGCTCTGGAAGCATCGGGATAGTACGGTCTACGAGATAAACTGACGTTGCACGCTGTTGCGCTTCACGGTCAATAATATCTCCTTCTTTGACATAATGCGACACGTCAGCAATATGTACGCCCACTTCCCACAGTCCACTCTCTAACTTTCGGATAGAAAGTGCATCGTCAAAGTCCTTCGCATCGCGTGGATCTATCGTACAAGTCCATACGTCACGGAAGTCTTCACGTTCCGCATAGTCTTGTGCTGTGATCTCAGCACTTATCTTCTCGGCAGCATCCTCGACACGTTTAGGATACTTATAAGGCAATCCATACTGTGCAAGGATGGTATTCATCTCCACATCATTGTCACCAGCTTCACCCAAGACGTCCACCACTTCGCCCACAAGGTTCTTATGATCGGCATCAGGCCACTTGGTAATCTTCACCAAAGCACGGTCGTCTGTCTTTCCTCCCTTTAGTTTCTTCTTAGGGATAAGGATGTCATGAATAAAGAGATTCTCCTGCGTTACAAGAAAGGCAATGTCCTTCTCGACCCGCAACCTTCCAACGAAGGTGTCTTTCTTCCGTTGCAGTATCGCGATGACCATTGCCTCTTTTATATGGTTCTGACGGCGTGCCATGAACTGAACTCTCACTTGGTCGCCATTCAAAGCCGCCATAGAATTACGCTCAGAGACAAAGACTGGTGTACCACCATCCTCTGGCAGGAATGTATTCTTACCATTCGCCTTACGGATAAAGGTACCTTCCTGCACCTGTCCCTTGGTATTCAACGTGTAAGCACTCTCTCCAACCTTTGAAAGGAAGTCGTCCCACGCCAATTCCTCCATCACATCTATCGCCAACATTTTGGCTGGATGGGTGGTCAGTTTGAGTGCATGGAATATCTGTTTAAAGCTAAATGTCTCGTCGGGTTGTGTCTGAAAGAAACTCATGAGTTTCTCTGCAAGCTGCTTCTTAGTCAATCGCTTGCTGCTTTTCTTTTCTTTCCTCATAGTGGAATTAGTTGTTTTGAACTCAAGTAAAGGTTATCCTAAGCAATCCTGAAAGCCATCGAACATTATTGTCCGGAGGCTTCGGACAAGTTGTCCGAAATAGCCGTAGCACATGTCCGGTAGACCGAGACAAAACGGTTTGATACTTAGTTGCAATGCTGTTCATTACATACAAAACATCTAAAAACCGAAACTTGAGTTTTGTTATTTTCCACAAAGTAACGAAAAAGTTTGTATCTTTGCAAACGTTTGCAACGAAATTTTTAATGAAAAAGATACTTATAACAGGCGCATCGGGCTTCATAGGCTCCTTTATCGTGGAGGAAGCACTGCGCAAGGGTATGGAAACTTGGGCGGTAGTACGCCGTACTTCCTCACGAGAATACCTACAAGATGAGCGTATTCACTTCATAGAACTTGACTTCTCATCTGTTGACAAGCTAAAAGAACAGCTCTCTGGACATCAGTTTGACTATGTTGTTCATGCCGCTGGTGTGACAAAATGCTTAAACAAAGAGGATTTCTTCCGTGTCAATCGAGATGGTACGCGCAACTTCGTACAGGCGCTGCAGGAACTTAATCAGCCTTTGGAGCGTTTTGTTTTCCTCTCAAGCCTTAGCATCTTCGGTGCTATCAGAGAGCAACAACCTTATAAGGAGATTGAGCCAACAGACACTCCTCGACCTAACACGGCTTACGGTAAGAGTAAGTTGGAGGCTGAACAGTTGTTGCCTTCGTCCTTTCCTTATATCATCTTGCGCCCAACAGGCGTATATGGACCACGTGAGAAGGATTACTTCCTAATGGCAAAGAGCATCAAGGGGCATAGCGACTTTGCTGTTGGTTATAAGCAGCAGGATATCACCTTCGTATATGTTAAGGACGTGGTACAGGCTACCTTCCTTGCACTTGACCACGGAAAGATAGGCAGTGCCTACTTCCTAAGTGATGGGAACGTCTATCAGAGTACTACCTTTAGCGACCTTATCCACGAGGAGTTAGGTCGTCCTTGGTGGATTCGCATCACAGCTCCGATATGGGTATTACGTGTTGTCACGTTCTTTGGCGACCTTATTGGACATGCGACAGGTAAGATTTCGGCTTTAAACAACGACAAATACCAGATTCTAAAGCAGCGTAACTGGCGTTGTAACATCCGCCCAGCGATTGAAGAGTTAGGTTATAAGCCTGAATATGACCTCCAACGAGGCGTGAAAGAGACTATTGAATGGTATAAAAAAGAAGGCTGGCTATAGGATAGCTAATTATTATTAGCCTTATTGGCCCAATTAGGCTAATAAGGCTAATAGGCCTAATAAGCCCAATAACAACAAACAATGAAACAATTCATCATAGACTTATTTAAATTAGAAAAGAAGCCCGTAAAGGGTCTTATGGCATACGAATGGGTGGTAATGGCTTACTTGGTGCTGACACTCATCGTCATCTTCTTTATGTACACCACCATTAACAACCCGCAGGCAATGATCTTCGGGCGTCTACGCATCGTCGCTTTGACGGCTGCTATGTGGGTGGTTTATCGCTTAGCTCCCTGTAGGGCGACTCGTTTCCTACGTGTTGGCGTACAGTTAGGACTGCTTGCTTGGTGGTATCCTGACACCTTTGAAATCAATAGACACCTGCCCAACCTCGACCATCTATTTGCGCAATGGGAGCAAGACCTCTTTGGTTGTCAGCCAGCCCTACTCTTCTCAAAGGCTTTGCCGGGACATCTCTTCAGCGAGTTGTTCGATATGGGCTATGCAGCCTACTATCCTATGATAGCCGCAACGGCTGTTTATTACTTCGGATGGTACTATAAGGAGTTTAATAGAGCTACCTTTATCATCCTCTCTTCCTTCTTTATTTATTACATCGTATTCATCTTCGTGCCTGTAACAGGACCTACCTTCTATTACAAGGCGATAGGTTTGCAGAACGTGACAGCGGGTATCTTCCCTAATGTTCACGACTACTTCAACCATCATCAGGAGTGTTTACCAAGCCCCGGATATACTGATGGCATTTTCTATCACCTCGTTGAGGATGCTAAGGCTGCTGGTGAGCGTCCTACTGCAGCCTTCCCAAGCTCACACGTTGGTGTTAGCACTATCTGTATGTTGCTCCTTTGGCACGACCGCAACTATAAACTTTTAGCTATCCTTGCACCTTTCTATCTTCTGCTTTGCTGTGCCACTGTTTATATTCAAGCGCATTATCTCATTGATGCCATCGCTGGTTTCATCACTGCAGTTATCCTCTTCGCCATCCTCCTACGCATATCACGTAAGATGATAACGGCGTAATGCTACACTATGGATAAGGAATAAGACTATAATAAAGTCGATTAAAGGCGTCAAGTCAATAGTTTCTTCGTATAAGAAAAGTATGTAATACGATAAAAACTATTGACTTGACGCCTTTTATTTTATGCCTTCTCTGATTCTTAAAACATCATTTTTCGTTGAAACCACTTGGCAAAAACAGGGTCAGTAATAGCCAACTCTGTCCCACGTTTTTCTATCAAGTCACGCTCAAGGAGTGCTTTCTGCAATCGGTTGATATTCGAGTAACTCCCCAATTGATATTTCTCTCGTATCTTTGCAAGTCCAAAGTCCTTCGTAACACCAGAGCATAAGGCACGCAGAAAGTTAAGTTGATACTCCGAGAGGGGTTCAACCATCTGCATAAAGAGTACCTCATTCGTTGCTAAAAGGTCGTCTGTAGCCTGCTTGATATCGGTTTCATCCACTGTCTCTCCTTCTTCCTTCTGTGTATAAACGAGCCAAGATAACTGCTGAACATAGGCTGAATAGTTGTCGGTGAAGCTGCATATCTCTTCCGCAAGGGCTGAACTGATAGTCCTCTTACCATCTGCAAAATGACTGACAATATACTCCACCCACTCAGCCGATGGTATCTTGTCGAGTACTATCAAGTCGCCAAACTGATAGAAAGGCATACTGCGGTGTAGGAAGATGCTACTCATCAAGTGATGCTTACTACCGAAAAGACAGTAAGATACATGCTTCTGATGTTGCCATACACTCCTTAATCGTGCCTGTACATGCTTACTATCAGTCATCTCACCTATCTGTTGGAACTCATCAATACAGACAACAATCTGCTTTCCTTTCTTTATGGCAATCTTTTCAGCCATCTCAAGCACTTCTTCTGGCGTATGCGTCTTCGGTGTTATACCCAAAGAAATAGCAAAATCACTGTTCGGTTCTGGACTGAATGATATCTTTGGCGTAAGTCTGTACAAAAACTCCTTTGCCTCCTCGAGCCACATACTCTGCTTTGATGCCGTCTGCTTCAGTACTTCTGACGCCAAACGGTTGTAAAAGTCATATTCGCTCTTACATCCAAAGATGTCTAAATAAATCGTAATAATATCTTCTGACTTCAGCTTTTCACACACACGCATCACCAAGGAAGTCTTTCCCAGTCGCCGAGGAGACATCAGAATGGTATTGATACCACCTCTGAAATTATTCATCAATCGCTTTGTTTCCACTTCTCTTCCTATGAAGTTATAATCGGAAACAGCTACTCCATAAACAAATTTCTTGCACATAACGATTACGTTTTACCTTGTCTTACGACTGCAAATATAGTAATAAAATAGCAATCACACAAGTTTGTGTGACACAAACTTGTGTGACACAAACTTGTATAACCATTAACCAGCTAACTAACAAACAATTACAAGATACAAGAAAAGGAAAAAGCGATATCAAAAACACCTTGATATCGCTTCTTTTTTATGCTCTTTTTACGTAGAATAAACATGTAGAAAACCTACATTCTACGTATGTTCATCGTACAGGAAGACCACAACTATGAATTTTATTCATGAACAAAAAGAATTATTTTCACGACAAGAAATATTTTTCTTCATGATAAGAAATATTTATTTTCATGAAAATAATTCGGAGATAGGGCTACATACCAGTACCAGCACCCATTCCAACACCATTCATTTGTTGGTCGTTCTTCTTCTCTTGGAAGTCATTTGAAATCTTACTCTCATGTGTTTGGAACTGCTTCTTAGTATTTCCAAAATTCCAAGTGATGGTTAATGCCACCTGCTGTGCTGGTATCGTGATGTTCATGTGGTTCTCGAAGTTAGCACCATGGCTGTATTGCTTGATGTGCATCTTGCCTGTCAGCGGAACGAAATACATCAAACTGAGGTTGAGTTTGTCCTTGATGAAACTCTTTGAAAGGGTTGATGTGAACATATTAAAACCTCCATTATATCCCTGCAATAAGTATTTCTTTGTCAGTCCACCCATAAACACACTCCAATTTATCTTCCATGGGAAGGTTTGTTGTACTCCTAAGAATGCGCTTGCTTGCCAGCCATGGTTGTATTCGCCCAACTTCTCTGAACGAATATCTCCATAGTCAACTCCTCCATTGAGCATGATACGTGTCTTAGGGGTGACAGCATAGTTCATAAAGGTAGTAAAGTTGGTCCAACGACTACGTACAATATTGCCGTAGGTAGTATTTAATACGGTTCCGTTCATGAATGAATACTGCTCAATTTGGTTGTTGGCAAAAGCTTCACCAAGTGTCATGTTCATCATAAACTTTGGTGTAAAGTAATTGAATACTAAGCTAACGTTGTGGCTCTTCTCAACCGATAGGTTCGGATTACCATAGCTCAAGACTGTTGGATTAGAACGATCGATATATGGGTTGAGGTAACTAATACCCGGACGGCTGATGCGCATGTTGTAATTCAAGCCTAAGTTGACACCGCCAGAGATGTTATAACTGAGGCTGGCAGAGGGAACAAGACTTCCATAATTCTTCTTAAAGTCGGCACCAGAACCAACAATAAAGTTCACCTTCTCCCACGTATGTTCATAACGCAGACCTGCCTTTGCACCCAACTTACCCATTGTCGCACTGTACTCAGCATACTCTGCCAAGATACTCTGCGTGTTCTTATAGTTCACACTGTTAGCTGCATTATAAACCTCTGTACCACCTGTAATGTCATAGAACTTAGAGTCAGACGAGTTGCGATGAGAAATAAACTTCAAACCAGTACTCAATGTCTGTCCTTTTCCTAATGGAGTCGTGAAGTCAACCTGCACAGTATGCTCTGTTCCACGCATCTTTGCAGCCGAATAAAGGTCTGTTAAAGGGATCGACACACCTGCTGGTAAGGCGTCATAAATGCGTCGATTGTTGTTTTCTGCAGGTGAGGTTGTGAAGAGATAACTCAATGTCAGACTACTTGTACGTGCCTTATTAAAGAAGCGTTGATAGTCAACACTACCGTTAAACGACATGTTTTTATTCTCCATTGTCATCTCATTGCCATACGTGAAACCAGTTCCATAGGCTCCACCTGAGAAGGTTGTCGTAGGATGACCATCGTTTTTCATCGTGTGACCAGTCAACCCGAACGTAGCACCAATATTACTCACCGAATCGAGTTCATAGCCTAAACTGATGTTAGCCATCGTAAAATTGATTTTTGTATTGCCCTTTTGCCAATAGTCCATACGTGACCCATCAGAAGAAGTACGGCGCATTTCGGTTTCTGTTCCGTTTGACTTGAATTTCGCTCCCATGACATTGGCACTGTAGGTGAGCTTTCCCTGCTGTCCACTAAAGAAGGTTGTGGTGCGAGAACCATTGTTGCCTAAGGTAAGAGCTACACTGCCATTATATCCGTTCATCTTTGCCTTACTCTTTCCATCACCAGTGTTCATGATGATATTCAGCACACCACCGACACCCTCTGCATCATATTTTGCACCAGGGTTTGTGACTACTTCGATAGATTTCACAGCCGAAGCAGGCATTGCTTTGAATATCTGTGAGGGATTAGAAGAGAACATTACGTTAGGTTTTCCGTCCACATAGACCTTGAAGGAACCTTGTCCATTGACAGTAATATTATCCTGTCCGTCCACAGTTACCATCGGAACCTTGCGCAACATATCAAGTACGGTGTTTGTCTTGACATCGTTATCACTCTGAACATCGTAGGTCATCTTGTCGGTTTCCATCTTTACCAGCGGCTTTTGTGCCACAACCTCGACATCTTTCAACTGCTTTGTATCGTCTTGTACAAGGAGATTTCCAAGGTTGATAATACCACCTGTTGCCGTAAGTTGTACCTTACGCAGAATTTCCTTACGTCCCATTGAAGTAAAAGAAACGAGATAACTGCCCTGTCCTGTTACCTTTTGAGAGAACTTTCCGTCCTTTTCTGTCACCGACATAGCCACTGGTGTTTCGCTTTTCTTACCTTTGTAGACTCTGATAGTGGCGTATGGTTCGCCCTCATGGGTCAAAGAATCGAGTAATACACCCGATATAGTTGAGGTCTGACCATGTGCGGTTATGGCAATAGCCATCATACCCAAAGTAACGATTAATCTATTAATTTTCATATTCTCTATGTTTTTACGGCTGAAAAGATGATATAGATGTAATACAAAGTTGTTTCCCATTACAACAAACAACATCAATAAAATCATTATCAATCACGTAACCAGTAGTATTTTACTATATAATCTATGTGCGCATTATACAGTGCAAAACTAACAAAAAAAATCTGATAACACAAGTTTTGAAAGTAAAAAGAACAACTTAAAGTTAGGATTCTTTCCTATCATTTCTATGCTATACAATAACTATACTAACAACATATTGCATCCTGATTAACCCTCCGCACCATTGGTGCTAACGCCCCGCACCACTCGTGCTAACCCTCCGCACCATATGTGCGGGATATCAACAAAGAGAAAGAAAAGGGTTCTGAAGAATCATAATTGGCATGATAAGAGATATCGTAAGGCGTAAATGATCAACTTTATAAGGGTAAACTTTTACCCAATAGTACAAAAGAAAAGATGATTACCAAGCCTAAATAGACAATCGTAAAGGCTTGATAATCATCTTTTAAAAAGTTATCTTACTTCAAACAAACCAACTGAATAGCAAAACCACCACTCTTAGCTAAGTGCAAGTTGAGTACAGTTTCGCTATTAACCACCTGCTGTTCGATCGTCATAGAATAAGGATTCTTATCGTATTCAGCATCTGGACCATCCTTATAGATGATAGCCTTGTAGCTTGTACCCGGTGAAAGGAAGTCGAGTTTCAACTTAATATCACGTGCATTCTCATCACCCATACCTCCAACAAACCAGTTCTCACTATCGCGATCCTTACGCGCAGTAACGATATACTTACCTATCTCCGCCATAGGAATCACAGTCTTTTGCCAGTTAGAAGGCATTGCCTCGATGAAAGCAAAGGCTGGTTGATCCTTGTAGTTTTCGATTTCGTCGGCTGCCATCTGCCATGGAGTATAAATAACAACATACTCAGCCAACTGCTTAGCAAGTGTTGTGTGCGGATGCGTATTAGGATAAACCCTACCTTCAAGGTTAAAGATACCTGGTGTAAAGTCTATCGGTCCAGCCAACTGACGAGTGAAAGGAAGTACGCAAAGATGATAAGGAGGATTACCACCATTGCCATCCCAAGCATTCCACTCTTGTCCTCTTACACCCTCACTGGCGATAAGGTTTGGATAAATGCGCTGTAAACCAGTTGGCATAGCAGGCTCATGATTAACCACCATAATGTGGTGGCGGGCTGCAGCCTCTATCACCTTGCGATAGTGACGCACACCATATTGAGAGTGCTGGTGCTCCTTATCGTCCATTAGATTATTGACATAACCCGTCTTAACAGCCTTGATGCCCATCTTCTCATAGAGAGAGAAGGCTTCTTCTAACTGGTTCTCATAGTTCTTTGCAGCGCCACCAGTCTCGTTGTGAGCGATGAGTGAGACACCCTTTGACAGTGCATACTTCTGCAATCCCTCAAAGTCATAATCAGGATAAGCCTTTGTGAAGTTGAATTTATCACCTTCCTTACCCCAGTCGTTTTCCCATCCATAGTTCCAACCTTCAACTAATACGCCCTTGAAACCATGCTGTGCAGCAAAGTCGATGTAGCGTTTTGTATTCTCGGTTGTGGCACCATGCTTAGGACCTATCGCCCAAGTCGCTGTCTGCATGTGGTAACACCACCATACACCAACATACTTTCCTGTTGTAATCCATGATGTATCCTTAATCTTACAAGGGTCGTTGAGGTTCAACATGACACGGTTTGTAATCAAACCACCTACCTTATTCTCCACTGACAACATACGCCAAGGACTGACGAAAGGAGCTTTTGCACGTACCAAGTCGCCATTTGACCATGGAACTAACTCAGCCTTCAATCTTACGCTACCATCTTTTGTCTCTACAGGCTTAACATTCAGCGAAGAATAGTCTGTCAGATTTGCCTCGTGAAGCATCATATAAAGGTCTGGTTTCGCCTCGATAGTAACAGGGGTGCATACCTTTCCCTTCTTACTCAAGTGGTCCTTTGTCCACAGTCCCTCATAGTAACCAACATCATAAGGCAATGTCCATGCCTCTGGATCGCCCTTAAAGCAGAACTCTGTAGCCTCATCTGTGATGACAAAGTCCTTCAACTGCTTTTGTTCTGGGAATACATAACGGAAGCCCATACCATTGTCAAAGACACGGAAGACGATATTCAGCTGTCGCTGCTGTCCTTTCTTCTGTGCCAACTTCATAATAAGTTCGTTATAATGGTTGCGCACATCGACTTCTTCTCCCCATGGTTGGCGCCACGTTTCGTCCTTTGTAGCTCTTGCAAAAGCCACAACACGGAAGTCACTATCAAGACTTCCATCTTTCAGTTTCATGCCCAAAGCTGAAGGGAGAAGGATTACTTCCCCACCACGACGCAAAGAATAATAAGGTCGTCCAGCATTATCAACACCCGCAGTCAGTGTCAGATTGCCCGAAGGTGAACTTACCGTAGCTTCCTGCTTTGCCATCATTGCCATTGGAAGGAGTGCAAAGCACAGCATTAAAAAGAGTTTTTTTAAACGTTCTGTTTTCATTTATTGAGATTTTAATAATACTAATTCTTACCGTTGATGGCGTCTAATAGTGCCTTTGCTTCAGCTGTTTTCAGCTGTACAAGGGCATTATAAGCCTCCTTAACCTTCGCATTATTAGGTTGAGCAACACGTGCTTGATACCAGCGATAGATAAGTTCTAAGTCGGCTTGCTGATAACTTACGCCAGTGAACTTCTGCAACATAAGGAGGTATTTATATCCATACTCTAATGTTGGTTCGATAGAAGTTCCCTCGCCATAGTCGTTCCATGTGCTTATTTGCAGATACTTCAAACCTGCCTGTCGGGCTGCATCAAGCTGTCGCTGGAACAATGCTCCGTTTTCAGCACTGTATGTCTGATAGCCTGTACCGCCCTCACCTTCTTTGTAATAGTCCCAGAAACCAGGCATAGCACCGCCTACAAAGCACTTATAATCCTTTGCTATTGCGTAGTTAGGATTAGGATTTACCCACGTATAAACACCTTGTGCATTGTCTGAATAGGTGGCATTATTAACGCTGCCCATCTTTCCTTCCAACACAAGGAACATTGGTTTTGTGGTGAGGATAGAGAAACTACGATACCAGTCTTTTGGCGATTCCATCTGAATAGGACCGAAGTCTAATAACAATGGACGACCCTCAACCTTCACATAACTATCGTCCTTAAAGAAGTTCTCAGCTAAATAGCGGAGGTCCTGACGTACTGTTCCAACCTTATCTGTCGCCCCTTCGAGTGTTCTGTCTTCATAAACGACACTCATCTTGAGTCCTGCACGCTTCAAGGCACGGAAGAGTGCTTCAGTATTCGACTTATGTAAAGCGATTGAATTATCACTATTAATGCCATACCAGTCGACCATTACACCGTCTAAGCCAGCATATTTCATCAGCAAACACTGATAATCCAACACAGCATCATCGCCACTTGCGTAAGGACCCGTCTGTGGATAATAGTGTGAAGCTATCTGCCTTTTGCCGTTAGCATCGGTCTTATTAGGGTCACAGTTCTTCATTGTCCAGTGATAACCCCACTTTCCTTCGTTCTTAGGGTTGGATGTGGTGGTTTCAAACCAAGGCATATAATGTGCATACACCTGCATGGTGTTTGACTTCGTAACGGCAACAGGCACGACTTGAGTAGCCTGTTGACTGCCTTCAGTCTTCTTAGGTGCACCCTCATAGCTGTCTGCACAAGACGCAAAAAGCAATCCTGAGACAGCTGCAAATGTAAATACTGATTTCAACTTCATCTTGTTTAATGTTCTCTTAGCTGACTTTCCTATTCCCAAAGCTGGTGCAGAAAGATTCCTACTTCTTATATTGATACCGCTATCCTACTCTCTGCCGCATTGCAAAAGCTATCCTTTCGTAAGTACAAAGATAAACTTTAAATACCATAAAGAAGAACTTCAACCATATAAAAAGGCATCTTTCTCGAATTATTTTCATGAAGAAAAAGATTTCTTTTCATGATAATAAATCTTCCTTTTCATGATAATAAATCTTTCTTTTCATGATAATAAATCTTTCTTTTCATGATAATAAATCTTTCTTTTCATGATAATAAATCTTTCTTTTCACGATGAAAAATGTTTTTTTTCATGAAAGTAATTTGCCACAGACAGCTTTTCTATAGGAGAAAGTCATGTTATTAACTTGATATTACATGGGTTATTGTATCATAAAAGAGGCTGTTTTCGTAAGCGTTAGTAGCTTATTCCAAGCCGTATAAAGCTTCTCTAATAAAGCCCTTAAAACCCAATGGCAACTGCATGGACCTAAAATCCCTACCGTACCATTGGGCATCTTTATAACACTAAACCCATCAAAAATTAACTTTCGTAACCAGGATTCTGCTTTAAGTTAGGGTTCTTGCTCAACTCCTCTTGTGGAATTGGATAGATACCTGTATGCTTGTCGGCAGGATCGGCTGGCTTCTCCCACCACGCTTTGAAGTAAGTTCCAAAGCGGATGTTGGTTGTACGGCGCAGATTCTCAAATACAAACTCGTGCTTCCACTCTGTGTCAAGATCGTTGAGGGTGTGTTGAACTGAAGCCTTCATAGGTGTTATCGAGGTAAGAATAACCACCCATAAGATTCAAATGGTGGATGTCTGCGAACTTTTTATCGTATGTTAAGTAAAGTTCTAACTGCTTATTTGTATAGTCATCATAGATTCTCTGACCCCATCCATGCTCACTCTGTCCCTCCATTCGAGCGTAAGTAGGCTTGTATAAGCCCGACTTAACAGAGTTGAATTCATAGGATGTATTGACCGTAGCAACCAATCCTTCGAGGAGAGAAAGCTCTGCCTTCAAGTAGCCTAAGAAGCGATGACGCTTGCGGTCTTCGGTTCTGTTGTTGTTTAACTCAACTGGATTCTCTGTGTTTGTACCATTGAATTGAGCATAGCTACCGTCTTGATTATAGACAGGGAAGGTAGGTTGAAGGTTAGTCATACGTTCAAAGATACGGTTATCGACTGGATGCCAACTGTCAAAGTTGGTGTTGATGCCCTCATCCAAACGTAAACGACCATTCATTCCAGTCTGATAAGCAGAGAGAGAACCAGCAAGTCGGTTCATAGTATTGTTCTTAATGACACCTTCATTGTTGTTATAAGTGAAGCTGGCACGATATCCATGCTTCTTCTTTGACGATGAGAAGTTGATATTATGCCCATGAGAGACAGCCGTACGCATAAGTTCTTTCTGCCAGTCGGTGCTTGCTCCGAAGTCTAAAGCACTCATATTGCCTGTTGAACGAACATAACTACGCCACTGATTTGCCGATAGTAAGTCGAGTGTTTTGGCTGCAGAAGCTAAGGCAACATAGCCATTATACTGAATAGTATTCACCTCAGTGTCTGAACCTTGACGATTGGTAGTGATGATGATAACACCATTTGCACCACGAGAACCATAGATAGCCGCAGCAGAGGCATCCTTGAGAATATCCATGCTGACAATCTCTGAAGGTTGTACAGAGTTGATATCAACACCTGGAATACCATCTACAACAACCAACGGACCATTACTTGCCGACAAAGACGTACCACCACGAAGACGGATAGAAGCACCTGACTCAACAGCTCCAGAGCTTTGTACGATAGAAAGACCAGCCACCTTACCCTGCAACAACTGCTCAGTAGAGGTGATAACACCCTGTTTCATATCCTTTGAATTGACTGAGGCAATGGCACCCGTAAGGTCGCTCTTACGCATCTTACCGTATCCAACACCCACGATAGTCACCTCATCAAGTGTCTTGGCATCCTCTTCCATCACGACTTTTAGGTCTTTTCCAGCCTGCACCTTACGACTTGTATAGCCTACATAGGAGATTTCGAGCATATCACCTTGTCGGCACTGGATAGTGAAATTACCATCAATATCAGTGATAGCACCCACCTTACCGCCTACAACACTCACCGAAGCGCCAATAAGTGGCTCATGACCGCTATCAGATACCGTACCAGTAGCAGTGAAGTCTTGTGCTGATACCTGACTACAGAACATCATCAACGCAAAGAGGATGAGTCCCGATAGTTTATTTCTTATTGTTAGTTTCATAGATTTTAATGCTTTTATGGATTGAATAAGACGAGAAATCATTCTCTCCTCTTCCGTTATTAATCAGCCACAACGAGCGGTATTGTTGATGTGACAACCGTCTTATCGTACTGATCCTTTACAGACAAGGATATGAAAAAACATTACATAATTTCAAATAAGATATCTATAAATAACGACAAAAGCACATACAAAAAATAGATTTGTAACCATAAGGAAATCAATTAGTTATAAAGTAGTAAGGTAAAAGGTGCTTAATTGGACTTCAAAAGGGCGTTAGTAAGAGTCTTAAAGGGCACCTTTTGCAAGTCAATTGGGCGTCTTTTAGAAGCCAAAAGAGCAGCTATTAAAAATCAAGATGTGAAAAATTATGACAAAGTAATAGGCTATTAGACCTATTGAGCTTATTGGGTTTATTGGGCTTATTAGCCTAATTGGACCAATTAGCCTTATTAGGCTTATTAGGCTAATAGAAATAATTAGGCTTATTAGCCTTAAATAGTACCTTATTAGATACTAACAGAACAGCAAAAAAAGCAACAGGCGTTTACAGAAGATGATGAATGTGATAGGTATTATCACTTACCATCGGCTGTAAACGCCTGTCTTATTAATTCTTTTACCGCTATTTATTAATTTTCAAAAGCCTCTGCCTCAGCAGCAGCGATAATAGCTTCGCGGTCAATAGACTTAGAATGAGAAATATCAGAGAGGTCAAAATCCTCATTGTTAGCCTTCTTTTCTTCCTCAACAGAGGAATCAGTTAGTTCTTCTTTCACTTCATCAGCAGCCGATGATTTCTCATCAAAGACCTCTGTTTGGAAAGGATTCTCATGTTTCTCAACCTTTGGTTCAGAACCTTCAATGAAGTTCATGTCCTGTGAAGTCTCAGGAACATTGAGCACTGGTTCTTCTTCCATCTTTGTACGGTTGGCTTTGGCGGCAAAAACCTCATCTATAAACTGGGGCTCACGACGCAAACGCTGGAGCGTAAGTTTGGAAGCCTCTTGCTGGCTTTCCTTCTTAGAATAACCGTGTCCCTCTCCACATGGAATACCCTCCATAATCACTTGGAAATGGAAAGTGGGACTACCCTGTTTATCCTTTTGGTTTTCAATCAGCTTGAACTCCATATTGACCTTATTTTTCTGGCTCCACTCGATGAGTTTTGACTTGAAGTTCACCTCCTTGTAAGCAACCTTATCAATATTGATAAGCTTCCCAAGGACTTGTTGCTTCATAAACTTCATACAAGCATTGTAGCCATGATCAAGATAGAGAGCGCCTACGAGTGCCTCAAAAGCATTACCACCTAAATAACTGTTATGCGAAGACGTCTGCCCGTTAGAGAGAATCAACTGACAGATTCCCATCTCTTTTGCCAGGCGGTTTAGCGTATCGCGTTGTACTATCTTTGAACGAGTGTTGGTCAGGAAACCTTCACGCTTGCCTGGGAAGTGCTCATAAACGATGTCACCGACAATGGCATCGAGAATAGCATCACCAAGAAACTCAAGGCGTTCATTGTTTACTGGCTTACCCTTTGCGTTACGACGCGCTACGCTCTTGTGCAAGAGTGCAGTCTTATAATAACTGATATCGTGAGGAATAATGCCGATAATTTGGTACAAAGACAAATAAAGCTCCTTCTCCTTGCGGAAAGGGAGCTTTACTCTATCAATTATATTATTCAGCATACTTCTTGAATACAACACAAGCATTGTGACCACCGAAACCGAAGGTGTTGCTAAGTGCAGCACGTACCTCACGTTTCTGTGCCTTGTTGAACGTAAAGTTCAAGTTGTAATCCAATTCAGGATCCTTATCATCTTCCTCATGGTTGATAGTTGGAGGAACGATATCTTCCTTCACTGACATGACACAAGCCAAAGCCTCTACAGCACCAGCTGCACCGAGGAGGTGACCTGTCATACTCTTTGTAGAAGAGATATTCAACTTGTAAGCAGCATCACCAAACAAAGCCTTGATAGCCTTTGCCTCTGAAATATCACCTACAGGAGTTGATGTACCGTGAACGTTGATATAGTCGATATCCTCTGGCTTCAAACCTGCATCCTCAAGTGCTGCCTTCATAACGAGCTTAGCACCAAGACCCTCTGGGTGAGAAGCAGTGATATGATGAGCGTCAGCTGACTCGCCTTCACCAACCATCTCTGCGTAAATCTTAGCACCACGAGCCTTTGCATGCTCTAACTCCTCAAGGATAAGACAACCAGCACCCTCACCCATTACGAAGCCATCGCGGCTTGCAGAGAATGGACGTGAAGCGTGCTCTGGATCATCATTGCGTGTAGAAAGTGCATGCATAGCATTGAAACCACCTACACCACAAGCGCAAATAGCAGCCTCAGCACCACCACTAACGATGATATCAGCCTTACCAAGACGAATCTGGTTGAATGCTGAAGCCAAAGCGTTAGTTGAAGAAGCACAAGCAGATGTTGTTGTATAGTTAGGACCGTGGAATCCATACAGCATACTAATCTGTCCAGAAGCGATATCTGCAATCATCTTCGGAATGAAGAAAGGATTGAACTTAGGACCATTCTCTGGATGCTGTGCGTAATAACTCACCTCATCTTCGAATGTCTTGATACCACCAATACCTACACCGTAGATTACACCTACGCGGTTCTTGTCAACCTTCTCTAAGTCGATGTTAGCGTCCTTAACACCCTGCATAGCACTAATCATAGCCAACTGAGTGTAACGGTCGAGCTTACGAGCCTCCTTACGGTCAATGTAATCATTGATGTTAAGGTCTTTTACCTCACAAGCAAACTTCGTCTTGAACTGGGTTGTATCGAAATGTGTAATAGGAGCAGCACCACTCTTACCTGCCAGCATGTTCTGCCAAGTCTCCTCTGGAGTGTTACCCAATGGAGTAACGGCGCCAAGACCTGTTACAACTACTCTTTTTAATTCCATGCGTGAAATATAAATTAAAAAAGTAAAGTTAAAAAAAAAGCCAAGCAAAGGCATACGCTTTGCTTGGTACTTTTATCTTGAGTAAACCTTACTTAGCGTTCTCCTCGATGTAAGAGATAGCGTCGCCTACTGTAGAGATCTTCTCAGCCTTATCGTCTGGAATAGAAATACCGAACTCCTTCTCGAACTCCATGATGAGCTCTACTGTATCCAAAGAGTCAGCACCGAGGTCGTTTGTGAAACTTGCCTCTGGTTTTACCTCAGCCTCATCAACGCCGAGCTTCTCTACGATAATAGCCTTTACTTTTGATTCAATTTCTGACATAATTGTAAGTTTTAAAATGTTTAATATTGATTTCCAAATTCAAAATGCGCTGCAAAGGAACTGTTTTTTTTCCATGTGTGCAAGTTTTTTTATTAAAAATACACTATCTATTGCACAAACCATATAGCTTTGTGCATGTTTTTGGGCGTTTTTACACTTAATTGTACGATAAATCAAACAATTATATCAGATTATTCAAAACTTTATTTATGCCACTACATGGAATTAAACTGATTTTATAAACTACTACACCTTATTATTATTAAGACGAAAATACAATGATGTTGTTTATTGTCACTCATCATGCGTATTCTATCCGACATCGTAAAACACTCTTAATTGCCTTTTACATTTTAGGTGTAGTATGCTTTTTGCAAGCTTATAAAGCATCCGCACCATTGGTGTTAAGCGTTCGCACAATACGTGCTAAGCATCCGCATCATATGTGTTGAACCTCCATACCATGATTAGGAAAGGGGAAAAGGTTAATTATAACTCGTCCACAAATATGGAATTGAGGTCTACATAAATAAGGAATAGCACCTGTGTGGAGGAAGTTTTACCCTCTCCTATTCCGAATGAAGCAATGAAAAAATGGATTTAATTTTGTAGATAGTTAGTGGCTTAAAATGATTTTCCTGTCACTTCTGTCACTATTTATAAACTTATAAGCACTTAATTGACAAGTAGTTAATACTAACTGTTAAAATGACAGCAAACAAAATATAAACTTATTGTATAGATATGTGGTATATTCTGAGGGGCTTATAAGCACATGAAATCCACTTAGAAAGGATATTCCTTATCGCATCTTGTCTGTCTTTATGACTTGATATAGTTCACTACTCCTACATTGTAAAGACAGACAAGCCGCTCGATAAGAAAATAAAATATGTTTAGGCACTCATGACTGATTTGAGATTAAGCGATTAACAATGAAAAACAAGAGTTTTTATTTTGTCCTTTAAGGAATTTACTTTATATTTGCAGAATAAACAGAAAAATAAAAACCGAATGTCATTTACAAAACATTGTAACGAGATTTTCAATCAGGCAATCCGTGATTATCATATTACGGACAATGTAGATACGCCGATTAATAACCCTTACGACAGAGATTCCATTGAAAACCGTCTCTATCTGAAATGCTGGATTGACACAGTACAGTGGCACTTCGAGGACCTTATCCGCGACCCACATATCAACCCAGACGAAGGAATGAGTCTCAAGCATCGTATTGACCGCTCTAACCAGGACCGTACAGACCTTGTTGAGCAGATTGACTCGTATTTCCGTCAACTCTACTCTGACGTAAGTCCACTCCCAGATGCAACTATCAATACCGAGAGTCCAGCATGGGCAGTTGACCGTTTGTCTATCCTTGCATTGAAAATTTATCACATGAAGGAGCAGACTGAGCGCAAGGATGCTTCAGCTGAGCACATTGAGAAATGTAAGTCTAAGCTGAATATCCTCCTCGAACAACAAAAGGATCTCAGTCTTGCCATCGACCAATTGCTCGATGACATTGAGCATGGCCGTAAGTACATGAAGGTTTATCGTCAGATGAAAATGTACAACGACCCTGCAACCAATCCGATTCTTTACAACAAGAAATAAAATGATGCCCCTCCCACGCTGCATAGGGAGGGGCGTAATTACTCGCTCAGAGTAAACATCAATGCACTTTATTAGTTATTGAATAAGCATATCTTATTGCTTATCTTTATCAATAATAACCTTTTTCCTCTATTCTTTATCCTGCTTATTTATTTCTGTTAGCCTATGAAAACCCCACATATTCTTATCATCCGATTCTCTGCTATGGGCGACATTGCTATGACAGTTCCCATCGTTTATTCGCTTGCAAAGCAGTATCCAGATGTGAGAATAAGTGTGCTTTCTCGTCCTTTTGCACAGCCATTCTTTCAGCATTTGGCACCAAATGTCGACTTTATGGCTGCCGATTTGAAAGAAGAATATAAAGGTTTTAGAGGATTAAACGCACTTTACCGTCGGTTGGTAGCAAAGCAATTTACAGCTGTAGCCGATTTCCATAACGTACTCCGAACCCGTTTCCTTCGCTTACGTTTCCTTCTCGATGGCAAAGCTGTGGCACATATCAATAAGCATAAGCAAGGAAAGAAGCTACTCTGTCGGGAAGAAAATAAGGTTTTCATACAGCAGCCTACCTCTTTTCAAAACTATGCTGACGTACTCGAAGCATTAGGCTATCCTATTAAACCTGAATTTACGAGTATCTTCCCAGTTGAAGGTGGCGACTTACAGCTTCTCCCTAATATAATAGGTGTAAAGCAATCATCGGAACGATGGATAGGTATAGCACCTTTTGCAGCCCATGCAGGTAAGATGTATCCACAGGAAAAAATGGAACTTGTAGTGCGAAAACTAACTGAGAAACATCCTTCTTGGCGTATCTTCCTCTTTGGTGGTGGTAAACAAGAAATAGAAATATTGAACCAATGGGCAGCACAATATCCACAATGTCTTTGCGTTGCTAACGTCCTTAAAGGACTCGAAAAGGAACTCATCCTTATGAGTCATCTCGACACTATGGTTTCAATGGATAGTGCTAATATGCACCTTGCTTCCCTCGCTGGTACACGAGTGGTTAGTGTATGGGGTGCAACCCATCCTTATTGTGGATTTATGGGTTGGCAACAGAAGGAAGAAGATGCTGTTCAAATCAATACACTCTCTTGCCGTCCTTGCTCTGTCTTTGGTAACAAACCCTGCCATCGAGGTGACTTCGCTTGTATGAATAATATTCTTCCAGAAGAGATTATTCAGCGTATTGAAGAGGGATTGCTGTAGGAATAGAATATAGAAAGATTTTAAAGAATAAAGATATAAGACTTCAACATAATAAAAGTATGAAACAAACTGCACTCTTCTTCGTCTTTCTTCTTACCCTCCTATCCTCCTGTTGTAATAAGACTTGTCAAAAAACAACAGAAAGTAATGCATTAGACAGTTTGGTTCTTGTAGACACTACAGAGATGAAATCAGCCTTTTTGGGATGTATTCATCGTTTTATTAAGCAATATCCTAAGGATAGTACGTTTATTCTTAAATGTGGATATGGATATGAAGATCACGGTGTTTATACAAATGGTGTCTATATCAACAGTGACGTTTTTGTTATCCAACCAGCTTATTACGATATGTTTATGGGTGGAGAATGGTCTATTGATGATATGTATCCTTCACATTATTTCAAGATAGACAACCGCATCGTCTTCCTCTGCTCACGTTCAGATTCCTTTATGAAGCAGGAGAAATACCGGAAAGCCTACCATCAGATAGTGTCTGATAGTCTACGTGTACACTATGAGGATTTAGCTTTTATCCTTGTTGAACACAAAGACAATAAGGCTACATTGCTGTCAAGTGACGAAATAAGAAAGCGAAAGATTAGTCCTATCAGTGGTTTTAGAACAGTTGTCAAGTTCAAAGCTCCAAAGCTTACGGATGAATCATCAGATGACGAATAAGCTCATCAAGGAACAATAAGGGGTATCTTTTAGGTTCTTCCGTTAAATGCGTAGATTATTAATAGAATGAGATTCATCCACATACATGGTATAATTACCTCCAATAAGATGGTTTTATAAAGGGAAATAAACTACATGATAAACGTAATTAGCTGCGATATCTATCTGTCTTCTACTATCAACGTATTCCCTTACTATATGAAGTTTGTAAATTATTTTCGTACAGCTCAAAACTAACACATGCTCTTTTGGCTTCTAAAAGGCGCCCAATTAGCTTGCAAAAGGTGCCTTTTAAGACCCTTACTAACGCCCTTTTGAAGTCCAATTAAGCACCTTTCATCATACCGTTTTATAACTAATTGATTTACTGTTGGTTACAAAACTGCTTCTTATATGTGTTTTTGGCGTTAGTTATAGAAGTTTTCTTTGAAATTATGTAATGATTTTTCAAATCTTTATCTGCGTATTTTCGAAGTATAAAAAGAAATGATTTTCAATGAAAAAGGATGATAATCGGATAGAATGTTGACTGTCTTAGCCAAGTTTTTGTTTAATGAGTAGCTATGGTTCATACGTTAAAGCAATACGAAAAGCGTCCACACATTTAACGGAAGAGCCATTTTTTAATGCAATAATAGCTTTAAAAAGCTATCAATCGGCTTACTTTTCTCCTTACTTTCTCTATCTTTATTCTTCTAATCATTGTCTTTAGCGAAATTATGTTTATGAGAATAATTCGCAATCAATAGACGATCGAAAATAAAGAAAAGATAACAAAAAAACAAATCAGCTTTTAGGAGAATAGTGATAGGCATTTATTTCGTTTAATAAAACCATAAACTATAATTTTAAATACCAAAATAAGTGCTTCTTGTAAGCAATAAATAGAGATTTTGAACAGCTGAGAATATTTCAATTTTAAACAAAAAATAGCACTTAATTCTTTGCTATTTTGGATAACAATTAAAAGTTAGAAAGTTCTCAAAATATTCCATTTTGGATAACTATCATATCAGTTTTTTTTCTTAACTTTGTCCATACAAAAACCCGCTAAAAGGCGTAAGTTACTAATAATATGTTACTTATACGTAAATAAGTAAGTCTCAATAGCGAATTGAAGTAGTACAAAATATAAAACTTTATAAAAGAAGTAATGAATATAACAAAACGTAATGGAGAAGTAGAAGTCTATAATAACGAAAAGATTTCAATAGCCATTAAAAAGAGTTTTATCAGCACCGGAAAGGATATTTCAGACAGTGAGATAGCCGGAATGGTAAGCGAAGTAGAGCAGTTCATCAAAGAGAACCCTGAACTGCGCACTGTGGAGGATATCCAGAACCGTGTAGAGAAGTGTCTTATGGCACATGGTCATTACGATGAAGCGAAGAATTATATTCTCTTCCGCTATCAGCGTAATGAGCAGCGACAAGCTATTAATTACATTGCGTGGACTGCTGACGATCGTGAGTTGGCTGATGTGTTGCACAGTGTAGCCCGAGAATACCGCGAGCGTTCTTATAGTATGGTGACTCTTCAGGAGAAGTTCTCAAGTTTCACTAAGCCTGGTATGTCACAGAAAGACTCAATTGATGCACTTATCAAGGCTGCTGTAGAATTGACAACACCAGAGGCTCCAGCATGGGAGATGATTTCAGCACGTATTCTTTCTTATCGTTCTGAGAAGAAAATCACCCGTTTGGAGGAAGAGTTGGGACTCAAGACCTTCTATCGTAAGGTTAAATATATGACCGAAGAAGGACTTTATGGTGATTATATTCTTCAGAACTATAGTGAAGAAGAAATCAACGAGGCTGCTACTTTCATTGATCCTGAACGCAATAAGCTCCTTAATTATTCAGGTCTTGATCTACTTCTAAAGCGTTATGTTATAAAGAATTACTCTGGTAAAGTGATTGAGCGTGTACAGGAAATGTTCCTTGGAATCGCACTTCATCTTGCTATGCCAGAGAAGGAAGACCGTCTTATGTGGGTACGTCGTATCTACGACTTGCTCAGTAAGTTGGAAGTAACTATGGCAACACCTACCCTTTCTAATTCTCGTAAGCCAAGTCATCAGCTTTCAAGTTGCTTCATTGACACTGTACCAGACAGTTTGGATGGTATCTATCGTAGCTTGGACAACTTCTCACAGGTGAGCAAGTTTGGTGGTGGTATGGGTATGTACTTCGGCAAGGTACGTGCTACAGGTGGTAATATCCGTGGTTTCAAGGGTGTAGCAGGTGGTGTAATCCGCTGGATGCGACTCGTTAATGACACTGCTGTAGCTGTTGATCAGTTGGGTATGCGCCAAGGTGCTGTAGCCGTTTACTTAGATGTATGGCACAAAGACCTACCAGAATTCTTGCAACTTCGTACCAACAACGGTGATGACCGTATGAAGGCACACGACATCTTCCCAGCTATCTGTTATCCTGACTTATTCTGGAAGATGGCAGAGGAAGATATGAATCAGAACTGGTCACTCTTCTGTCCTAACGAAATTATGCGTATCAAGGGTTACTGTCTTGAGGATTGTTATGGCGAAGAGTGGGAACGTAAGTATCTTGATTGTGTGAATGATCAGCGCCTTTCACGTCGTGTTATTAGCATTAAGGATATTGTTAGATTGGTTCTTCGTTCTGCTGTTGAGACAGGAACACCATTTACATTCAACCGTGACACGGTGAACAGAGCTAATCCTAACGCTCATAAGGGAATGATTTACTGCTCTAACCTCTGTACAGAGATTGCTCAGAACATGGCTCCTATTGAGACAGTATCTAAGGAAGTAGAGACAAAGGATGGTGACACCGTTGTTGTAACAACTACTCGTCCAGGTGAGTTTGTCGTATGTAACTTGGCAAGTTTGTCACTTGGTAGACTTCCATTGGAGGATGAGGAAAAGATGAAAGAAAAGGTGGCAACCGTTGTTCGTGCACTCGACAACGTTATCAACCTTAACTTCTATCCTGTTCCTTATGCACAGCTTACCAACCAGCGTTATCGTTCTATTGGTTTAGGTATTAGTGGTTATCACCATGCTCTTGCTAAGCGTCGCATTAAGTGGGAGAGTGAAGAGCATTTGGAGTTTATGGATAAGGTGTTCGAGACAATCAACCGAGCAGCTATCCTTGCCAGTTCAAACCTTGCTAAGGAAAAGGGAAGCTATCAATTCTTTGAGGGAAGTGACTGGCAGACGGGTGCTTACTTTGATAAGCGTGGCTATGACAGTGCTGAATGGCAGGATGTTCGTAAGACAGTTGCCTTGCAGGGTATGCGTAATGCTTATCTTCTTGCAGTCGCACCAACCAGCAGTACAAGTATTATTGCAGGTACAACAGCTGGCTTAGACCCAATCATGAAGCGTTTCTTCTTAGAAGAGAAGAAGGGAAGTATGCTTCCACGTGTTGCTCCAGAGCTTTCAGATGAGACCTATTGGATGTATAAGAGTGCTTATCTTATCAATCAGAAGTGGAGTGTTCGTGCTTCTGGTGTACGTCAGCGTCATATCGACCAGGCACAGAGTATGAACCTCTATATCACCAATGACTTCACAATGCGTCAGATACTCGACCTTTACTTACTTGCTTGGAAAGAGGGTGTTAAGACTATCTACTATGTGCGTAGTAAGTCATTAGAGGTGGAAGAGTGTGAGAGCTGCTCATCATAATAATTCAGAATTCACAATTCATAATTCATAATTATGATTACCTCTCTTGCTAAATATTAGAAGAATGATAGAGTAAATAAATAAGAAATGATGGACAATCAATTAAAACGTAATACCTTATTCAATCCTTCAGGCGATATAGAATTGCGCTTGAGACGAATGATTGGTGGCAATACTACTAATTTGAATGACTTCAATAATATGAAGTATTCATGGGTAAGTGACTGGTACAGACAGGCAATGAATAACTTCTGGATTCCAGAAGAAATCAATCTTTCACAAGACTTTAAGGACTATCCACGTCTTGAAAAGGCTGAACGTACAGCCTATGATAAGATTCTGAGCTTCCTTGTCTTCCTTGATTCGCTTCAGAGCAATAACCTCCCAACGCTTAGTGAGTATATCACTGCGAATGAGGTAAACCTCTGTCTGCATATTCAGGCATTCCAAGAGTGTATCCATAGTCAGAGTTATAGCTACATGCTCGACACTATCTGTAGTCCTGAAGAGCGTAACGACATTCTTTATCAGTGGAAGACCGATGAGCATCTCTTGAACCGTAATAAGTTTATTGGTGACTGTTACAATGAGTTCCATGAGAAAAGAGATAAGTTCAGCTTGATGAAAACACTCATTGCCAACTTCATCCTTGAAGGTATTTACTTCTACAGCGGATTTATGTTCTTCTATAATCTCAGCCGAAATGGTAAGATGTCGGGGTCTGCACAGGAGATTCGCTATATCAATAGAGATGAGAATACACACCTCTGGTTGTTCCGTAGCATTATTCTTGAGCTGAAGAAAGAGGAGCCTGATATGTTTACTCCAGAGAAAATAAAGGTTTATGAGGATATGATGCGTGAGGGTGTACGTCAGGAGATAGCATGGGGACAATATGTTATCGGCAATGATGTGCAGGGTCTTAACGCTCAGATGGTGTCTGATTATATCCGTTATTTGGGTAATCTTCGCTGGTCTGGACTTGGCTTCGGTTTCCTCTATGACGACAACCAAAAAGAACCAGAGAACATGAAGTGGGTAGGTCAGTATTCTAATGCTAACATGGTAAAGACCGACTTCTTTGAAGCTAAGAGTACTGCTTACGCCAAGAGTACAGCATTAATTGATGACTTGTAAGTCTTAATTCAGAATTCATAATTCACAATTCATAATTATAATTACCTTGGTAATTCATAATTGATAATTCACAATTCATAATTATGATTACTTATTTTGGGTGTTATGAAGGGAATATCCTGAAGATAATAATACCTATGAATAGTAATTTAAATTCTGAATTGTGAATTTCTTTTTATCCAAAGTACGAACTATAACCATGAAAGACATCAACTATATTCTCTTTACTTTTGGTATTTTGTCTCTTCAATAATCATAAGTTGCTTTATAATTACCAATCTATTGCAACGTAATTAACACATAACACCATTAGTGTTAACCCTTAACACACTATGTGCGGAGCATCAGCACAACGCTTAAAGATGGCATAAAAAGTGATTAGAACTATTATAATACATCGTAGAACACGAATGATTCCTTTATAAGGAAACATTTACTAAATAATACTTATACAGATATTGAACTAATAACTGTTGATAACTCTGTGGAAAACTATGTTGATAACTATTTTATAACTCTGTGGATATCCACACAAGAATAGAAGAAGAAGCTTCTATGTGGATATCCACAAGGTTATTAATGCAGTTTTATAGAAGTTTTACACAACTTTCATATCAAAAAAGATATAAACTTATTATCTTTGCATCAATTGTGGATAATGTGGATAACTCAGTATAGTACCTGAATATCAAACAATAAAAATGAGGATAACTTGTTAATAAAGTAACCTCTAAGTTTGATAACTATTCTGCCAAGAAAACGGCTGAAAAGTTCTGCACTAATCCACAGCCTATCATACTAAAACATTCTTTTTTCTTTTAAAAGAGAAATAAAGAATAATATTAAAGTTGAACGGATAAAACGGAGAATATGAAAAAGTTGAAGATTTATATAGTTTGTCTCTTTGCGATGATTGCCGTCAGTGCCACCGCACAGTGTACATTCCGTAACACGGCGTTTAGCAGTGGAGAGTATCTTACCTACAACCTTTATTATAATTGGAAGTTTATTTGGGTAAAGGCAGGTACAGCTTCTTGGTACACGGTTTCCTCTACTTATAAGGGTATTCCGGCTTATCGTGCTTCGTTGACGACACGTGGTAATGGTAAGCTTGACGATTACTTTGTATTGCGTGACACATTACTTACTTATAATTCAAAGCAGATGGAGCCACTCTACTTCCGTAAGGGAGCAAGGGAAGGAAAGCGATATACGGTGGATGAGATATTCTATACTTATCCAAATGGTAGGTGTAAGCTACGCCAACATAGAATCAACAACGAAGGAAAACATCAATGGATGGAGAATACATACGATGATTGTTGTTTCGATATGATGAGTATCTTCTTACGTGCACGTAGTTTCAATCCAGAGAACTGGAAGAAAGGTGAGGTGGTGAAGTTCCCTATCGTAGATGGAAATAGTCGCCATGCCGCTCGTATAGTTTATGGTGGTAAGGAGAATATCAAAGCCGACAATAATCATAAGTATCGTTGTTTGCGTCTCACCTATTATGAATATGAGGATGATAAGTGGCGCGAAATTGCTAACTTCTATGTAACGGACGACAGCAACCATATCCCTGTTCGTCTTGATATGAGTTTGAAGTTTGGTTCAGCAAAGGCTTTCCTTGTTTCTATGAAGGGTATCAATAGTCCGATTACATCAGAGATAAAATAGCAAAAAGTTAGGTAAGTTCTTATCTTATATATAAAGAATAAGGGCTTATAACGTACGATATAAAACTATTCCTTATACTTATAGGGGTATAACGTAACACAGGCGTTATGCCCCTATAATCGTATAATAGAGTAGAGATTGAGTTGACTTGAATCTTACCTTATTTCCACTTCTTCTCGCTTATATCGAATTAATTATGTAATTTTGCAGAAAATAAGCAGCATACGATAAAGAGAAAGGAAACTTCCTTTGCGCTCGTTAGCTTTATTTTTGTACAAAAGAAATAAACGTTTATTTAAGATATGGCATTAAAATGTGGTATAGTAGGACTGCCAAACGTAGGTAAGTCTACACTTTTCAACTGCTTGAGCAGTGCCAAAGCACAAGCAGCTAACTTCCCTTTCTGTACGATTGAGCCGAACCTCGGCGTAATTACCGTTCCTGACGAGCGTTTGAATAAGCTCGCTGAGATTGTTCATCCAGGACGAATCGTACCTGCTACCTGTGAGATTGTCGACATTGCAGGACTCGTTAAGGGTGCTTCAAAGGGTGAAGGATTGGGTAATAAGTTCCTTGGCAATATCCGTGAGTGTGATGCTATCATTCATGTAATCCGCTGTTTCGAGGACGATAATGTGGTACGTGAGGGTGGTATGGCTGTCAACCCAATTGAAGATAAGGAAATAATCGATACAGAGTTGCAGCTTAAAGACCTTGAAACCATCGAGGCACAGCTTGCTAAACAGCAGAAAGTTGCTGCAGCAGGTAATAAAGATGCTAAGGTAATGGTATCTGTCTTGGAGGCTTATAAGGAAGTTTTAGAACAGGGTAAGAATGCTCGTAGCGTTGAGTTTGAAAGCAAAGAAGAACAGCAAGCAGCGCACGACCTCTTCCTCCTGACAACAAAACCTGTACTTTACGTTTGCAATGTAGACGAATCAAGTGCTAAGACAGGCAATGAATACAGTCAGATGATTGAGAAGATTGCTGCTGAGGAAGGTGCTGAAGCAATGATTATCGCGGCTAAGACTGAGGAAGATATTGCTTCTTTGGAAAGCTATGAGGATAAGAAAATGTTTCTTGACGAGCTTGGATTGGAAGAAAGCGGTGTGAGCCGACTTATTAATAAGGCATATCATCTGCTCAATCTCCAGACCTTCATCACCGCTGGTGAGATGGAAGTAAAGGCATGGACCTTCCATAAGGGATGGAAAGCTCCGCAGTGTGCGGGTGTTATTCATACCGACTTTGAGAAGGGATTCATCCGTGCAGAGGTCATCAAATACGACGATTACATTAAATATGGTTCTGAGGCAGCTATTCGTGAGGCTGGTAAACTCGGCATCGAAGGTAAGGAATACGTTGTACAAGACGGTGATATCATGCACTTTAGATTTAATGTATAGCCCTATTTAACCCCTCTCTGCTCAGAGAGGGGATAATTATTGGTGCTATCTTCACTTTTAATAGCATAACTATGAACAATCTACTTTATATTGCATGGCAGCCAAGTGAAGTGATTTTCCAGCTTGGTTCTCTTCCTATTCGTTGGTATGGAATGTGTTGGTTAGTAGGTCTTGCCTTGGGATATTTTATGATGCAGTGGCTTTTCAAACGTCATAAATTTCCTCCATCACAGTTTGATCCACTCTTCCTCTATGTCTTCTTTGGCGTATTGCTTGGTGCTCGCTTAGGTCATTGTCTCTTTTATGAGCCAGAGGAGTTCCTCACTTCTTGGAAAGGAATCATGACTATCTTTATTCCTATTCGTGAAATGGCTGACGGTTCATGGAAGTATGTGGGTTATCAAGGACTTGCATCGCATGGTGGAGTAGTCGGATTGCTTATTGCCCTCTTCCTTTATATTCGCAGGACGAAGATGAATACGTGGGTAGTACTTGATTTCTTTGGTATCGTATCTGGTATCACAGCTTGTTTTATTCGCCTTGGAAACCTGATGAATTCAGAGATTATTGGTAAGGTAACAGACGTTCCTTGGGCTTTTATCTTCTATAATGTAGACGATAAACCACGTCATCCAGGACAGCTCTATGAGGCTATTGCCTACTTAATTATCTTCCTTTTTATTTATTTCATATATAGAAAGTATCCGAAGAAAGTGGGTACAGGACTTTATTTCGGACTCTGTCTTTCGCTTATCTTCACCTTCCGTTTCTTCATTGAATATACTAAGGAGATACAAGAAGCATTTGAGGCAGGTCTGCCAATCGATATGGGACAGATATTAAGTATTCCTCTTATTGCCCTCGGTGTATGGTCAATCCTACGCTCAAGAGGCAAGGAAGGAAAACTTCCATAATGCGGTTCTCCTTTTCTATAAAATAATATTCTTCACCCTCCGTTTTTCTGCAAGTTGTTTTGTTCATTCTTCCTCTCACACAGAGAGGGGGCTTGGAGGGTGAAGATTTTTTATAACTTTATTTTTTTATTTCATATATTCTTCTTACCTTTGCAGCCGTGAAACAATTAGCAATGACATATCAGATGAATCCAGCGCAGCAAAGAAACTTTGATTTCTTTGCCTTTTTTAGTGCTTTATATTTGGTAGTTTCAGATATTTTGCTAACACACACACACACACACACACACACAGGCGCACCTAGCGTTTAATCATACTTTTTTTCTTCTATCCTACGCGCGCGCGAAGCGTGGCGTAACCGTTGTAAACAAAGGACTTCACGGAGTTTCCTTTGTTCGCTTTTTTGTGCCCATTTGCGAGCTGTTGAAAAGGCAAAATAAGAACGTTTTAGATACTGATTTTACCACAATAATTCATTGTAATTCTCTAGTAATAGTTTGTTTTCTCTCGTTGATTTCTCGGGCAGGCAGTGGTAAAACGCTGTCTGCCTGTAGAGAGGAAGCGTGCAGACGGTTAAGAGAGATTGGCGAGAAGGTTATCAGGATGTATATAATAAAAGGTGAGCAACAAGGCCACATAGAGAGTAGATAACAACTATTTTTAATCAAATCAAAAAGCAATGAGAAAGAAACAAGAAAAGAAGGATTATTCTGCACCACGTTGCACGATAATCCAAGTAAACGAAACCACTTATTTGATGGACACTTCTTTCCCCAGTCAGCACAACCCAGCCCAGTCAGGCGGAACCTTTGGTGATGCCAAGCAGGCTCCAAGTTGGATGACAGAAAGCGAAGAAGCAACCGAGCAGTCTTCATGGGAAGACTAACAGGGAGAGTTATTAACCAAGTAAAGAAAACAAAATCACAAAAAGAAGAAACAGACAATGAAAAAGAAATTATTCAAGACCCGCCTGCTTTTATTCGCAACTTTATGCGGGCTCACATTAGCGTTTACATCCTGTGCCAATGAAGATGTCGCGCAGAACCCAAATAACACAGATAACGATAAGAACCTGACAACCTTCACAGCAGGTGACCCCTCAACGCGCACTTCAATGGAGAGCGACGGCAAGTTCTTTTGGGAAGCAGGCGACAAGATTTGGGTAAAAGATGATGATGGTACATGGCAACAAAGTAGTAACGCCCCTACAGAAAAGACTGCCAGTTTTAAGTTTAGAGTGCCTGGTAAGTTTACACAAAGCAGCACCTATAAGGTTTACTACCCTGGTAAGAATGGTAATCAAGACCAAGTAACCATCTCTGCAAACCAAAGTCAAGCAGAGCCAAATACAACCACTCACTTCGGTGCAGCAGGCGATTGCGGTATGGCAACAGCAAATAAAGTATCAGGTAAACAACAGTTTGCTTTCACCCTCGATCATAAAGCAGCTTACCTCCTCTTCTTGCCACGTACTAGTAATACAATTTTGCATAATTGCTATTTGACTAAGGTAGAGGTAAATTCTGATGATGATATTACCGATACTTACACTCTCAACTCAACAACAGGTGAACTCACAGGTGCCGGTGCAGGTAAGCAGATTGTTCTCACGACAGGTGGTAGCGGAACATATGCTAACGGCTTCCCTTTAACGAATAATGCTACAAGCGCGGCTACTAACGGTGCTTACGTTGTTATAAAGCCAGGCACTCATACACTCAAGGTTCGTTATTGGGTAAAGGACGTGGCAACAAATGTAGAGGGCACCATAACTAAAACTCTAGCCTCAAAACTGTACGCTCCCAACACTTACTACGATATGACGGCTAACCTCAACGTGAAGAATTACGATGGTGACCATTATTACATGTGGGACGCCCAGGAACAATACTGGAAGGGTCATGAATGGTGGTCAGCCAATAAAGACCAGCCAGTGTTGAACGGTTACAGTAACAGCAACTACGCCCAAAGCAACACTGACTCACGTTACTACAACGAAGCATTTACTCACGGCGTAAGCACCCCCGCTACTCACACCTCATGTAAAGACCTTCCCAACGTGAACGAGATGACGTGGTACGCTGCCAAAGGCGATCCCCATAGGGACTATGACGAGCTATGGACTACTATGGGTCATTTATATAAAGGTGGCATGTGGTTTAAGAAGAAATCACAGATAAGCGGATTCAACGCCAACACAGCCTACGACGGTACAGATTGGCGTACATATGAAAACAGGGACGACTGGCCCGTATCTAATACTCTTCTTTCCGCCGCCGCCGCAGGTAATTATTTCTATCTCCCCGCCTTGGGTTGCTACGAATCTGGTCTGCAGTACTACGTTGGCGAAGTCGGCTGGTATTGGTCGTCTAGTGCTGACCCATCGTACCGCGGCTACGCGTACTGCCTGAACTTCGGCAGTGGTACCGTTTTCTTGGACTACTCCCGCCGCTATTGCGGGTACAGAGTCGACGGGTTTGAGTAGTCCTAAAACCCCACCCCAACCCTCCCCAAAGGGGAGGGAGTGCCTAACGGGGTAAAAGAAGTAAATAAGCAAACCGTTTGAAGAAAATTTCTAACGGGTCGGAAGAGAATTTCTCTACGGTGAGAAATTTACGTACCTACGGTTGGAAAGAAATTTTTCACAAAGGAAAATTTTCTTTCTGACCGTAGGTAATTTTAAGGCTCACCTTTGGCAGTGAAAATAGATGAGGGGGAAGTGAGAATTTCCAAGGCATGGAAATGCCGTAAAAACTTAAATATTTACTTTTAAAAACAAAACAATTATGAAGATTAAACTTCAAAAGAAAAAGAATCCGCAGAAGCGGACAGAGGAAAAGTTCTATGCTAATCCTGTAAATCTTGGTAAGAAAACCTTGCGAGACATTGCGCATGACATTGCGGGGCGTTCTTCGCTGACACGTGGTGATATCGAAAACGTGCTGTCAAATTTCATGGACTGCCTGCCTCATTACCTCCGTGACGGCTTTAGCGTGCAGCTGGGCGAGTTTGGCACGATGCGCTTGACACTTTCAAGCGAGGGGGCTGCAACGGAAAAGGCGTTTAAGACAGAGAATATCAAGCCGCGCGTAACGTTTACGCCGGGTGTAGAACTAAAGGCTGCTTTACGCGAGAACTCGTATGAAACAGTGAAGGAGGAAGAGAAAAAGACGAAAGAAGGTTCTGGTGGTTCTCCGAGCCCATCGGTTTAAGTAAGTTTTTTAAGCTCCTCTTCTAAAGTGAAAGTAAGAAGAGCAAGGAAGTCCTTAAACTAGTTGCTGAAGCGTAATGATTCGGAGTTTGTTAGCTAGGTTAAGAATATAGACGAAAGAGTTCGCGAACAAATCGAAAATTGTTCGCGAACTTTTTTAAGATTGTTCGCGAACAAAATTGAAATTCTTCGCGAACAATTTTTTGTGTTTCTTTTAGAAGAATAATTTTTGAGTATTCTTACCTGTCAGGGTGCCATACTATTTATTAAGAAATAAGGAGTATTGTTGGTTTAATAACCGCCTTATTTTAAAGTTAATATGCTAATTATTTGTGCTTTCCTCCTTATTTTTGTAATTTTGTAAACCTTAGGAAGAAAATAGGAAAAAGATAAAATAAGGAAGTAAAAGATATGGCAAAAGAGGATAAGGGATTAACCCCGATGATGAAACAGTTTTTCTCAATGAAGGCGCAACATCCTGGAGCATTGATGCTATTTAGGTGTGGAGACTTCTATGAGACGTATGGTGAGGATGCTGTGGATTCGTCAAGAATACTCGGTATTACCCTTACACGTCGTAACAACGGTGGTAGTGGTGACTCGATAGAAATGGCTGGTTTCCCTCATCATGCCCTTGACACTTATTTGCCTAAACTCATTCGTGCCGGAAAGCGTGTGGCTATCTGCGACCAATTAGAAGACCCGAAGAAGAAACGTGAAGAAATCAAAGGTAAGAAGGGTCTGACGGCAATGGACAAGATGGTGAAACGTGGCATCACAGAACTTGTTACTCCAGGTGTTGCTATGAGCGATAACGTGCTGAACTATAAGGAAAATAATTTCCTTGCTGCGGTACACTTCGGTAAAGGTTCTTGTGGTGTCAGTTTCTTAGACATATCTACCGGCGAGTTCCTAACCGGTGAAGGCACTTTTGATTACGTCGAAAAACTATTGGGTAACTTCCAACCAAAGGAGGTACTCTTTGACCGTGCGAAGAAACAAGACTTCGAACGCTACTTCGGTACACGCCTTTGTACGTTTGAGATGGACGATTGGGTGTTTACTGATCAGACAGCACGTCAGAAGCTATTGAAGCATTTTGGGACAAAGAACTTAAAGGGTTTCGGTGTTGATCATTTGAACAATGGTGTTATTGCAGCAGGTGCTATTCTGCAGTATTTGGAGATAACACAGCATACACAAATCAATCATATCACTTCATTAGCACGTATCGAAGAAGATAAATACGTGCGTATGGACCGTTTTACCATCCGTTCTTTGGAGTTGATTGCCCCAATGAATGAGGATGGTTCATCACTTTTGAACGTTATCGACAATACCGTTACGCCAATGGGTGGACGTATGTTGCGCCGTTGGATGGTCTTCCCACTGAAAGAAGTAAAGCCTATCAATGAACGTTTAGACGTGGTTGATTATCTCTTCCGAGAGCCAGATTTCCGCGAATGTATCAATGAACAGTTCCATCGCATTGGTGACTTAGAGCGTATTATCTCAAAGGTAGCAGTCGGTCGTGTGTCACCTCGTGAGGTAGTGCAGCTGAAGAATGCTCTTACAGCTATCCAACCCGTCAAGACGGCTTGCCTTTATGCAAAGAGCGATACGCTGAAGAGGATTGGAGAACAGCTGAATCTCTGTGAGTCTTTACGTGATAGAATAGAGAAAGAGATACAGCCTGATCCTCCACAGTTGGTGAATAAAGGCGACGTTATAGCCTTAGGTTATAACCAAGAACTCGATGATTTGCGTTCTATCCGTGACAATGGAAAGCAATATCTGTTGGAGATTCAAGAGAAGGAGATTGCTCAGACAGGTATTACCTCGCTGAAGATAGGATTTAATAACGTGTTCGGCTATTACTTGGAGGTGCGTAATACCTTTAAAGATAAGGTGCCTGAGAATTGGATTCGTAAGCAGACATTAGCGCAGGCAGAGCGTTATATCACCCCTGAACTTAAAGAATACGAGGAGAAGATACTTGGTGCGGATGAGAAGATATTGGCTTTGGAGACTCAGCTTTATATGGAGTTGATACAGGATATGCAGGAGTTTATTCCGCAGATACAGATCAATGCCAATCTTATTGCCCATCTTGACTGTTTGCTTTCGTTTATGAAAGTATCGCAGTTGCAGCGTTATGTGCGTCCAGTAGTGGACGATTCGGAGGTATTAGACATTAAACAGGGTCGCCATCCAGTGATTGAAACACAGTTGCCGATAGGTGAACAATATGTGCCTAATGATGTATTGCTTGATACGGAACACCAACAAATCATGATGATTACGGGTCCGAATATGGCAGGTAAGTCTGCCTTGCTACGTCAAACAGCACTTATCGTACTCTTAGCACAGATTGGTTGCTTTGTTCCTGCTGAACGAGCACGCATCGGAATGGTGGATAAAATCTTCACACGTGTGGGTGCTTCGGATAACATTTCATTAGGAGAATCAACCTTTATGGTCGAGATGACGGAGGCTTCAAACATCCTTAACAACGTCACTCCACGCTCTTTAGTGCTCTTTGATGAGTTAGGTCGTGGTACAAGTACCTACGATGGTATTAGCATTGCATGGGCAATTGTAGAGTATCTGCACGAACATTCGCGTGCACAGGCACGTACCCTCTTTGCTACACACTACCATGAATTGAACGAAATGGAGAAGAATTTCCCACGTATCAAGAACTTCAACGTCTCTGTGAAGGAAGTGGATGGAAAGATAATCTTCGTTCGTAAGTTGGAGAAAGGTGGTAGTGAGCATTCCTTTGGTATTCATGTAGCAGAGATAGCGGGTATGCCTCGTTCTATTGTTAAGCGTGCCAACATTATTCTTAAGGAACTTGAAGCAGACAATGCACAAGTGGGTAGTGTCGGAAAGGCTGCCGTTGAGCGTCTTGACCAGAGCAGAGAAGGTGTTCAACTCTCCTTCTTCCAACTCGATGATCCCGTCCTCACACAGATTCGTGACGAAATACTCGGTCTTGATGTCAATAACCTTACACCTGTTGAAGCCCTTAACAAGCTGAATGATATTAAGAAGATACTGAGAGGGTAAGGCTTAATCAATCTCTCAAATACTTGCCAATTCTTGCAAATTCTTCAAGAACTTGCAAGAATTGGTACTTTCAATTAATGGTTGAAAGATTATGTTGATAAGAGGAAAAAGAGCATAAAAAGACAAAGTAATAAAGTGAACAACTCAGATTAGTTCCTTTGTTACCTTGTCTTTTATGATGTTATTGAAAGGATAACTTGCTTTTTAAAATCTAAATCGTTTCATTAGTTCCTGAACAGATTTTATTTTATTGTCGAACAGATTATTAAGATGCTGACAAGAGTTACTATATAGTTTTTATTTTCTTTCCTACTTTGCGCGCTGTGATTCTGTATCACGGTTGTCATGATAGGTACGATGAACCTGTTTGCCACCAAATGACCATGTAGCACGAAGTCCGATATATCGAGAATGATTATCAAATCGGTTCGTGTTAGTATATTCTTGATAGAATATGGTATTTCGATTGATATTCTGATGGAAGGGATCACCAATGGTAAAACTTATTTTTAAACGGTCGTCTAAACAACTGTATTTAAGGCTCATCCTGAGGTAAGCATAAGAGTCACTTTGAGTTTGTGCAAAATACTCTCGGAACCAGTGTCGATAGCTAACCTCGCCAATGAGTGTCTTCTGATGGTTGAACATAAAAGAGATTGAACCTTCAGCACGCTTACCCCATCCATGTATCTGTAACACGTCCGTTTTGTAATCGGAGTGAGAATCATAGTAATATATTTCTCCTCCTATGTTAAGGTTCAACCATGTCAGGACATTGCGATTATAATTAGCATAGATACCTGTCTTTTCATGGCGCAATCCGTCATAAGGACCAGTTACCTGACTTCCGTTTTCGAGGAATTGGGTTCTCCAACCTGTCTCTCCTTTGCCATAATTGTTGTAGAGGACGGCATAAAGTCCTTTTCCGTTACTATAATTTATCTCCACGTTGCGGGTGTAGGCAGCTGTGAGGTAAGGGTTTCCTGTCATGTAATCAGTGGTGGAAGTATAGATGCGGAAAGGATTGAGGTCATTGAAATTAGGTCGTTCTATTCCCCAATTAGCGGCAAGTGCCAGATTCTGATTATCTTTTAATTGCCAGTTGAGGTGCAGAGTGGGATAGAAACGTCCGTAGTAACTGCGATTGATTTGTCTCTGTGTAAGCTGGTTGCTTTCCGTCCATGTATGTTCGTAGCGTAGTCCAGCTTGTAGCTGAAGCTTTTCTGTGAGCAGTTTCTTTGCTGATAAATAGGCAGCAAGGGTTCGCTCCTTATACAAGAATTCATTACTTTCATCTGCATTGTATCTCCACTGTCCGTTGGCAAAGTTCTCCAGCATCAGACTTGTCTTATTGCGGATAGCTGAGAAAGATGCCCCTGTCTCCATATAGAGATGCTTGAAAGGAAGGGAAAAATCAAGTTTTAAGGCATTTATCTTGTAATTTGCCTTGCTTTTATTGCGTAGTGATTCAGTCATTCCGTTTGTTACCGATACGTTTTCGCTTTGTGTGGGAGCATTGCTGTTGAAGAAATTATAGTTCACATTGAGTGTCTTCTCCAATGAGTCGAGCTTGTATTCTGCATACAGTGTCGTACTTATGTTGTTGTTCCAGACAGCAGGGGCATGGGCTGTCGTAAATGTTGTGTCCCTGTTGAGTGAAACAAACGTGTGATTGGTAGAGGTGTGATTGGCATAGAATGATGTCATGACACCCAGTTCCAAGCGCTTGGTAGCATGATATTTCACGATGGCATCAGCATTATATGACGGCCAGGGGGATATAGTCCGCTTTCTTGTACTGCGTTGATGTCCGTCTTTGAAGTCATAGACAGAATAAGAGTCGTTGATTACTTTATCCAAAGACATTCCCAGACCAGTGGACAGCTCAAGTTTCCTGCTGGCATAGTTGATGTTTATATCCTGGAAATACCTTCCACGGTACTGTCGTTGTACCTCCTCACTGATACTCCCACTCCACCCTTTCGACTGGTCACGCTTCATGACGATGTTGATGTATCCCGCATTGGCTTCTGCCTTATATTTTGCTGGTGGAATAGTTATCACCTCTATACGCTCAATATCTTCTGCCTTCAGGCTGCGGAGTTTTGCCTTTACAGCATCGGCAGTCATTTCAAGGATATGTCCATCAAGCATGATATGAGTATTGCCCTTACCTACGATGCTGAGACTTTCGTCACTGACATTTAGCATTGGTACACGCCCCATCACTTCTATACCATTCATCCCCTTGGAGAAAGGGTCATTATTGACAAGATACTGCAGTCGGTCAACATCATTTTTAATAACCCGGCGCATACCTTTTACTGTCACGGACTTCAGTGTATATGGTTCAGTCTTCATACGGATAGTACCGATATTGCCGACATTAATCAGCTTATAGTAGGTAGCAAATCCAATGAAAGAAACCCGTAGTAAGACCTTCCGTTGACTACATGGTATGACAAAGTCTCCCCCGTTATTGGTCACTCCGCCATTGATGAAACTGGAATCCGATGGATTCAACAAAGCTACATTGGCAAACGGTACAGGCTGGTTGTGCTGATCAACAATGTGTCCGATGACCTTTGTAGGTACTTTCTGTGTACATTCTACGAAGATAAGGCTATCACTGACGGTCATGCGCATGGGATAGAAACCCAATACTTCCCTTATTGCTTCGGGAATGGTGCGGTTACGTAGTTTTACAGTGACTGTAAAGTCTTCTAATTCATTATAAATGAAGTTGATTGTGTACCTTTGGCTGGCATTGTCAATATCAGTCAGCACATGTGGTAGGGATGTCTTATTATAGTTTCGGGTAATATGCTGCGCCTGTACACCACAGACAATCAGTAGCAGTATACCAAGAAAGAGATGCTTTCTCATAGTGTTTTATTCTATGGTGATTGTACTGTCAGCCAAAGTTAGCTGTACTTTTTCAAACATGTTTAGTGTCTCTACTGCGTGTTCTATACTTTGGTCTCTGTTCCAAAGAAAGCGCAAACGTAGCTGTCCTGCTTCTGGGTTACGACAGACAGTTTTTATCCCATAGTAATCTGATATTTCTTGAACAATGTCCTGTAACATAACATTATCAAACTGTTTGGGAGGGAGTATCCCCTCTACTTTCTTTTCTTCCAGCTTGCTATATGTGGCAGTTGTGCGTGTAGAGTCTTTTTCCCTTAATGTTTTTGTATGAGCTATGTTGTTTGTGACTGTAACAGCTGAATCCGTTGCTAACTGTTTTCTACCACCTTTGACAATGCTAACTGCAGCTATGGCAATTCCCGATACAGTGAGAATACCAATAACTACTGCTGCTATCTGTCTGTAATAGCGGTGTATAGGTCTGGAAGTAGACTTCTTTTCCATTACCTTGTCCCATTCCTCTTCTATGATTTCATCTGTCAGTTTATCGGAAGTCCGTCTGTACTCATATGCACTGGTAGTGTCTGATATAAGCTGATACGTTTGCCTCAACTCATCATCACGCAACAGTTCATTAAGCTGTTCATCAGTATATTGGTTAGGATGCTCCATCATGTCAAGCAACCTTTCCATCTGTCCGTAATTATCCTTTTTCATTTCTGGTTGGGATTAAATTGTTCTTTCATCTTCCTAATTGCCTGTATCAAGTGCTTGTAGACAGCAGCTTCGCTGATGCCAACCTGTTCTGCAATGGCTTTATAGGACAGTTGCTTGTCAAAGCGTAGACGGAAGACTGTGCGGGTCTGTGTTGTCAGCTTATTGTCTGCAAAAGCCAATAATTCCATGTAGCAATCAGTCTGGTGCTGTATGGGCGATAAGTCAGGCTCTGTTTCTATTGTCAACAGCTTATTGACATGCTCTTTCATCTGTTTCTGTCTGATGATGTCTAAGCACTGGTTGCGTACACTTACAAGTAGATAAGCGCCTGTTCCTTTCTTAGGTAGGTGGAAATTGTCACGGAACAACCGTACAAATACCTCACTCACGGCATCTTTCGCCTCGTCAGAATCGTGCAGCATTGCCACTGCCAGCTTGAACATTGTGCCGTAGTGCATTCGGAACAGGTGCTCAATGGTTTCTTCTTTCGACATAGATATCTATTCGTTTTTATCTGTTCTCATCCTTATAACGAATGAAAGTGGATTTTCCCAACCCCTTAATACCATAAATTGTCTTTAAAGTTGGAAATGACCTTATTAATTGCTTGTTTTGTACTCAACTTCTGGGTCTTATCGTACTTAGCTAACAAGTCCTAATCTTTTACTAAAAAGCTCCTAATCTTTTACTGAAAAGCTCCTAAGCTTTTACTAAAAAGCTCTTAAGCTTTTACTAAAAAGCTCCAGACAACCCAGCGAATAAGTCCTATCGTACCCAACCGCTGGGTGTAAAATATCTATTTGTTGGGTATAACAATTCTTTAATTGCTACTATAGTTCATTGGGTTTAAGGGAAGAATAAAAGGTTTAAAAAACAGAGTAACATAGGAACAAGCAATAAGTTCTTATGTTACCCTGTACTTTGTTTATATGTTACTCTGTCTTTATTCTTCTTTACTCTGTCTCTTTTTTAAGTTCATCAATCTGTTGGATAATATCGGAATTAATGCGTTGCATACGAAGATATAACCATATACCGATGGCTACTCCGATGATTAAGCCTATTCCACCGCCAACCAGTATACCATAGAACATGGATGTATGGTCTCCTCCCTTCGCAGCACCTGACCCATAGTATGCCTCGATAAAGAACCAAGGAGTCCATATAGTCATTATGGTTGTACCACATAAGAAGGACTTTTTGCGTAATTTCTTCATCCTTTGCATTTGTAAGGAAGCCGCTATGAGGTCGCCATTCAGGAACTCCTTCTTATTAATATGGTTGATATAAGCATCGAAACAAATACTGAAAGTCATAACGAGTATGGTAAATCCGTAGAACCACCACGACATGTTAAACATTATCCGAACTTCATTGTAAGCGTAATAAATAAATAGTAACACTAAGAATGACACCCATGTGTACTTCTTCATAAACGACATCTTATTGAGCATTGACTGTCTGATAAGCTTATCGTTGATAAGTGTTTGGTTATCAAGTTTATTCTTGAGGATATCCAATTGCTGACGCATTTCCTCAAACTCTGTATGCTTTGTTTCCATTGTAGTTTTCTTTTTAATTTGATTGTTAAGTCTTGTAGGGTATTGGGCATATTGGGCTAATTAGACTAATAGGGCTAATAAGGTCAATAGCATTAATACCATACCTTCATGATTACTCCCCTACTCCTCCGTTGTCGTACTCGTTTTCTTCAGTTTCTCTTTGATTCTAAATAGTCTTACGGAGACATTCTTAGTACTGATACCGACGATTTCGCCAATCTCTTCATAGCTCATATTCTCTAACCAAAGCAGGATAATGGCTCGGTCAAAAGGACCTAACTGACTGATACGGCGATTGAGTTGCTGTACCTGTCGGCTATCATCATCACTATCCGTAAAAGGATTGATATTCATCGTAAGTGGAATCGTTTTCCGTTTCCGTTTCTTTCGGTCACATGAGATGCAGGTGTTTAGACTGATACGATAGATCCACGTGCGTACATCGCTTTCTCCTCGGAAGTTCTGCAGACCCTTCCAAAGGTTTATCAATACCTCTTGAAAGAGGTCGTTCACCTCGTCTTCATTCTTCGAGAACATATAGCATACGGTATAAATCGTACTTTTATGTTCTCTCACGATTCGCGAGAAGTCTTGTTCATTTTGTAGGTTGTCCATCTGTTGATAGGTTGATTTTTGTTCATTAGACGCACGTAGTAAATGAAAAACTACACAATTGGGATAAAATTTTTTATTTATCGTGTGCAAAAGTATTGTTTTATGAGGATAAATACAAGTCTTTGCAGGCTTTATTTAGGGTTCTTCCGTTAAATGCATAGATGGTTAATAGAATGTGATTAATCCACATACATAGTATGATTTCTTCCAATAAGATTGTTTTATAAAGGCTCAACACCCAACACCCATCACCCAACACTGGTATAATTGCCCCCAATAAGCTGGTTTAATAAATGGGGATAAACTACATAATAAACGCAATTAGGTGTAATGTTTATCTGTCTTCTACAAACAACTTATTCCTATTAGCCTAATTAGGCTAATAAGCCCAATAAGCCCAATAGGGCTAATAGCCTGTTACTTTGTCATAATTTTTCACATCATAATTTTGAATACATGCTCTTTTGGCTTCTAAAAGACGCCCAATTGACTTGCAATAGGTGCCCTTTTGAAGTCTAACTAACGCCCTTTTGAAGTCCAATTAAGCACCTTTTATTTTGTTACTTTATAACTAACTGATTTCCTGTTGATTACAAACCTGCTTTTTATATGTGTTTTTGCCGTTATTTATAGATGTTTTCTTCGAAATTATGTAATGATTTTTCAAACTCTTATCTGCATATTTTCGAAGTCAAAAAAGAAATGATTTTCAATGCCAGAGGATAATAATAGGATAGATACTTGACTGTCTTAGCTATATTTTTGTATAACGAGTAACTTCCGTTCTTCCGTTAAAGCAATATGAAACACGTCCATACATTTAACGGAAGAAACTGATTTAATGCTTTAAAAGTTTTGATGTTCCGATATTAATATCTATCTTTGCCACAGATAGGAACGTCTGAAAGAATTAGAAGTAGTTTCCGGTGTATTCGCTGGAGTTTGATACGAAGTATCGTTATTATCGTTAACGAAGGTTCACGATAAAAGTAATTCCCTTACAGCGTTCCTATTTTTTTGTTTTTAATAAGTGCACTATGGCAACTAAAACAGTAAATGCAAGAAACTATACAAAGGCTGATTTTGATCGTCGGTTGCGTTATTTAAGTGATTCGCAAGAACTTGCTAAGCTACTGAACGAACTGAGCGAGCCTTATCCCTATTATGTTTTTCGTGCGAAACAACTAAGTTTTTTAGCTGATACCAATAATGTCCAACGACGTTGTAAGACTTTCCTACTTCGTAAGAAGCATGGTGGCTATCGTGAGATTACCGCACCGAAAGGGGCACTTCATGATATCCTGCATGCGTTGAATATAGTTCTTCAGACCTATGACGAGCCTACTCCTTGGGCGTTTGGCTTTGTCTGTGGTCGTTCTGTGGTTGACAATGCACGTCCACATGTGGGAAAACGTTATATTCTGAACCTTGATTTAAAGGATTTCTTCCCCACTATTACACGCCAGCAGGTGGCTGACTGTCTGAAGGCAGAGCCTTTTGGCTTCTCATCATTAGCTGCAAAACTCATCTCTGGGTTGGCTACTGTGCGCACAAAGAACAATGAAGAGGTATTGGCACAGGGCTTTGCCACATCGCCAACACTGTCGAACTTTATTTGTCGGGAGATGGATAAGGAGATAGCGAGCATAGCTACTGCACAAGGCATCACCTTTACCCGTTATGCTGATGACCTCACTTTCAGTGCTGACACAGACATTCTTCGTCCGCAGGGAGAGCTTGTACAGCAGGTTAAGGCTATTGTTGAGCGTTATGGTTTCCAACTGAATGAAGAGAAAACCCACCTACAACGCCGTGGAAGACGGCAGGAGGTAACAGGCTTAATGGTAACTGAAAAGGTGAATGTAAGCCGCCGTTACGTGCGTGAAATCCGTTCCTTGTTGTATATCTGGGAGCGTTATGGTTATGAAGATGCCTGTCAGGCTGCGTGGAAGAGCTACAGGCAGCAGCATGGAAAAACAAAGGGACATCAGCATTGCGTACCTCTTAATGCTGTTCTAAGAGGTAAACTGAACTACATGAAGATGGTACGTGGAGCCGATGACCCACTCTATCAGCGTTTTGTTAGTCGTTATACTGCTTTACAGCAAACAAATAAACGAGAGATAAAAGAGGTGGCATATAAGGCTTATATGGGTAAGTATCTTTCTAATCCAAGCAAAGATAGGAGTAGAGAAAGTACCATCTTCCCAGATGATAATAGCACATGTCGACAGTGTGGAACCATAAGTGGTGATTTTTATGACCCACGAGAAAAGTCGAGACGTATCTTTTCTCTTATAGTGAAGATTATCATTTTCGCTGCGATTATACTTATTTTCATGTATTTTAAGTCACGTAGATAAGCGCTAAAAAGTAGGTTTGTGAGTAGGGTTATCCCTTACTTTGGTCATAAAGGCAACTGTTGTTATCGTATTATTTTCGTGAAGAAAAATATTTTTCTTCATGAAAAAAAATATTTATTGTCATGAAAAAAAATATTTCTTGTCGTGAAAGTAATTCGCTGTTTACCTAATTCTATCAACAGGAAGGATAATTTCTCCCAATGAAATCATGGCATTGAAGAGGCTTATATACTGATAGTTAGGGATGTCTGAAACGCTGATTTCACGCTCTTGAAGCAGTCCACAATCGAGCAGTCGTTGCCGCATTGTACCGCAGAGGAGTGGTGTAGAGGGTGTAAACCATTGTTCGCCATCATAGAGAGCAATGTTAGTATAGGATGTATCTGTAAGGTGATTGTTGCGAACAATAAGTATTTCGTCACAGTCGCCTTGCTGTTTTTTTAGTTCGTTAAGTGCCGAGCGGTCAGTACTCTTATAAGGATAGCTGATGTTATCAGCATAGACAAGGTGCAAGGAGCGGATTTCTCTGCAAGTATAAGGTGTACAAGTAATATCATGGATGCCCTCTTTATCATAGACAAAGCGTAGCTTCGAACATCCCATCGGTAAGCTAACAGCCTTTAGAAGGTCAGCTATGCGCAACGGCTCTGGCTGTCCTAACATCTCTTTTCGTGTGCGGTTCATTCGCTGTTCGTGGTAGGCAAGATTGCAGACACAGCCGTCTACCACCCTTAAAGTCTCAATATATTGGCACATAAACCTTCTCTATCACCTCTTTATATTCGTCATCATTATTACTCTGAGCCGTTATACCGCCCCCAGCCTTATAGTGGAGCTGTCCGTTTTTATCCTGATCAATAAAGCGAATCATCACTGCACTGTCTAATTGTCCTTTGCTATAACAACCCATCACACCCGTATAAAAGCCTCTTTCATACCCCTCAGCCTCATCGATAATCTCCATTGTGCGTGGCTTAGGAGCACCCGTAATGGAGCCAGCAGGGAGCAAACGGAAGAGAAGCGTACCGATGTTCTGACGATAGTCGACAGAGAGCTGTCCTGTAATCTCCGAACTTGTCTGAAGGATTTCACCCTTGTTAGTCGTCAGATGGTCGACATATCGATAGCGTTTCACTTGCACCTTCTCTGCTATCATGCTCAGATCGTTACGGATAAGGTCAACGATAGTAGCGTGTTCGGCCGCCTCCTTCTTATTCTCCATCAGTTCCTTCTCAGCGTCAGGGCGTGTTGCATCAATCGTACCCTTCATTGGGAAGGAACTGATAAGTCCTTCTCTATTGATGCGAACGAATATTTCAGGGGAGAAGCAAACGAATTTCTCTTTCATCCAACAGCGGTATAAGGCCTTTGATCGCATAAAGATATCATGCAGAGAGAGGTTTGTTCGTATGGGAATCTTGCAGGTCAAGTTGGCTAAATAGCTGTCGCCTTCACGCTCTCTTTGCTTGACAAGATTGATGCGGTGCTCATAGTCTTCTCTTGTGGGTGGTTCAGTATGCCATTCGACAGCCTCACTGCTATAGCTTTCGGCCTCTGGTATATTAGAAAGAGTTGGGAAAGAAAAAAGCAGTTCACGTGGGTCTATGTTCGTAAATTCCTCTATGTAGGCGCTATCGGCTCTATAATTAATGATAAAGAAAAAGTCTTTACCTTCCTTGGCCAGCGTGTTCATGCGCTGAATAGCTTGTGTTTGATTATGGAGTAACATGGGTGGAGATAGGGTGATGGGTGTTGGGTGGTGAATGTCGGGTGTTGATGAATTGTTTATATGGGTGTTGGGTGTTGGAGTGATGGGTGTTTGGTGTTGAATGATGGGTGGTGATGAATTGTGCGAGGGAGTGCTGATTACAATTATCTTAGGGCTTAATAATAATCTTGAGGTGGTAAACCTCTGGTGTAATACGCTGTTCAATGTGGTACCTATCAGGATAAATCAGCTCTAAACGGCGGTACATATTCTCTAATCCGATACCCTTTCCACTCTTGTCAGTGTCGTTTTTTGGATAGTTACTGTTCTCACAAAGGAATACTATCTTACCGTTGTCTTCTGTGATGGAGATGTGGACAAACGATGGTTTATTGGCACTTATACCATGCTTAAAGGCATTCTCAACAGGTGTTAGGAATACCAATGGCGCAATGAGTAGTTGTGTGTTATGGATGATGAATTGGCTCTTTATCTCTACATTGCTACCCGACCGTAGTGTCATCAGATTGATGTAGTTCTTGATAAAGGCTATCTCACCATTCAGACTCACCTCCTTAGGCTGTGTCTCATAGAGTGCATAGCGTAGGAGTTCAGACAGTTGACCGATTGCCTTTTGGGCATTGTTGGGACTTGTCTGGGTGAGTGAGGCTATGTTATTGAGCGTATTGAAGAGGAAGTGTGGGTTTAGCTGGTTCTTAAGCCATGCCAATTCGGCTTCCGTCATCTTCTGTTTCTCCTCTCTTAACTGTCTTCTGAGCGTACTATGGCGGATATAATAACGCACGAAGATTGCCGCAACAACCATTGCATAGTTGAGAATCATCCACATCACACCAAACTGATAGAACCCTATTCGTATAGGTGCGTTCGGTAAATCGGCATTATAAATGTTGAAGATATGATGATTCCAAAGGATGATAAACAGTAGATTGATTACCCAGAATGCCCAGTGCTTAATCTTATTCTTTGCTTCAAAGAGATAAGGAACCAGCACATAGAAGTTCGCCATGAAGACAATCAATAACAAGAAGAGTACAAAGGCATTGACACACATGGACTCCTTGGCGGCTTTGACATCATGCTCAAGTAGCATAATGACCAATGACCAGATAGATACAAGGAGCGCATAAATGCCCACCTGTGCGCCAAGAACGGACAGGTTATAGCGACTCAGGCAATACTTCTTTATTTCCTCCAATACCTTCATGTTGCAAAGATAGTCTTTTATAAGGAAAGAAGCAAGCAGAATCTATACTACATTTTTACTTTTTCTTGTTTTAACACAGAAATGTAATTATCGGTAAATCAGTGCTTTATAGGGGTAGATTGTCTCGCTTGTTAGGCAAATAAGTCTAATTGGTACATTCTTTCAAGGTGATTAATCGCCTTTTTATGCCTAATTATCCAAACTCTATTTGCTATTTACCCCTAATCATTAAGCCCCAAATCTATCCTTTCCTCTTATCAAAAGTATGATTTATTGTAGAGGAGTTAACCCTCCGCACCATTGGTGCTTACGGTCCGCACGTATGGTGCTAAGCATGAACACCACGCGTGCGGAGTATTAAGAGCACAGTAGGAAACGACAAAGAAGAGGCGTTCCTGCCGTTGGGATGATAACGAAAGACACCGATGTTGAATTACATCTATTGAGTCCTAATCGCCGATTTAAGCCTTGTTCTGATCTGCCTTAATCAAAGCAAGCAATCGCTCGACCGCTTCTTCTTCAGGTATATTATGCTCAACGCATACCTGTTTGCGGTAGAGGCTCACCTTCTTTGGACCTGCACCCACATATCCATAGTCTGCGTCAGCCATCTCACCAGGACCATTCACGATACAGCCCATGATTCCTACCTTCAGTCCTTTCATTCCCTTGGTAGCTTCTTTGATGCGAGCAATCGTCGTACGAAGGTCGTAGAGCGTACGACCACAGCCCGGACAAGAGATGTATTCAGTCTTCACCATGCGCAATCTACCTGCTTGAAGAATACCGAAAGCGGTCTGCTCAACATCCTCTTGTGAGAGATTGCCATGGTTCATCAGCCAAATACCATCGGTAAGTCCGTCCATCATCAGTGCACCCATATCTGCCGCAGCCTCCAATTGGAACTTCTCTTTAGCCGTAGTTGTCTCAGCCTGTTGGCTGTTACTGCTTTCTTCCTTCTCATCAGTTGCTGAATGCTGATACATCTGTGCGAAGATGATAGGGTTCTTTACCCCTGCTATCATCAATTGATGCGCCAATGCACGTTGGTCGCCGAGGCGGTTCTGATGGCTTGTCATACAAACCACTACCACCTCTGGATGTGTTTTCAGACAAGCAAGGAACTCCTCTGAAGGTGTACCAAACTTCAAGACGAGGAACTTAACATCACTGTTTATCGCACTGATGAAAGGCATTCCCGTCACAGGGAAGATTGGATAGACGTTCTCTAAGGACTGCTTACCACTGTTGGCAAGGTCCATATAGGCATCATAATCAAGGATATACTTCTGTTTCTTTGCTCTTTTCTCAGGCAATTCACCCTGTACATAGATGTAATCAGGCTTTGGTAGCTCTGGTGATGATACCTCGGCACTTGCTTGGTCAGCCTTTCGAGTGGCAATAACAACAGGAACATTCTCGCCACCGATATTGCCTGCAGCCACTGTCTCACGTCGGTTAGGATGGAGATAATCAAAGCCATCATACTGTTCGGCAGGGATGAGAAGATGTTTCTCGTGTCGACGGATATACCATGTAAGGTGTTTAGCCACTGGAATCTCGCACTCTGGCTCTTCACTCAGTGATACACGGATCGTGTCACCGATACCATCAGCGAGTAAGGCACCAATACCTACGGCACTCTTAATGCGTCCGTCTTCACCTTCACCAGCCTCGGTAACACCAAGGTGGAGCGGATAGTGCATACCTTCCTTGTCCATCTCAGCCACAAGAAGTCGTACGGAACGAACCATAACAACCGTGTTTGAGGATTTGATAGAGATGACAATGTCATGAAAGTCATACTTACGGAAGATGCGGAGGAACTCCATACAGCTCTCTACAATACCTTCTGGTGTATCGCCATAACGGTTACGAATACGGTCAGAAAGGCTACCATGGTTGACACCAATACGTACAGCGGTGTGGTTCTCCTTACATATATTGATGAAAGGAATCAGTCTGTCCTCAATCTTCTGTAGCTCTTGCGCATATTCCTCATCGGTATACTCCAGTTTTTTGAACGTACGAGCAGGATCGACATAGTTACCCGGATTGATACGAACCTTCTCTGCATAGAGTGCAGCAACGTCTGCTACATTCGCATTGAAGTGAACATCCGCACAGAGCGGAGCCATATAATTGTCTGCACGTAGTTGTGCATTGATATTCTTTAAGTTCTCTGCCTCGCGCTTTCCTTGCGTTGTGAGGCGTACAAGTTCTCCTCCTGCATCAATGATACGCTTAGCTTGTGCAACGCTTCCTTCGGTATCATCCGTAGAAGTCGTTGTCATTGACTGTACGCGTACAGGGTTCTCTCCACCAATGTTGAGTGCACCAACATGGGTGACAGAGGTTTTCCTTCTTTCAAAGTTGAATAAATCTATCATGTTCTATTTGGATAATGGGGTGTCTTTCAATGCCCTTTTGGGATGATGAAAAACCTCCCCCAAGCCCCTCCGAGGGAGGGGTTATAGTAGAGGTAATAAGTGGTAACGACCTTTATCCTAATGGTTTCCCTTTGTTACTCCTTTCTTTGAAGGAATTAGGGATGGTCTTAGCACTTAAACTTGTAATCCTTTAGCTCAGCTAACTCCTTGTTAGCCTTCTCTATCTTCTGACCTAATGAAGCCTTCCAGTTGTCAATCTTCTTTGCAATAGCCTCATCACCGAGTGCTATCATCTCAGCTGCAAGGATGGCAGCATTCTGTGCTCCATTGACGCCAACAGTAGCAACTGGAATGCCAGGAGGCATCTGAACGATAGAAAGTAAGGCATCAAGGCCATCGAGCATACCCTTAATTGGCACGCCAATGACTGGAAGTGGTGTTGAAGCAGCGATAACTCCAGGTAAAGCAGCAGCCATACCAGCCGCAGCAATGATAACTTTTACGCCACGACCTTTTGCTTCCTTGGCAAAAGTCTCTACTGCGTCAGGTGTACGATGAGCAGAGAGTGCATTCACTTCAAAGGGAATCTCTTGCTCTTCCAACCACTTACAAGCTTTTTCCATTACGGGTAAATCACTTGTTGAACCCATGATAATACTAACTAATGGCTTCATATTCTTAATGTATTAAGTTTATTTTCTTTGTTTGTTTTATGTGTATTTATTCTTAAGACAGATGCAATTTCCTGTCAGTTTATTCTTTATTCTTTGGCAATCAGTGGACTTTTCTACTGCTATTGATTCTATACAACGATGATTGTAATGAATGAACAGATGATACCTAAGAAGAAACCTGATGCCACCTGCTCCAATGAATGTTGCCTGAGAATCATTCTACTGCTACCTACAAAGCCCGAAACGATGAGCGTAAGACAAAGCCACCACATCGGATTGAAGTTGAATAGCAGTGAAAAAGCTATTAAAGAGCCTGTCACACCACCGATAGCTGCCGTATGTGTTGATATCTTCCACCATACGTTGATGATAGCACATAGAATCTGAATGATCAATGCTACCATAAGTATTGACGTCAGCATGTGAGGCAGGTGTAGGATGTTCATGATATAAAAGCATGTGAAGTAGCAAAGAATAGAAATCACATAAGGAACCATTCTTCGCTCTCGTTGCCCTAACTGAATCAATGTCCAGCCGTGGTATTGGCGATAAAGGTGGATGAGTAAGGTAGGGATAAGCACTGTAAAAGCGTAAACCAAAAAGACATACGACAGCTTTGCTTGCCATGGGAACATACTTAGATAGCTAAAAGTAAAGATAGCTAATATGCCCACAACAGGTAAATAGAATGGTGTGAGAACCATACTCACAACCCTTGCTGTTAATATAATGTTCTTTTCGTTCATACTTTAACACCTAACACCTAACATCCAACACCTAATTACATCACTCCTTCCTCAGTCTTGCAACAGGCAATCCGAGTTGTTCTCGGTACTTGGCAACGGTGCGACGGGCTATTGGGAAGCCCTTTTCTTTCATCACTTTGGCAAGTGCATCATCGCTGAGAGGCTTGCGTTTGTCCTCTTTGTCGATTACTTCTTTGAGTGCCAACTTGATTTTACGAGTAGACATTTCCTCGCCATCCTCCGTTGTATAGCTATCAGTAAAGAAGAAACGTAGAGGGAATGTCCCCCAACGTGTCTGTGCATACTTGATGTTACTCACACGTGATATGGTAGAGATGTCTAATCCTGTACGGTCGGCAATGTCTTTAAGAATCATTGGTTTGAGGTCAGCCTCATCTCCATCTTGGAAGAATTTCCGCTGAATATCGATGATAGCCTTCATCGTCACTTGTAATGTATGACGTCTTTGCTTTACCGCTTCGATAAATCCTTGTGCCTTTTCCACCTTCTCTTTGGCATAAAGCAACACCTCCTTCTCCTGTCGATTCATATTAGCTTTGTTGTTTCGATAGGTCTCCATCATATCGTTGAAGGCCTGTGAAACGTGCAACTCTGGTAGATTGCCATGGTTTAAGCTGAAAGTAACCGTACCATCATCCTCTGTGTCGATGATAAAGTCAGGTGTTATCTGTTGCAGGTTACGTCCTTGTGTCTCACCCATTGACGATCCCGGTTTCGGATTTAACTTACGAATCTCACGCTGAAGTGCCTCTACTTGAAGGTCAGACAGCGACAGTGCGCTTTGAATCTTATCCCAATGCTTCTTTTTGAAAGCATCGAAATGATGTGAAATGATGTTGTAGATGTATTTATACAGATGACTATCTTTCTCCCACTCACCATTCTCAACCTTTCGGTCTATCTGTAACAAGAGACATTCTTGTAAGTCTCTTGCACCGATACCAGCTGGGTCAAAGTCCTGCAGAATCTTCAACACCTCTTCCAATTCCTTAGTAGACGCGTCAATTCCATAGTAGATCGCTAACTCATCGCTGATACTATCGAGGTCTTTTCGCAAGAGTCCGTCATCATCTAAGCTACCGATAAGATACTCCAAGATACTCTTCTGCCGTTCCGTAAGCTCTCTTTCGCCCACCTGCTCGTTCAGTTTATCGATAAAAGAAGTTGTGTCACCATACACAATCTCCTCATATTCAGCATTATTTCGTTGCAGTCTTGAATCGTATGTAGGAAGATCATCATCCGAACGCATACGCTCCAGTGCCGAGTCGAGTGCATCTTGTCGCTCTTCTCGCTCCTGAAGTGTGTCGAAATCATCGTCTTCTGAATGCTCTACAGTATCGTTGTCATCAATGCTATCAGTCTCCTCTCCTCCTGCTTCTAAGGCAGGATTATCATCGAGTTCAGCATTAACACTTTCCTCTAATTCTGTCAGTGGCATCTCCAACAACTTTACTTGCAGCATCTGCTGTTGTGAGAGACGCTGCACTTGTTGCTGTTTCTGGGTCTGAATCTGTACTTGTTCCTGTGCCATTGTTTACCTGAATTGTGCTACAAAAGTACTAAAAAAACAAGTATAATCAAGTGAAATATTCCTTTAATTGTGCTGCTAAGGCAGAAAGTTTCTCTGGGTTATCATTTCCATAGCGGTTCCATACCTCCTGACAGGGCATTAATAAGGGCGATATCAGAAGGTCGTCGCGGTTCAGATAGGGGTCGCAGAGTTGGAACACATCCATTACCTCTACAACCATTTGTGGCTTTATCTTCATCAGTTTAGCAAAGTCTATCACCTCAGGTGTCTCTGCTGCCATCGTAATAGGGGTAAGACGGAAATAGAGGTCGAGAATCATAATGAGCATAAAAGGCTTCAACTCCGCAGCCCCTTCCACTGGTAGAAAGTCATGTTCAAAGGTTTCGCGCACCTTCACACCATCGTAGAACTCCCTTGGCTGGCCAAATCCCTTCATCGAACGCAGTTTCTTTACGTCTTTGTTGAGCTTTCGTGTGTTCTCTCCATACGTCTCCCAAATCAGATGAATGATGGGCATATCACGGTGTCGCAACTTAAAAAGCTGTTCATAGAGGTTCTTTGGTGGTATGTGTAGTTCTAAACTGAGGTCTACCAACGCACGTGAATACATCGGTTTCATTCCCTCTGGCTTTTTAAGATAAAGCTGTAGGAGTAGTAGCCAGTAGTCGTCAGACCATAAAGGATGTGTTGCCATAAGCGTAAAATATCCACTCTTGCTCCTCTCTTTCGAGTAGAGAAGAAGGAGAAATACTTGTCTAAAGGGTATCTATATTTGTCTTTCGCAAAGATACTCCTTTTTTATTATAATGGCAAAAGATAGTGGCAGAAAGTTAATGAGTTAACGGATTGACGGGTTGACAAGTGATGTCTATCTGTCTTCTACAAACAACGTATTCCCTATTAGCCTAATTAGGCTAATAAGCCCAATAAGCCCAATAGGGCTAATAGCCTGTTACTTTGTCATAATTTTTCACATCATAATTTTGAATACATGCTCTTTTGGCTTCTAAAAGACGTCCTTTTGGCTTGCAAAAGGTGCCCTTTAAGACCCTTACTAACGCCCTTTTGAAGTCCAATTAAGCAGCTTTTATTTTACCATTTGGTAACTAATTGATTCTCTGTTGATTGCAAACCTGCTTCTTATATGTGTTTTTGGTGTTAGTTATAGATATTTTCTTTGAAATTATGTAATGATTTTTCAAACTATTATCTACATATTTTCGAAGTCTAAAAAGAAATGATTTTCAATGTCAGAGGATGATAAGAGGACAGAAAGTTGATTGTCTTAGCCAAGTTTTTGTTTAATGAGTAGCTATGATTCTTCCGTTAAAGCAATACGAAAAGTATCCACACATTTAACGGAAGAACCTGAAAATAGGTGCGTTAAGTTGCTGTGTATGCAGTCCTGCCGACCTGTTTCTACTTCTTTTCTCCACCCACTAAGTCATCATTCTGAATGCTTCGTTCAGCCTTCTTGACGCTTGCTCTCAGCTTACCAAAGTTCCATGAAAGACCGATTCCAAAGCGTTGAGGGTACATAACAGAGCGTTCATAAACAGTATAATCGCCTCGAACGATACGATAAGTACTTGATCTTTCTTTGATGAAAGGCGAATTGGCTGATAAAGATACTGTTAGCTTGTCTTTAAAAAAGAGACGTGTCAAGGTGAAATTATAGTAGAACCAATGTCCCTCAATAGCATACGGATCATAAATCCTATTGCCATATTCACCTCCAATACTGGTTGTCAACGTTAATTCCCAAGGTATTTTCTGCTCCCAATTAAAGTAGATGCCACCACCGCATCCGCTGTTCTTGAGATAAGGTGTGGGCAAGGTGATTCGGGCATAACGCATGGAAGCGTTGAGTGTAAACGATGTTCCGGTGAAAGGAGTCCATTCTGTGTAAGATGAAATACCGAAATCTTTGCTTTTCAGCACGTTCTGATAAGTAGAAACATCTTTACGATTTTGTTCATACAAGATACGACCTATACCATTGTTGGTAAATGAATAATAGGGACTTAATTGCAAAGTAAATTTTGAAGTAACCAACATATACACAAGTTGTAGCTTTTGGTTACGACTGCTTCCTAAGTTTGCATTACCGAAAGAGACTGCCGTTGGTGTGCTAATGATGGCTGGATTGAGATAGCCGATGCCAGGTCTGTTGATGCTGGTATTATAGCTAAACTTCAGTGTTTGACTATCACTAATCTTGTATTGTAGGCTTGCTGATGGTACCCAGTCATTGAGATTAGCATGGTAAGCAGCATTACTACCATCGGGATAGGATGCTTTCATGCGAGTAAACTCATATCTCAATCCTGCGCGGGCAGCCCATTTGCCAGCGGTGAAGATATATGAGAGGTAGGCAGCAGCCACTTGTGCGTTATGCTTAAATTTGCTTTCCATGTCAGGGGTAGTCCCTTGATAGTCCATTAATGACGTACTATTGTTGTAACGAAGGATATATTTTGTTCCACTTTCTATCTTGTGGTATTTTCCAAAGGGTCGTACATAGTCAATCTGGAAAGTATGTTCAGTGAAGCGTTCACGGGTGTTCTGATCGTAACTTGTATAGTTGACAGGGAAGTTAACCATGTTGTTATACATCTGACGGAAGATGCTGTGTTGGCGTGTAGCTGCCAACATATAAGAAAGCGTCAGGATTTCTCCATCTAAATGAGTCTTATGTTGATAGTCCAAACGTCCTCCAATATTAAGATGAGAGTAGCCCGGAGTAGTCATATTATTGTCGAATTTGTAAATCAACTGGCTGTTCTTGTCCCATCGTTCATTCGTGCTTTGTGCGTTGGCATCGGCTTTATAGCCAAGAAAAGTGGTCGATGCGGTCAGCAAGTTGAGTGAGTCAATCTCGTAACTGGCACTGATATTACCGAAATGTATTGTTGCTGCAGTGCTATTAGTCCCATATTCATGTTTTTGTTCGCCCATCTTTACGTAGTTGTAAACCCCCTCTCTATAGTTTTCTGTTTGTTTTCTGCTTTGGTTCATGTAGTTATAATTGACGGTCGTCGTGAGCTTTCCCACCTTTGTTGTTAGATAAGTACCAAGCCTTACAGAGCCGTGAGTGTTGACATCAGAGTTTACATTGCCTGAAACTCCTTGTAGTTTAGTATTGCTCATCATGACAATGTTGAGGATAGCTGTAGTCCCTTCAGCATCATACTTGGCACCGGGATCAGTGATAACCTCAATCCTTTTGATCGTAGAAGCAGGTATTGCCTTGAGAATATCCTTAAGATTCTGCCCTGAAAGACTTGGGTCAGGATGTCCGTTCCTATACACCTTAAAACTTGTAGAGCCTTGAACCCTGATGTTTTCTTGTCCGTCAACGGTGACAAGGGGTATTTTCTTGAGTATTTCTAAGGTCGTCTTCGTCTGTGCAGTCTTGTCATGCTGCACGTCATACGTAAGCTTGTCAATATCATTCTTGATAAGCTGACGTCTTTGTGCTACGACGACTTCCTCCAACTTCTGTGTCTTTGTGGAGTCTGTTTTAGTTGTGTTCTGAGCTGTCAGGGCTGTTACAGAGCTGCAAGCAGTGAGTAATAGTATTAATTTATTCCACATAGTCAAAGCGTTAAGTTTATATTTATCAATATGATGCAAAGATATGTTTTTTCTTAATAAGTTGCAATTCATTTCAAAAATATTTTTACTTTCTTGCCTTTATGTCCCATAATTGAATCCTTTTTAGTGCTCTATTTCTATTAATATGCAAGAAGATTACAATGCAGAAAAGCTCATAGTGTTCGGTTAGAAAGCAGATGGTCAAACAGAATGAATCCTCTTTTAATGTATTGATTAATAGGGGTTTGATAATACTTTTTCTTTATCTGTATGTAAATAAAGCCTTACCAATGGTTTAATTTAACAACAAATCGCCCTATTCCTATCCTTAACTACCGACGTATTAATGCTTAGCACAAGTGGTGTTGAGGCTCCGCACCAATGGTGCGAACGCTTCGCACGTGTGGTGCGGAGGAGTGAAAGTCATGCAATATGCAGTTAAGATAAGAGCAGTTTATCGTTATAAAGGGCTTATTCTATCCTAAGTAAACAAAGAATATTATATTTTTTCGTTCTATAATTCCCATCGAAGCGAAGTGTTTTACGGAAACTTTTTGTAAATTTGCACATTAGTTATAATAGAAAATAAGAATGGAATACAACTTCATTGACATTGAGAAGAAATGGCAACAGAAGTGGGTTGAGAATAAGACCTACAAAGTTGTTGAGGACGAGAACAAGCAGAAGTTCTATGTACTTAATATGTTCCCTTACCCATCAGGAGCCGGATTGCACGTTGGACACCCATTGGGTTATATTGCAAGTGACATCTATGCACGCTATAAGCGACTGAAGGGTTTCAACGTGTTGAACCCTATGGGATATGATGCTTACGGACTTCCTGCTGAGCAGTATGCCATTCAGACGGGTCAGCATCCACAGCTGACAACCGACACGAACATTGCTCGTTACCGTGAGCAGTTGGATAAGATAGGTTTCAGTTTCGACTGGGATCGTGAGGTACGCACCTGTGACCCACGTTATTATCACTGGACACAGTGGGCTTTCGAGCGTATGTTCGGGTCTTATTATGACTATACACAACAGAAGGCATTGCCTATCAAGGACCTTGTTCGCCACTTTGAGGAAGAAGGAACACTGAACCTTAACGTCGCTCAGAGTGAGGAACTGATTTTCTCGGCACGTGACTGGTCGAGCATGGACGAGCAGGAACAGCAGGAGAAGTTGATGAACTATCGTATTGCTTACCTCGGTGAGACAATGGTAAACTGGTGTCCGGGACTCGGAACGGTGCTTGCCAATGACGAGGTTGTTAATGGTGTGAGCGAGCGTGGAGGCTATCCTGTCGTACAGAAGTTGATGAAGCAGTGGTGTCTTCGTGTGTCAGCCTATTCACAAAGACTGCTTGATGGCTTGGAGACAGTTAACTGGTCTGACTCTATCAAGGAGACACAGAAGAACTGGATTTGCCGTTCTGAGGGTACAGAGGTTGAATTCAAATACCTTACACCAACTGGTGAGGGTCAGAAAGAGGGTAAATTCACGATCTTTACTACGCGTGCTGACACGATGTTTGGTGTTAGCTTCATGGTATTGGCACCAGAGTCAGAACTTGTTGCAGAACTTACTTCAGAAGCTCAGAAGGCTGAGGTAGAGGAGTATTTGGCGTATGTACAGAAGCGAACAGAGCTGGAACGTATGTCTGACCGTAAGGTGACAGGTGTCTTCTCAGGCTCATATGGTATCAATCCATTCACTGGTGAGCAGATTCCTATTTGGATTTCAGAGTATGTTTTAGCTGGATATGGAACAGGAGCGATTATGGCTGTGCCTGCTCACGACAGTCGTGACTATGCCTTTGCAAAGCATTTCAACCTCCCAATCATCCCATTGATTGAGGGTGCTGACGTCTCTGAAGAGAGCTTTGATGCAAAGGAAGGAATCGTAACGAACTCTCCTGCGGAAGGTAAAGAGAGTATGGACGGTTTCTCTCTCAATGGTCTTACGGTGAAGGAAGCTATTGCCAAGACCAAGCAGTTTGTTACTGAGAAGGGTATCGGTCGTGTGAAGGTGAACTATCGTCTGCGTGATGCTATCTTCTCACGCCAGCGTTACTGGGGTGAACCATTCCCTGTCTATTACAAGCAGGGAATGCCTTATATGATTCCAGAGGAGTGTTTGCCTCTCGAATTGCCTGAAATCGATAAGTACGAACCAACAGAAAGTGGCGAACCACCATTGGGTCGTGCAAAGGTTTGGGCTTGGAATGAGGCTGAGCGTAAGGTTGTTGAGAAGTCATTGGTTGACGATAAGACTGTATTCCCATTGGAGTTGAATACGATGCCGGGCTTTGCTGGTAGCTCAGCATACTATCTTCGCTATATGGACCCACACAATGACGAAGCATTAGTGGGCAAAAAGGCAGACGAGTATTGGCAGAATGTAGACCTTTATGTCGGTGGTACCGAACATGCAACAGGTCACTTGATTTACAGTCGTTTCTGGAATAAGTTCCTCTTCGACTGTGGTTGCAGTTGTAAAGAGGAACCATACGAGAAGTTGGTGAACCAAGGAATGATCCAAGGACGCTCTAACTTCGTTTATCGTATCAACTCTGACGACCACTCAAAGGCACCAGTATTTGTCAGCTTGGGGCAGAAAGACAAGTATGAAACTACTCCTATCCATGTTGATGTCAATATCGTTCATGCTGATGTATTGGATGTTGAGGCTTTCAAGGCGTGGCGTCCAGAATATAATAATGCTGAATTCATCTTCGAAGATGGTACATCATCATCAGAACTCATCACCACCCAACACCCAACACCCGCCACCTATAAATGCGGTTGGGCGGTAGAGAAGATGTCAAAGTCAATGTTCAACGTTGTCAATCCAGATGTGATTGTTGAGCAGTATGGCGCAGACACACTCCGTCTTTACGAAATGTTCCTCGGTCCTGTAGAGGCAAGTAAGCCTTGGGATACCAATGGTATCGATGGTTGTTTCCGTTTCTTGAAGAAGTTCTGGAAGCTTTATCAGCAGGAACTCAACGATGATGAGCCTTCAAAGGATTCATTGAAGAGCGTTCATAAGCTTATCAAGAAGGTGACAGGCGATATTGAGCAGTTCTCTTACAACACAGCTGTTTCTGCGTTTATGATTTGCGTCAACGAACTTGGACAGCAGAAGTGTGCTAATCGTGAACTATTGAAGAAGATGGTTATTGTCATCGCTCCATTCGCACCTCACATGGCAGAAGAGCTGTGGGAGCAGTTGGGTGGTGAGACAAAGAGTGTCTTCGATACTGAATGGCCAGCATGGGACGAGTCTTATCTCGTAGAGAATGAGGTGCAGCTGACAGTATCTTTCAATGGTAAGGCACGTTTCCAGATGACTTTCCCTGCTGATGCAACGAAGGAAGATATTGAGAAGAAGGCTTTAGAAGACGAACGAAGCCAGCACTATATCGACGGTAAGACAATCGTAAAGATTATCGTTGTGCCGAAGAAGATTATCAATATCGTTTGCAAATAACTATTCAATAAACCATAGAAGAGACTGTATGAAAACAGGGTTGCAGGTTTGTTTCTCTGACAGCGGTAATCTCCAACGGAAAGGAAGTCCGTATGTTAGTATCCACTACAGTCGTGTTTTGATACAGTCTCTTCGTCTTAACCATTCTATGAGCCTATGACCATTGATCAACAACTCATCCGATCCGAAGCCAAAGATTACTTTTTCTTGACCATTGGCTTAATTATTTACGCTGCTGCCTTTACAGTTTTTCTAATGCCTTATGAGATTGTAACGGGTGGAGTGACGGGTATGTCTGCCGTAATCTACTATGCTACGGGTTTTAAGATTCAGAATACTTACATGATTATCAACATCTCTTTGTTGATAGTTGCTCTGAAGATATTGGGCTTTAAGTTCCTGATGAAGACCATCTATGCTATCTTTGCCCTTTATTTCCTATTGATTTTTGCGCAGGATCTGATGCCTAAGGATGCTGCAGGACACATGGTGAAGATGCTCGGTGAAGACCAAGCTTTTATGTCATTGATTATTGGGTGTAGCCTTACAGGTACGGGATTGGCTATCGTCTTCCTAAATAATGGAAGTACGGGTGGTACGGATATCATTGCTGCCTGTGTCAATAAGTATCATGATATCTCGTTAGGACAGGTCTTAATGGGCGTTGACATCTTGATTGTGGGTAGCTGTTTGTTCTTCCCCCAGTTTGGTGATGTCATGGAACGCTTGCATAAGATGGTCTTTGGTTACTGTACGATGTTCATCGAGTGTTTTATGTTAGACCACGTGATGAATATGAGACGCGAGTCAGTACAGTTCATGATCTTCTCTTGGAAACATGAGGAAATAGCCAAAGCAATTGTTGAGGAGACCGAGCATGCGCTGACTATCCTTGATGGACATGGTTGGTACACTGGTAATGATATGAAGGTTATCTGCTTGTTGGCAAAGCGTAACGAGAGTAAGACTATCTTCCGTATCATCAAGATGGTCGACCCTACCGCCTTCGTAAGCCAGAGTTCGGTGATTGGTGTCTATGGTGAAGGCTTCGATCAGATAAAGATTAAGGCTAAAAAGGAAATGAAAAAGCAGGAAAAGAAGTTGGCTGAAGCCATGAAAAAGCCTGCGAATGAACAGAAATAAATAAGCAGAAGGGCTGTGTTCCACATATTATACCACAGGGACACATGACTCGTGTGTCCAATGGCTGTAATCTTTTGCGAGCACATGAGTGGTGGGTCCCTGTCGTGTTGACAAGGGTCTTGATGTGATAACATAGTTTTTTCATAGTAAGGAAAGGATTTACGAAGATGAAAATAGTATTTGCAACAAATAATAAACATAAGCTCGAGGAGATAAAGGACATCCTTGGAAAGGAGTTTGAAATCGTTTCTTTGGCTGAGATTGGTTGTCATGAGGATATCCCTGAGACTGGGGCAACACTGGAGGAGAATGCACGTCAGAAGTCTTCTTACGTCGTTGAACACTATGGTCAGAACTGTTTTGCCGATGATACAGGACTTGAGGTGGAGGCACTCGGTGGTGAACCCGGCGTGCATTCAGCTCGTTATGCAGAGGGAACCGACCACGATAGCGAGGCGAATATGCGTAAGCTGTTGACAAACTTAGAAGGGAAAGCCAATCGTAAGGCCTGCTTTCGCACTATTATCTCGCTTATCATTGATGGTGTAGAACACCAGTTTGAGGGTAAGGTAGAGGGTAGAATCGCTACGGAGAAGCATGGTAAGGAGGGCTTCGGATATGACCCTATCTTCATTCCAGAGGGTTATGACAAGAGCTTTGCAGAGTTAGGTGAGGAGATAAAGAACCAGATTTCTCATCGTGCAAGGGCTGTAAAGAAGTTGGCGGAATACTTAGGAAGGCTGAAAGGATAAAAGAGTAAAAAGGCTTAAGGGGCTTTTTAAGAGGGAAAGAGCTAACAAAGTAAAACCGTTAAAGCCCCCTTTTAGACTTCGATAAATACCCTTTTCCGAATTATTTTCATGAAAAGAAATATTTCTTTTCATGAAGAAAAATATTTTTTTCACGACAAAAAGAATTTCTTTTCATGAAAATAATTTGTGGAAGACAGCTCCTTTGTTCTGCCTATTGGCTGATAATAACGAATGAAAAGGCTGTTTTTGTCTGCTTGACAAGTCCCGATTCGAGACCAATTAACGCCTGCGTTTCCTGTTTGACATAAGAATATAACTATTTAATATCTGCTATGTTGTCTATTCTTCTCCCTGTTTATAACTGCCATTGTAGAGCTTTGGTGACAGAGTTACAGCGTCAGTGCGTGGAAAGTGGTACTGAATTTGAGATTATTGTAGCTGATGATGGCTCTTCTGTAACAAGCTATGTAGAGCATAACTTACGTATAGAGAGGTTGGAAGGTGTCCGTTATATAACAAGAAAGCAGAACGTTGGGCGTTCAGCTATCCGTAATTTCCTCATTTCGCAGGCACAAGGAGAGTGGCTTCTCTTCATAGATGGAGATCTAACATTAGACAATCCGCACTTTATTCGTCGTTATCTGCAGACAAAAAGCAATGTTGTTGTAGGCGGAATAAGGATAGGAGGGGATCCAGACATATGGAAAGACAATCTCAGATACCGCTATGAGAAGGCGTATGAACAGAAAAATACACCGCAAGATAGGCAGTGTCATGCTACAAAACACTTTCGTACGACAAACTTCTTAGCACATAAAGACATCATGATGGAACATTCTTTTGATGAGAATTTCGTCCAATACGGCTATGAAGATGTACTCTTTGGTAAGTCACTTGCCATGGATCATATAGCAATCACGCATATCGATAACCCCATAACACTTGATTTCTTTGAATCAAACAGTGAGTTCTTGGATAAAACTGAACAGTCTCTTCGCACACTATATACCTTCCGTAACCAACTGAAAGGCTATTCTCAACTGCTTGAAACTGCTGAGAAAATAAAGAAACTGCACTTACAAAAGCTGGTTAATGCAGTTTATTTCCTTGTAGGACAACACATAAAGAAACATCTTCAAGGCAATAATCCCAGTATTTTCTTGTTTAATGTATACAAACTGATGTATTATATTCATCACGAAAAGAATACACTATGATAATAAAACGATATCTCTTAGTTGCGGCTTTCATCTTGTTAGCTTACTGTAATGCCCTTGCTGGCGGTATAGGAACGTGGAAGAATTATCTTGCTTACAGTTATGTACAATGGGTTGAAGAAGGAGGTAATAAGCTGTATGTGCTTGCTTCCAATAGCCTTTATACTTATAACAAGAACGATCAGAGTATAAAGACCTACGATAAAGTCAATGGTTTGAGCGATACGGATATCCGTTTCATTGCTTGGAATAAGACAGCTCGTCGGTTGGTTATTATCTATTCGAATAATAATATCGACCTATTAGACGATAGAGGTAATGTTACAAATGTGCCGGATTACTATCTAAAGACAACAATGGTAGACAAAACCGTCAATGGTATTGATATGTCTGGCGTCTATTGTTACCTTTCTACAGGTTTTGGACTTGTCAAACTCAATGTTGCTAAAGCAGAGATAAGCGACAGTTATAACCTCTCTTTCCCTGTCAATTACAGCTATATTGAGGGCGGTTATATCTATGCTGCCAGCCAAAGTAACGGACTATATCGTGCTGCCTTGTCTGCTAATCTCCTCGATAGAAACAACTGGACGAGTGTAGGAACTTATGTAGAGCGTCCAAGAATAGCTGATGCAGCACTATTGGCACAGGCTAAAACACTTAATCCTGGCGGTCCAAAGTATAATGGTTTTACCTATATCCAATACCTTAATAACAGTTTATATACCGTTCCTGGTCTATTTAAATCAGGTTATGTAGATTCTAATACACCTGGTTCTGTACAGATTCTACACGATGGTGAGTGGGCGAATTATCAAGAGAATCTATCATTAAAAACGGGCTACGACTATCTTGATAACAATGTTCTCGCAGTTGATCCACGCAACGCAAACCATGTATTTGTTGGTGGAAGGACAGGCTTATACGAGTTTCTTGATGGACAATTAAAGGCTTATTATAACAAAGACAACAGCTTGTTGCAAGGTGCAATGTATAAAGGACGGGAGTTAGGAAACAACTACGTGCTTATTAATGGGCTCCGTTTTGATAATAAAGGCGACCTTTGGATATTGAATAGTCAAGCCTCCAGAGAGAATCTCTTGCGTCTTTCTGCAGATGGACAGATGACTTCTTTCAGTAAGCCAGCCCTTATGAAGGATGGAGTAGGGGGCTCGGTTCTAACAAGTATGGTCTTCGATAATCGCAATAACTTATGGTTCTGTAATGATCACTGGGACTATCCGGCTTTGTTCTGTTATCAATCAACAACAGACAAATTGCTTTCTTTCACTCGATTTGTCAATGAGGATGGTTCGAACTTGGACTTAGTACCTCATAGTGTGATGCCTTTATCGAATGGAGATGTGTGGGTTACGACTACTATCGGTCCACTTCTATTGTCTCGTTCGGCTATTGATAATCCTGAAACAGCTGTTTTTACGCAGGTGAAAGTGCCTCGTAATGATGGTACCAATCTTGCCGATTACCTCCTGTCAGGCATTGATGTCACCTGTATGGCTATTGATGGAGGAGGCAGAAAATGGTTTGGAACAAAGGCGAATGGCGTTTATCTTATTAGTGCCGATAATATGACACAGGTGAAACATATCACCTCTTCAAATAGTCAGCTTCTATCAGATAATATCCTTTCTATCGCTATCAACAACACAACAGGCGAAGTATTCTTTGGTACGGACAAGGGTTTATGCTCTTATATGAGCGATGCGACGACACCATCAGACCGACCGAGTGGGGACAATACATACGCTTATCCAAATCCCATTAGGCCTGGTTATACAGGCCCAATCACCATTGTTGGACTCTCGATGAACGCAGATGTGAAGATTGTTACTGCAAATGGTGTACTCGTTGCAGCGGGTATTAGCAATGGTGGTAGCTTTATTTGGGATGGCAAAGACAAGTCTGGTAAACCCGTAGCATCAGGTGTTTACATGGTTGAAAGTGCTGATGAAGACGGCAACAATGGTGTTGTTTGTAAGGTGGCGATTGTGAGATAGACCAAGAATATTAATGATTTTACTATAATAAACAACTAAAATGATGTATTATCAATAGGGTACATGATGAAAGAGAGAGAGCATTGGATAGATATGCTACGAGGTTTCTGTATGTTATCTATATTACTGGATCATACTGAAATCTATTATACAGGAAGTAATCTTATTCCTTATGATTGGTATGTTTCGAATGTTCTAATCGTCTTTTTCTTTCTGTCAGGATACCTAATGTACAAACAGCAAGGCTTTTCTTTGAGGGGTAAGATGTTTTCAATAGGGCGTAGTTTACTTCTTCCTTATTTTCTATTTACTATGGTTTTGGCACTTCCGAAAGCCTTAGTACATGGTCATAGTATAGACTGGGAGAGTTTATTATTACCTATCTTGACAGGTCGAGCCTCTTGGTTTATAGCTGCCTTGATAGTATCTGAAACTGTTTTTAGCCTTTTTTTGTGGATAACTCGCGGAAAAGTTATTCCCTTATTCCTTCTCTCCTTTTGTGCTTTAGTTGGTTCAGTACTTTTAACGAAGCAATCCACTGATTATCCCTGGTGTATCAACAATGCCCTGCAAGCAGTTCTTTTCCTTTATATCGGATGGTTTTATCAAAGTCGAAAAGAAGTTTTCAACCGTATCAACACACCATTATACACATCATTCTTCTTTATATCCCTTATAATAATAAAAGGTTATGCAACGTGCAAAGGGGTGCATACGATGATATACCCAATGAGTATAGACTCTTATTTCCTATTCTTTCTTGATATGTTGACGAGCATTTTCTTACTTGTTAATGTTTGTAAGCAGTTGCCAAGATGCAAGCTGTTAGAATGGGTTGGAGCGCATAGTATTGTTTATTATTTCGTCTGTGGAGGTGTTCCTCTTTGCTTATCTTTAGCACTTGAGAAGGTGGGGTTAGACTATCATGGGGCTTACTATAGTGTACTGATAGCCTATGCTTTAGTCTGTATAGTGGCAAGCGGTATTGTAGCAATCGTCTATCGCTACTTACCATTTATGTTAGGAAAGAGGTATTAGCCCCTTTTTAACGAAGAGATAACAAACAGAAAGCAGTTGAAATCGTTGTTTCTAAAGGCAGAGAAAGTTGGCTGCGATGGTGTATGGTATGCTGAAGGTGACCAAGTAAAACGAATAAAATGAAACAAAAGATAGCTGAATTCTCCTTTCTCCATGTGTTCATTACCCTCTTGGTAGTACTCGGGGATTCCTTTTTTAGCCCAAGAGTACGATAGCCGATTGGCTTTATCAGTTCCATGTTCCCCTTTTCTTTTGATGCGCTTTCTTGATAAAGGGAAAACAGCCTTCTTTGTCTTCCTATTTACGTTTGTAGTATCAATTATCGGTCTACGCGTAAATAAAAGCCCTCTCATGGATTTATTCTTTGCAATGGAGGGTATTCTAATGTCAGTTGCTTTGGCGTGCTTATACGCAAAATATGGACTTCGTTTCCTTAATCATCTCTCTCCTGCTTCTTATACTATCTATCTTTATCATGGAATCTTTCAAGCATTGAGTTTACAAATACTTATGCGATTTACCCATTTTGATAATGTCGTTTATATTATCCTTGCTTTTCTGACAGGCGTTTATGGCTCTTTCTTGGTTTATAAGCTGCTTTATCGTTGTCGTAACAGCCGTTTGGGCCGAATCTTAGCATTGATTTCTGGTATTTCTGTATCTTAATAGATAGTAAGCTGTATTGGCTGAAAAGTAGTCTTAATAAGGCTTCAGAAGATTTTTTCTTCTCATTTTCGACCGATGTTTTGATGCTCAGCACATGTCGTGTTGACGGTTCGCACCAATGGTGCTGATGGTTCGCACCAATGGTGCGGGGCGTTATCTATTTAATAAAAGCACCCTCGTTATTCCTAACCTTAAGACGGTAGGGGATAGATGTGGGGGTTTGTCGTATGGATGGGGGTGTGTCAAAAATAGACATATCCTCTTTTTTTGAAGAAAAGGTCAACCCTTTTCGTGAAAAAGGTCAACCCTTTCTGTGAAAAAGGTCAACCCTTTCTGTGAAAAAGGTCAACCCTTTCTGAAAAAATAGTCGACTATCTTTAAAAAACGGTCGACTGTTTTGAGAAAAACTGTTGACCCTTTTCGTGGATGGAATAAGTTTTAGAAATAAAAAGAGAGGATGTGTCTATTTTGACACACCCTCATTCTTTCATTTCCTTTGTTTCTACTGACCCGAGTTGAGAAGCTCGTCAGGTAGTGAGATATCAAGACTGCGAGCGCGTTCGGCATTACGTCTCTTTATCTTTCGTTGCGCATCAGCCTTCTGCTTTGTTATAGCTGCAGGCTTCTGCTTGTAGAGTGGGAGTAGACGTGGATTCCACGTTCCCTGTACATCACGCTTAGCCTTACACTCGATAGCCTTCGGGTAATAATAAACGGCTTCGGGTTGTCGTTGGGTTGCATAATCACCCGTATCCCATTTTCCGTTGTCGTTATCATCGACGATAAGGCGTAGATAGTAGTTGCCCGGCTTGATGTAATGGAAGGTTGCTTGGTTGTTCTTTGCGTACGCCTCTTTCACTGGTTTGTCGCTTTCATTAAGCAACTGCAACAAGCAGTTCTTACCTTCCATGTTCTGTAAGGTCATTATTAGCGTACCATATTCGTCAATTGATGGGATACGAACACCCTGCTTATACTTTGCAGAAACTTTACCATAGATGTCTGTAAAGGCTGCAGAATCAACCTCAACACTGTATTCATGTCCTGGGTCCCATGCACTTACCAACTTCAAAGAGCGCGGTTTTCCAGGTTCAGCACCGAAATTATACTTCGCTCGATACCATAAGGAGTCTATCTTTTCGTAAAGATGTATCTTGGACGTATCCGTCTTTGCAATAGGGGTGGGGAGTTCGAATGTTGGGTTTTGGTCAGGATCCATTTGCGAAGGAACATTATATCTGACCTCCAAAGGTGTGACAGGCATTGTCGTTTCAAATGCTTTTCCACGTTCTTTTGCCTTCTCTTGCTTCTTAACCCATTTATCGTATTCCTCCTGCTGGCGCTTTAAACGCTTCGCGTAAGGCACCTTTGAGAGAATCTCCAGCGTATCTGTCTTAGAGACAAGCTTACCTGCACTGTCCGTCATGTTATAAAGCATCTGCATTCGCAGTGTGTCTTGGTTGACGAGGGCAGTGTCACGCAGCCAGTAGATAATCGTATCTTGGTTCAGACTTGGCTCTGTTATAAACGCATTTTTAGCGTTGAAATTGAGTCCTGTTATCTGTGGAAGGTCGGCATCACCATAGCTGAAGAAGAGCGTAAAGTGGTTGGGTTCCTTGCGTTCAGACTTGAGGAAGTAACGGTCTGTTTGTGTTGGTGTAAAGGAATTAAGCACCACATCATCTGGAAGGAAGTGGGTGTAAGGCACCTGTTTGATATCCTTGATATGCAAGGAGTCAATCCATAGTGTGTCTTGTCGTATGTCTGGCTTCCATGACGGCATGATGATTTCGGGCGTGAAAGCCAACTTCTCGCTCTTCTGATTGTACATATAGTTGCCGTCCATGTCCTGTAGTGCATAGATACGATAGTCACCCTTGGCAACACCTCGTATGCTGAAATGACCACGACTGTCGGTGCGTGAGACACGAAGCATAGGTTGTTTCTGGAAAGCTGTATCGTTCTGATTGCTGTAAAGACCTACGAGAATACCCTTTACAGGCTCTAAATTCTCAGCTTCTAACACATAACCAGCCACTTCGAGTGTATCGATATGGTCGCCAGTAGAGAAGCTGTAGGTGTAGTTTCCTAATGGGTTACCCTCGTTGTTATCCGTGATAGCGTCAGAGAAGTCGATGGTATAGGTGGTGTTAGGCTGTAACTTGTCTTGTAAACTTACTGTGATACGTTTACCAGTAGCCTTAATTTCAGGGGCTTCAATCTGTGGAGGAGAGACAACAACCTTCTCTGATGCATTCTCCAACTTGATAAACTCGTTGAAATAGATATTCACCTTCTTACTGTTTACGTCGGTTGCTCGTTCAGTAGGGGAGGCTCCTAACACTCTTGGGGGAGTCTCATCGTACCATCCACCATCAGGTTGTCCCATCTTAGCACATGAAGAAAGAACAATAACTAAGAGAGTAAAAAGGTAGAATGGTAAAACACGTGGTTGGTAAAACACCGAAAGGCAATGGCTGACCTTAGCTGAAAAGCCATCCTTTCCACCCATTACTCCTTGGCAATATCTTTGTCTTATCTTCTTCATATCGCTGTTTTACTTTTTTACCCTTTTACTTTTTTATTCTTTAAAGGTGGTTTATCCTTTTACCGTCTTCCGTCCTTACTGGTTCATACTCAGCAATTCTTCTAAGTTGTTACGGCTGTTTGAAAGGCGTGGAATCTTGTGTTGACCACCGAGTTTACCCTTTATCTTGAGCCAGTCATTGAAGAGGTCTTTGCGTGCAACAATAATCTCAAGTGGCTGAAGAGTAATGTTATGGAAGCGTTTTGCCTCATAATCAGAGTTGACTTCCTGTAGTTTATCATCGAGAACCTTAGTAAACTCCTCAAGTGAAGATGGGGCTTTTGCAAACTCAATGAGCCACTGATGACGGCACTTAGCCTTCGCATCCATATACATTGGGGCTGCGGTATAATCTGATATCTGTGCACCAGTAGCCTTGCAGGCTGCTTCAAGTCCCTTCTCAGCATTATCCATGATAAGTTCTTCACCAAAGGCATTGATGAAATACTTGGTTCTACCCGTGATAACAAACTTAAAAGGATTGGTCGAAGTGAACTGCACTGTGTCTCCAATCTCATATCTCCAGAGGCCGCAGGCAGTACTGATAAGCATTGCATAGTTGCGTCCTATCTCCACACCTGACAATGGAACGATATTTGGATGTTCGCTCTCAAACTCGTCCATAGGTAAGAACTCGTAGAATACGCCATAGTCGAGCATAAGCGACATACTGCTGTCTGTTGGGTCGTCTTGTATACCGAAGAAGCCCTCAGAGGCATTGTAAGTCTCCATATAGTTCATGCCCTGCTTGGTAATGAGCTGTTCATACTGCTCACGATAAGGTGTGAAAGCAATACCACCATGGAAGAACACCTCCAGATTTGGCCATACCTCCTCCAGATGTTGCTTACCACTCAGTTCCATTACACGCACTAACACAGAGAGCATCCATGAAGGAACGCCTGATATATTAGTGATATTCTGGTTCAGTGTTTCGTGTGCAATTCGGTCGCGTTTTACCTCAAAGTCGCTCAGTAGGGCAGTATTTTTCTTAGGTACGCGACATAGATTTACGAGTGGATTAATATTCTCTATGAGGATGGCACTGAGGTCACCAACAAGCGAATTATACAGGTTATAATTTGGAGAATGACTACCACCTAAGATGAGACCCTTACCGCTGAAGAGTCTGCTTTCTGGATGATTGCTAAGGTAGTAAGCGATAACATCCTTACCACCTTGATAATGAATTGTCTGTAATCCCTCGTGAGAAACAGGAATAAACTTACTCTTATCGTTGGTTGTACCTGATGACTTGGCATACCATCTCACCTGTCCTGGCCACAGAATATTACGTTCTCCGTGGCGCATACGGTCGATGTCACTCTTCAATTCTTCGTATGTGTTGACTGGAATGTTCTGTACAAAGTCCTCGTATGACTTAATCGTTGAGAACAGGTGTTTACGACCGTATTCGGTGTCTTTTGCCCGCTCAACGAGGTATTGCATGACTTCCCGCTGGATAGCCTCTCCATCCGTGACGTAGCGTTCAAGCTCCCTGCGACGCGGCTGGAAATACAACTTGTTTACTATCTTAGTAAGACTCATTCAAATTTCTCTGGTTGATTAAATTGCAAAATTACGCCAAAAAAGCTAAATGGATAGACTTTTTCTATATTTTAACACTACTTCTAAGGCGTTGAAAAGCCCTTTTTCAGTATTCTATGCAAGATAGATGATGGAATATTTCACCCTTTTTGACTTCTACTTTTAGCCCCCTTTCTAAATTATTTTCATGAAAATAAATATTTCTTGTCGTGAAAATAAATATTTCTTTTCATGAAAATAATTCTTTTTCTTCATGTAAATAATTCGCTCAGAAGGGTAGGGTAGTATGTTTACTCATACTTTTTACCGACTTTGCAGCTCATCTCCTCAATTTCTATTTACCGTTATTAGTCTCTTTATTTATGCTTTATAAAGTTGGAATCTACCCCCATTTTCATACTTGTTATTTAATTATAATCTATTTAATATTAAATTATAGTCTATAAAACAACCATCAATAGATTCTCTATCTATCCTCATCCCTCTTTTATCTGCACTCCCCTCCCTTCGGAGGGGCAGGGGGAGGCTTCTTCTTAATATTAAATTATAGTCTATAAATTAATCACCAGTTGATTTCCTATCTATCCTCATCCCTCTTTTTATCTGCGCTCCCCTCCCTTCGGAGGGGTTGGGGGAGGCTCCTTCTTTTTTAATGTGCTTCCAACCAGTTCTTGCCCCATCCGGCATCAGCTATCAATGGGACATTCAGTGGATAAGCGTTCTGCATCTCCTCGATAACAATGCGTTCCACCTGTTCACGCTCCTCTGGGAAGACAGAGAAGTTAAGTTCATCATGCACTTGGAGAATCATCTTTGAGCGAATACCTTCTTTCTTAAAGCGTTCCCAGATACGAACCATTGCCACCTTGATGATATCTGCCTCTGTTCCTTGTATTGGAGCATTGATGGCGTTACGCTCAGCAAAACCGCGCACAGTGGCGTTACGACTGTTGATATCAGCAAGATAGCGACGACGATGGAAAAGTGTTTCAGCATAACCCTTGGTTCTTGCCTCTTCTTTCGCATGTTCCATATAGGCTTGTACCTTTGGGAAAGTACGGAAATAGCCTTCTATCAGCTCTTTAGCTTCACCATTTGAAATGTCCATACGCTGAGCAAGTCCATAGGTAGTAATACCATATATAATACCGAAGTTGGCTTGTTTAGCTTTCTTTCGCTGTGCATCAGTCACCTTATCTATATCTACATGCCATATCTTTGCAGCTGTTGCACGGTGGATATCATAGCCCTCACGGAAAGCCTCCATCATATTCTCGTCTTCAGAAAGATGTGCCATAATACGCAACTCTATCTGACTATAATCGGCTGAAAAGAACAGACAGCCTTCTTCTGGGATAAAGCACTTGCGTATCTCCTTACCATCATCCGTGCGTACAGGAATATTCTGTAAGTTTGGATCACTCGAAGAGAGTCGTCCTGTGGCTGTAAGTGCCTGATTAAATGATGTGTGAATATGTCCAGTACGTGGATTAATCAGCTTTGGAAGGGCATCGATATAGGTACTAAGAAGCTTCTTCATACCTCTGTAATTAAGGATGTTACGTACGATAGGACTCTTACTCTCAAGGCTCTGCAGCACCTCTTCACTTGTAACATACTGTCCTGTCTTTGTCTTCTTAGGCTTATCCATAATTTGCAACTTGCCAAAGAGGATGTCACCTACTTGTTTTGGACTTGAGATATTGAATTCTTCTCCAGCCTCCTTATATATTTCCTGCTCGTATTGTTTCATACGTTCAGTGAATATCTTTGACGTATCTTGCAGTGCTTCAGTGTCTAAGCATACGCCATTTAGCTCCATATCAGCTAATACACGTACTAATGGCATCTCTATATTCCAGAAGAGTTCTTCCACTCCAAGCTCCTTTAAACGTGGTTCAAGTACGTTTTTCAGGCGCAAAGTGATGTCGGCATCCTCCGCAGCATACTCATAAATATCAGCAGGGGAGAGGTCGCGCATATTCTTCTGCTTCTTTCCTTTCGGACCGAGTAGTTCTTCAATGTGAATGGTTTGATAGCCGAGCAGCGTCTCAGCCATGTAGTCCATATTATGATGTAACTCTGGTTGGATGAGGTAGTGGGCTATCATCGTGTCGAACATCTTACCCTGTAGTGTTACTCCATATCTGGTTAACACTTCATAGTCATACTTAATGTTCTGTCCGATTTTCATTATTTTGTCGCTTTCATATAGCGGTTTGAATATCTGAACGATTTTTAACGCCTCTTCATAGTTGGCTGGTACGGCAACATAAAAAGCCTTCTTTTCTTCAACCGAGAAGCTCAAACCTACCAATTCAGCACTAATTGCATCCGTCGAAGTGGTTTCTGTGTCTATACTTACAAACTCTTTTGTAATAAAAAAGTCACAAAGCTGACGTAATTCTTCCTCATTTTCAACGAGTTTATATTCATGTTGGGTCGTTTTTATGCTCTCAAATTTCGCATTTTTCGGCTCATCTGACTCGTTGGTCGTGTTTTCTGCAAATAAATCAAGCTGATTATTGTCTACTTTTGGCTTTACTTCACTTTTGTTAAGAAACTTGTTAATAAGTGTCTTAAACTCTAATTCCTCAAATATCGCACGCAATTTGGTCTCGTCAGGTTGTTCAACCTTGAGTTCATCCAAGTCAAGTTGCATTGGAACGTCTGTTCGGATCGTTGCGAGGAACTTTGACATTTTAATATCCTCTACGGCATTCTCAACTTTCTCACGTAGTTTACCCTTAATCTCATCAGTATGTTGGAGCATATTGTCAATGCTTCCAAACTGATTGATTAACTTGGCTGCGGTTTTCTCCCCAACACCAGGACAACCCGGAAAGTTGTCTGCTGAGTCGCCCATCAACGCCAAGAGGTCGATGACTTGGGCTGGGGTAGGGATGCCATACTTTGCTTCTACCTCCTTTTCTCCTAATATTTCGTATCCGCCACCATGGCGAGGACGATACATAAAGACGTTAGGACCAATGAGTTGACCATAGTCTTTATCGGGTGTAAGCATAAAAGTATCGATTCCATCGGCTCCAAAGCGAGTTGCTATAGTACCGATAATATCATCTGCTTCGAAGCCATCTACCTGTAGAATAGGAATATGCATTGCCTCAAGCACTTGCTTGATAAGTGGAACAGAAAGCTTGATATCTTCTGGAGTTTCCTCACGTTGCGCCTTGTATTCAGGGAAGGCGTCATGGCGAAAAGTCTTTCCATGATCGAATGCTACACCAATATGCGTTGGCTTTTCCTTTGTAAGAACCTCGTTCAGGGTGTTGCAAAAGCCCATAACAGCAGATGTATTCAAGCCCTTAGAGTTGATACGTGGACTTTTGATAAATGCGTAGTATGAACGATAGATGAGCGCATAAGCGTCAATAAGGAAGAGTTTTGCCATAACTAATTATTCTATTTTTAGCTGTAAAATTACTAATTTTCTTCCATAATCTCCGATAAAATGAGTAAATTTGTATCAAATTTAAAGTCAAAAATGGATACTCTTTCACTCATAAAACAGCCGATTGAGACAGAATTAGGCGATTTCATCGACCTTTTTAATCATGCTCTCGACCACGAAGATGGCTTGTTGCGTACGGTTTTGAACCATATCAAGCAACGAGCAGGGAAGCGTATGCGTCCTATTCTCATCCTTCTGATGGCTAAGAACTTTGGTAAGGTTTCTGAAGCAACACAGCATGCGGCTGTGGGATTGGAACTTTTACATACGGCTTCACTTGTGCATGACGATGTCGTTGATGAAGCGGCTGCTCGCAGAGGGCAGGCGAGTGTGAATGCTGATTATGATAATAAGGTGGCTGTATTAGTGGGTGATTACGTGCTTTCAACTGCCTTACTTCATGTTAGTTACACGCACTCAGAGATTATTGTGCGCTATCTTGCAGAGTTAGGTCGTACGTTGAGTGATGGTGAAATTCTTCAGTTGTGGAATATTCAGAATAAAGAAATCACCGAAGAGGTTTACTATAAAATTATTGAACGTAAGACAGCTGCGCTTTTTGAGTCATGTGCTGCTATTGGTGCTGAGTCGGCTAATGCAAGCGATGAGGAGGTTGAAGCGGCAAGACTCTTTGGTAAACATCTTGGAATTGTCTTCCAGATTCGTGATGATATCTTCGATTATTATGACTCTGAGGCTGAAATTGGTAAGCCTACGGGTAATGATATGGCTGAAGGAAAGCTCACGTTACCAATTATTTATGCGTTGAATTCGACGAAAAATGAGGAGATGCTTGCTTTAGCTCATAAGGTGAAAGCACACGAGGTGACACGTGAAGAAATCGATAAATTGGTAGAATTTGCCAAGGTAAGTGGCGGTATTGAATATGCTGAACGTCGTATGTGGGACTTCCATGCTGAAGCACAGACTTTCCTTGATAAGTATGTTAAGGATCTTAGTATTCGTTCTGCTCTCCAGACTTACCTTGATTATGTAATTAAAAGGAAGAAGTAATTGCGCTGTTTTTGTGCTAAAAACTCCCTTTTCATCGTGAGATTGATTAATTTTTGTGATGATAACGACAGTTTCTCTTTATGATGATGGATTATCCATCACATAAGGAGAAACTTTTTTTATGTCTTTTATTGACTTATTCTTTATCAATGGCATGCGTTGTTATGTTACATATTACTTGTGTTAAGGCTTAGCACCAGTCGTGCGGGGCGTCCGCACATATGGTGCGGACGCCCCGCACCATATGTGTTTATGTTGTTTTACTTCACTATAATACTACTTATAAGTTATCTTTTGCCCTTATAACGATGGCTTCTGACCATAAGTCGCTTTATTTATAGATACCATGTGAATACTGTTTATTTTATTGTTTTGGAGTACTTATAGTTTTATTTGAGTATAAGAGACATTTTTCAGTATTTATTAAGTTCATAATTTTGTGTTTTTCTTTCCGCTTATTTTGCTTCATGGAAGCATCTTTTCCAGCCTTTTTAGTAAAGTGTTTTATAAATATAGACTATATAATAATTATAAATAAACTATATTGTAAGATTTGTTTAGAATTATCTTTCTCTGAGAGAACATTAAATGTGGGATCTTTTCATGAGTTAATATTGAAAAAGGGACATACAAAGTGTATGTCCCTTATAGGTTACTTTTGTTTTATTTTATCAGCATCAGCGTTCTAATTTTTTGTTACTGATGGCTGAAAAGTTTAGAAGAACTTTGTCTCTGTACCAATGATTTCACTTAACAAGAGGTTGGTAAGACGGCTTGTGCCCATGCGGAACCAGTAGTTTGTGAGCCATTTCTCGCCTAAGACCTCCTTAACAATGGTATAGTAGATTACTGCATCCATGACAGTATTGATGCCACCAGCAGGTTTTAAACCAATCTGTATACCTGTCTTATCATAGTACTCCTTGATAGCCTGACACATTACATATACAGACTCTGGGGTTGCGCTAATCTTCTCCTTGCCTGTACTTGTCTTTATATAGTCGGCACCTGCGTACATAGAGAGTAGGGATGCGGTCTTGATAGCACTTGCATTGCCAAGATCACCAGTCTCAAGAATCACCTTCATTGGAACGTCTCCACACACTTGTTTAAGTTCGTTGATGGTGTCGCAAACGCCCTCGTAATCGCCTGAAAGGAACTTACCTACAGGCATAACGATGTCGATATGAGTAGCTCCGTCCTTGATTGCAAGGGCTGTCTCGATGGTTTTCACCTCTAAGAAAGTCTGTGAAGAAGGGAAGTTGCCTGTTACATTTGTTATGTCAACACCGTCTACTTCAAGGCTGTCTGCCATCAACTTTGTAAAGCAAGGGTAAGCGCAGAGGGCTGCAACATGTGGTAAATCAGGATATTCAGAGTCAAAACGGTTTACTTTTTCAACCATTTCTAATACCTTTTCTTCTGTGTCTGTTGTGCTAAGCGTAGTAAGCTCAACGCTGCCTAAGAGGAATTTCTTTACTTCAAGGTTGTCGTTCTCTGATACTTTTTCCGCAATAATCTTTGTCACGGCAGCCTTAACTCCCTCGTCAGTGATGTTGAGGTTGTACTGTGATAAGGCTTGTTCGTACTCGCTTTTTTCGACGATTCCAACGGCTTTTTGCGCCTGGATGTCTTTTGAAACAGTGTCTTTAATTGTTCCCATGATTTGTTTTTATTATATTGTTTATTTTTATTTCTTTGTAGAGTTAGGGTGGGGGAGGAGCATATTATTATTCTTTACTACTTCTGTTGGTTATTCCTATGCGTGAAGCATCGTCTTTTTCTGCTGCCAATTTACCCTTTCTTTTTCTCCAAAATACCCTTTGTTTGAATATCATAGACTATTTTATGTCGTTAAATAGTCTTATTTTAATTTAGGGTTGTTCTTGTGTCTATCCTTGTCGCGCTTGGTTTTCTTGTCAAAACTCTTATGTAATTCTTCTGTGAGATTGACGCTAGTTTGGTTGGCAAGACAGAGTAGAACCCATAGGACATCAGCCATTTCTTCTCCCAAATTTGCTTTCTCACCCTCCTTGAAGCCCTGGTCTCCGTAGGTACGAGCCATTACACGAGCTAATTCTCCTACCTCTTCTGTGAGGCAAGCCATGTTGGTTAATTCGCTAAAATAGCGTACACCGTTTTCTTTTATCCATTTGTCAACGGCTTGTTGTGCTTCTTCTATTGTCATTGTTTTCGTTTTCCTTATTTGATTGTTACATGTTAAACGTAGGTTATTTGCAGCTAAAAAGTCTATATATGGTTATAGGCTCTGATAGCTTTAATGATAAAATATCATCGATTTAATCGCTGTTTTTGGCTGTTTATCAGGTTTCTAAGTCCTTTAAAAGTGTTCTGTAAGGATGATTGATATGAACGTTATGTCGTCTATTCCTTATTCTTTGTATCCATACAGATTGTTACAGGACCATCATTGAGGAGCTCTACTTTCATATCTGCACCGAAATCTCCTGTGCCTACTGGTTTCCCCATTGCTTCGCTTAGAGCGTCACAGAAACGATTATAGAGTGGAATAGAGAGCTCGTGTGGGGCTGCATGAATCCAGCTTGGACGGTTCCCTTTCTTATAGCTTGCCATCAGTGTAAACTGTGAAACAACGAGAATTTCGCCCTTAATATCCATGATGCTGCGGTTCATTACGCCCATTTCATCGTCGAAAATACGCAAACCTATGATCTTCTTTACCAACCAGTTGATATCTTCTTCAGTATCGTCTTTACCAATACCTAATAGGATAAGGAATCCCATACCAATAGAAGACTTTACTTGCTGATTGATAGTAACAGAGGCATGGCTAACACGTTGTATTACAATTCTCATATCGCAAATGTACAATATTTATTTTAATTAGTTACTGATTAGCGTGGAAATAATTATAGACAATAGTTGCTTTGCTTGCTCCTATTACTTCTGTAAGTTCTTGTAAATCAGCTTCTTTTATGTGTTTTACTGTTTTCAGTTTCTTTAAAAGTGCATCTTTTGTCTTTGGTCCGATGCCTTTTATGTCGTCTAACTCGCTGTGTAGCTGTGTTTTAGATCGTTTATCTCTATGGAAAGATATAGCATAACGATGCACTTCGTCCTGTATTTGGGTAAGAACTTTGAAGAGTTCGCCCTTGATGTCGAGTGCTATTGTCTGCTGTGGGAAGCCGAAAAGAAGTTCGTTTGTGCGATGACGGTCGTCTTTTGCAAGTCCTGCAATCGGAATACTGAGGTGGAGTTCGTCTTCAACAACCTCTCTGACAACCTCCATTTGACCCTTTCCACCATCGGTAATGATGAGATCGGGTAGGGTAGTTCCTTCTTCTTGCATACGACTGTAACGTCGTCTTACAACCTCCTGCATGGACGCGTAGTCATCAGGACCTACTACAGTCTTGATGTTGTATTTGCGATAATCCTTCTTAGATGGCTTCATTCCTTTATATACTATGCAGCCAGCAACAGCGTCAGAACCTGAGATATTTGAATTATCGAAGCACTCTATGTGGTAAGGAAGCTTCGATAACTTCAGTTTGTCTTGGAGTTCTCGCATTAAACGTGTCTGTTTCTGTTCTGGATTTAGCTTTTCTGTCTGTTTTAATCGGTCGAACTTATACTGTTTAGCATTCATCTCAGAGAGTTCTAATAGATGATGCTTATCACCACGTTGAGGGATGAAGAATTCAGCACCCTTTACTTTAAAATCAAGTTCAAAAGGTACGATAATCTCTTTTGCGGTGCTATTAAAGCGTTCACGTATCTCTGGAATAGCCTCATTCAGCAACTCTTCATCGGATTCATCGAGTTTTCTTTTGTATTCATAAGTAAAGCTTTGATTGATTGCACCATTAGTTACATGGATATAGTTAATAAATGCATTCTTTCTTGTATCATCACTTACAATAGTGAAAACATCAACATCTGTAATCGTATGACTTACGATTTCGCTCTTTGCTGCGAAGTTATCGAGGGCTAAATAACGCTGTTTACACAATTCAGCTTCCTCAAATCGCAATTCCTCCGCATATTTCTCCATTTCTTGTTTCAGAAGTTTCTGCACATCACGAGTGTTTCCTTTTAATACTTCTCGTGCTTGTTTTATTGCTTCTTGATAATCTTCATAACTCTGCTTGTTGATACATGGTGCTCCACAGTTATGTAAATGGTACTCTAAGCAAGGCTTATATTTTCCCTGTTCGATGCCTTCTTTCGTAATAGGGAAGCGACAAGTGCGCGGTTTGTATACCTTCTTAATGATATCAAGAATCGCATACATACTCCCAATATGGCTATATGGCCCATAAAAAGTACCAAAGCGTTTATTGATAGTACGTGTTTTGAATATACGTGGGAAATACTCATTCGTTACGCAAATACTTGGGTAAGTCTTACCATCTTTCAGCAATACGTTGTATTTAGGCTTGTATTGCTTGATAAGTTGATTCTCTATAAGAAGTGCATCTTCTTCTGTTTTGACTACAGAATATGAAATATCATGAATCTTAGAAACCAACACCTTTGTTTTGAATCGGTCTACCTCTTTATGGAAATAGGAAGACACACGTCTTTTAAGGTTCTTTGCCTTGCCAACATAGATGATTGTTTTCTCATTATCATAGAACTGATATGTGCCTGGTTTCTCAGGCATATTGAGTACAATGTTCTTAAGGTAGGCTATTCGCTTCAAGTTATCTTCTTTATTCATTTTGCGTAACTCCTTTGTATAAAGGGCTTTTAAGGCGTTTTGTTTCACGTGGAACACGAATGGTGCTTCGCGTTGGCACATAAGGTGCTTCACGTTCGCACATATGGTGCTAAGGCTTGGCACGATAGTTAGTGACCAAATCTTGGTATCGTAGTGACAGTTTACAAGCCTCGATGATGTACTTTTAAAGAAAAGAGGAGCGACCCTTTGTGTGGGTTACTCCTCTTCTTTTTATTTTCATTTCGTTTCCTCTTTTCCATATAAAAAGGGTGGGGAGGAATGATTTTTGTCACAGTCTTGCTGGTTAGAATTGGAGTAAAGAAGTAATTTCAATGTCCTTATCGAACTGGTCACGACTGTTAGGAAATTCCGAATGGAGTTCGATAATGAAGTTGCAATACACCTTTTTAGGATTAAACTTCTTAACAAGGTCACATGCAGCCTTCATCGTTCCGCCAGTTGCAAGGAGGTCATCATGGAGCAAAACAACGTCATTCTCGTTGATAGCATCCTTATGAATCTCGATCGTGTCTACGCCATATTCCTTCTGATAACTTTCCTGAATAGTCTCACAAGGAAGCTTACCAGGCTTACGGCAAAGTACGATACCAGCACCCAAACGGGTGGCAACGGCAGAAGACATGACGAAGCCACGACTCTCGATACCCACAATCTTGGTTACACCCTTACCTTTGTAGAGGTCAACCATTTCGTCGGTAATTTCCTGAAGAGCTTCAGGTGACTTGAATAGGGTAGTCACATCACGAAAGTTAACACCTTTAATAGGCCAATCCGGGATACATCTCAGGTTGTCTAATAATAGTTTTTTATTCATTTTCAGTTTGTTATATAGTTTTGTTTTATACTATTGTTTCACGTGAAACAGGTATCTTTTTAACCTTTAGGAGTGTTCCTTTTGTCCACGTGTTAGGACTTGTTTGTCCAAAGAAAGTTATCTTCCCATGAGGACAAGCAGTACATTAATGTCGCTTGGGCTCACTCCTGGAATACGACTTGCTTGTGCGAGCGTCTCCGGTTGAATCTGTTCTAACTTCTGTCGACACTCTGTTGAGAGGTCGTGTAGCTCACTGTAATTGAAGTGTCCTTTGATTTTAATATCCTCAAGACGACGCATCTTTTCAGCGAATACACGCTCTCGGTCGATATAGCCTTTGTACTTTAGCTTAATTTCAGCAGCCTCAGCAATCTCTTCTTTGCGGTTAGGCGAAGCTTCGATAGCCTCTTTAAGGCTTGGAATTACAGCCGAAAGGTTCTCGAAGTTGACCTGTGGACGTGCAACAAGGTCAACTATCTTCATTGCTCCCTTGATAGGAGAAGTACCCAAATGCTCCAAGAAACCGTTTACAACATCAGGCTTAACAGAAGTGTTGTTACAGAAGTCAAGAATACGATTGATATGCTCTTTCTTTTGCATCCACCAGTCGTAGCGGTCCTTTTTGACTATACCAATATTATAAGCACGCTCCGTCAGTCGCGCATCTGCATCATCTTGGCGTAAGAGAATACGGTATTCTGCACGCGAAGTAAACATACGGTAAGGTTCATCAACGCCCTTTGTTGTAAGGTCATCAATCAACACACCGATGTAACTCTCGTCTCTGTTCATCACGAAAGGATCCTTACCCGCGCAGAGTAGGGCAGCATTGATACCCGCTACTAAGCCTTGTCCGCCAGCTTCCTCGTATCCTGTCGTACCGTTCACCTGCCCAGCAAAGAACAAACCTTCGATTACTTTCGACTCCAAAGACTGTTTTAGCTGTGTTGGATCAAAGTAATCATACTCGATAGCATAGCCAGGGCGATAGATTTTAGCGTCACGCAGGGCAGGAATCTTATGTATAGCATCTAACTGTACCTCCCAAGGCATACTTGAAGAAAAGCCATTCAGATACATTTCATTCGTGTCAACGCCCTCTGGTTCGAGGAAGAGTGGGTGGCTATTCTTGTCAGGGAAGGTGACGAGTTTCGTCTCAATCGAAGGGCAATAGCGTGGGCCAGTACTCTGAATCTGCCCATTGAATAGGGGAGAGTCTGCCACTCCACGTCTCAAAACCTCATGTGCTTCCTCGTTCGTGTTACACGTCCAGCAAGGCAACTGCGGCAGATGACGATACGGACCATAAAAAGAGAACTGGTGATAGTCCGTTTCTCCCGGTTGTGGTTCCATTTCATCAAAGTGAACCGAACGGCGGTCAATGCGCACAGGAGTACCCGTCTTCATGCGATCAGCACGAATCCCATGGCGCGTAATGCTCTCTGTAAAGTTGTGAACAGCAGGCTCTGCACATCGTCCACCCTCCACCTTTCGCTTCCCGATATGCATCAGTCCGTTAAGGAAGGTTCCCGCAGTGATAACCACTGTACGTGCATAGATGTCAATACCCCATATCGTTTTGATACCCAACACCTTACCATTCTTTACCAACAGTTCATCGGCTTGATCCTGAAAGATGTCGAGATTGTCCGTATGGTCGAGTATTGTGCGCCATTCCCAGATAAATTTACCACGATCACACTGTGCTCGTGGACTCCAAACGGCAGGTCCCTTTGATCGGTTCAGCATACGAAACTGAATCGCTGTAGCATCGGTAACCAGTCCCATATAGCCTCCAAGAGCGTCTATCTCTCTGACTATCTGACCTTTGGCTATACCTCCGACGGCAGGATTACAGCTCATCTGACCGATTTTATTCATATCCATTGTTACCAAACAAGTGTTCGCACCCATGTTGGCAGCTGCTGTAGCAGCCTCACAACCTGCGTGTCCACCGCCGATAACAAGTACATCATACTTGAATTTCATCGTCTTTTTACAAAAGTATAGGGGCAGAATACCCCTAATTTATAACGTCACAAAATTAAGAAATAAAATCGAAATATACCTATATAATAGATAGAAAAGTGGTTCTTCCGTTAAATGCGTAGATTGTTAATAGAATGAGATTAATTCACATACATGGTATGATTACCCCCCAATTAGGTAGTTTTACAGGGAGAGTAAACTACATAATAAACGTAATTAGGTGCGGTGTCTATTTGTCTTCTACAAACAACTTATTCCCTTATTAGTTGAGATTTGTAAACTATTTTTATGCGGTACAAAACCAATACATGCTCTTTTGACTTCTAAAAGACGCTTAATAGGCTTGCAAAAGGTGCCCTTTAAGACGCTTACTAACGCCCTTTTGAAGTCCAATGAAGCATCTTTTATTTTACTACTTTATAACTAATTGACTTCCTTATGGTTACAAGCCTACTCCTTGTATGTGTTTTTGCCGTTATTTATAGATGTTTAATTTGAAAATATGTAATGATATTTCAAACCCTTGTATGTAGATTTTCGAAGTCTTAAAATGAAAAGGTTTTCTGTGTTAGAGGCTGATAATAGGATAGATAGTTGACTGTCTTAGCTATGCTTTTGTTTAATGAGTAACTTCGGTTCTTCCGTTAAAGCAGTACGAAAAGCGTCCACGCATTTAACGGAAGAACTCAGAAAAGTTCCTCTCTCAATATCCCTTTCCTTTTAGTTCAGTAGCCACGCAATGCCCAAACCAATGTTACTATATCGTGATATCTCGTTGAACGATATGTCGTAGTAAGTGTTTAAGTGCAGTCGTGGTGAAACCTTATAATCCACTCCTACTTCACTCATAAAGTTGAAGTGGCTGTCATGTCCCGGTTTAGCCCAGTCATCCTGTCTCTTTGAGTTGTAACGATTATAGCTTTCTACGTAGAAACTCCACTTGTCAGTAGGCTGATAAGTGAGGTTAGCACCAAAGAAAAGGTCAGGACTTTCTGTATCTCCATCCCATTCACCTCCCAAGTCATAACCCAATGTAAACTTACTACTCAATTCGTTTTCGAATAAGAGGTGAGCTTGAATACCTACATGTTTGGGAAGGTAGTGTGCATTACTACCACCAGGAATGAGTATTGTACCCATAAAGGAAACCTTTGGAAACACCTTTCCGCCCTCATAAACCTTGATTTTCGTACCAATAGCGGCATTAGCAATGCCCCCAAAATTCCCTTCAGGCGTATGGGTTATACATTCATCAATCTGTAGTCTTACCTCCGCTTGTGGAGTCAGTCCAAGACGAAACATAGATGTATTGATAGTGAAAGTACGTGCGTGTTCACCGTTTCTTCTGTCCCATTCAAGTACGATACCAGTTTCCCAATCAATCTTTCCTGGTTTCATGATGTCGACACCAGTCGTAGCACCAGGGGCATCTGGAGAGAAATCTTCAGTGTCTTGTGCCATTGAATGTGCAGAGATGAACGTAAGGAGAGATAGACATAAAGTTCTTTTTAAACCACTTCTAAGATAGGCTATTATAGTCTTCTTTCTTTCTAATAATGTTGTTGTTTGTTTTAATGTGTATTACAGTCCCTTATTCGTAATCTTATCTTTTTACCCTCATCTTTCTATAGGGGAATGTTATATCAGCTACAAAGATACGCATTAATCGTTTGAAAATGCGTATTTTATGGTTAAAGTCTTCCTTATCTGCGAAAACCAATGGCGTTTTGCTATCTTTTTTACGACTGATAGCTACTCATTCCACCCCCTTCTATTGTCGTACTGATACTCCGCACATGATGTGCTAATGCTCCGCACATATTGTGCTAACGCCTCGCACGTGTGGTGCGGAGGCTCCACATCCTATAAAGAGAGGCTCGTGTCGATGGATGAAATCCAATTTGTAAAAAGCAGTTGATGCTTCATCGTTATACAGGTTTGCATTCTTTGTTTATAAAGATAATATGTACCTTTGCATGTTCAGAGATAATAATAAACAAATGAAGCTAAATAATAAGATAGAAGAAGGAAACGCAGAACGTACAGCCTTGGGCATTCTGCTCACGATAAGTTTTTGTCATCTCTTGGATGACACGATGCATTCGATGCTTCCAGCAATTTATCCGATGTTGAAAGACGAGTTTGGATTATCCTTCTTTCAAGTCGGAATCATAACGTTGGTGCTACAGCTAACCTCTTCCATCATCCAACCTTTTGTAGGACTCTATGCCGATAAGCATCATGGTTGGTGGCAGTTGCCTGTGAGTATGGTGTTCACGCTCATCGGTATCTTTATGTTGTCGTATGCTGATAGTTTCCTCGTCATCTTATTATCTGTATCATTGTTCGGCTTAGGTTCTTCTATATTCCATCCGCAAGGTTCGCAAGTGGCACAGCAAGCCTCTGGTGGTCGCAATGGTTTAGCACAGAGTATTTTCCAAGTAGGAGGCAATGGCGGCTTTGCTGCAGGGCCATTGTTTGCAGCCCTGATAGTGATACCAGTCGGCTTGAGTGGTGTACGCTGGTTTGCGTTTATTGCCCTTCTTTTAGCCGTTATACTGATTTATATAGGAAAATGGCATGTAAAACAATTAAAGGTCGTTCGTAAACGGAGTAGGGCAAGATGGACAACAGCAAAGGCATATACACGTAATCAGATTTATGGATTTGTATTTATTCTCTTCGTGTTGATGTTCTCCAAGAACTTTTATACAGAGAGTATGGTTAGCTATTTCACCTTCTTTCTGATAGAGAAGTTCGGGGTATCTATTCAAACTTCCCAATTCTGCCTGTTTGTTTTCTTAGCAGCAGAAGTCGTCGGAACCCTTCTTGGAGGCTGGATAGGCGACCGCTACGGGCGTAAATACGTGATATGGTTCTCTATCTTTGGGGCAGCGCCCTTTACAATCATGCTCCCTTATATGGGTAGTCTTGCTGGAACAATTATCTTATCAGCTATCATCGGACTCATTATAGCATCAGCCTTTTCAGCAATATTGGTTTATGCAACCGACCTCATGCCCAATCATATCGGTACAATAGCCGGTATCTTCTATGGACTTTCATTTGGTCTTGGCGGTCTTGGAAGTACCTTCTTCGGTTGGTTAGCCGACCAGACGAGTATTCTCTTCGTCTTTAAGGTAAGCACATTACTCCCATTGTTAGGTATTATAGCCGTCTATTTGCCAAAGATGAAGCGTGAGTAAGCCGCATGGTTGATTATGACCACTTTTTGTGGACACTAGTGGTTTCGTCTATATTATTAAAAGGTAGAATAAGTTGCTTAATATAGAAACTTTTTATTATCTTTGTGGCATGGAAAGGAAGATAAGGACGTATGGAGGATATTTCCAAGCATTTATCAAGACGTTGGACGATAAAGTTCTGCGCAAGATAGATTACATTCTTCAACTACTGAAAATACGAGAAAGGCTTTCTACTAAGTTTGTTAAGGCAATTAAAGATGGCTTGTTTGAGTTGCGGATAGAGTATGAGGGCAATATATATCGAGTGTTTTTTATCTTTGATGAAGGACAGGTCGTCGTCCTTTTTAATGGATTCCAAAAGAAGACGCAAAAGACACCAAAGAGTGAAATAGATAAAGCTTTAAAAATAATGGAGGCTTATTATGCAGACAAACAATCACAAAATATCAAATTATGATGATGTCTTAGACATCAAATATGGTAAAGAAGGTACAGAACAACGTGCGAAGTTTGAGGAAGAAGCAAAAGCTTATTATGCATCACAAATCCTTTTGCAAGCACGTAAGGAAGCAAAGATGACACAGAGCGAGCTTGCGAAACAGGTGGGTACAACGAAGTCTTATATCTCCAAGATTGAGAATGGTGTCGTTGAGCCAGGTGTCGGGTTGTTCCTCCGTATTATTAGTGCACTTGGTTTCCAGTTTGATATCTATCGCCCTTTAGGTGTTTGATAATTCTTATTGGAAAGGAAAAGACTTAAAGGAGTTATAATGTAAGAAGTTAAGCCCAATATTCTTTATATTATGTTGGAAATCTTAGTATCAGCTTAACTGCGTATAACTCCTATATCTCTCTTAATTCCCATTATTTTTAGAATCAAATCCACTTTTTTCTATTTATCTTTGCTCTTTTTCGATATTTCTTCTTACCTTTGCGCCCGTTGAGTGAGAATTAACTTATTAATAATGATGTTACAAACAACGAATTTCAATCAAGCTAACGTTTGCGCCTTATATAATAAAGGTGTAAATGCACGTGCCATTGCATTGGATTCTTTAACATCTAATATTGAGAAAAAGATAGCAAATTATTTGGTAGTTCCAAATAATTGTATACTCTCTCTCTCTCTCTCTCTCTCTCTCTCTCTCTCTCTAGTAGAGCAGACGTAAATTACACATTTTTTCTTCTCGCATACGCGCGCGCGAAGCGTGCCGTAGACCCTGTAAACAAAGGACTTCCTGTAAGTTTCCTTTGTTCTTTTTTTGTGTCCGTACCTAAAACGAAATATAGAGAAATTAAGCACGAAATAACAACTAATTTTAATCGATAAAAGCAATGAGAAAAAAGAAAGAAAAGAAAGATTACGAACGACCCGAGTGTATCGTTCACGAAATGGAAACAGAAACATTTGTCTGTACATCTGTTACTCCGAACGCGCCACTGACTACAGAGGAAGAATGGGAAGACGGGGGCGTAGTTGACGGCGGATCAATTGACTTTTAAGCTACAGAGGTAAACAAATCAAAAGAAACAATTAAAAAGACAACAATGAAAATCAGAAGAATTAATACAGCAATTCTGTTGCTCGTCTTTGCAGGCTTGACACTGACAGGATGTAGCAACGAAGACCTTGCAAATGTTACTCCACAAGAGGAGGGAGCAGGCAACGTTTCATTCTCTATCGTTGAAAAGGATTACGAACCAGCAGACAGTACACCAAAGTCACGTGCAGCAATAGAGGAAACAAAGCCAGAGATACAGGATTTAGGCGATGGCTTAATGGCAGAGGTTAGCCTTGTGCCTGACACAACGCACAGAGCAGAAGCACCGAAGACACGTGCTATCAACACGCCAACTCATTACACTATTCAGGCTTATCAAGGTGGTGTAAAGAAAGGCGAGTTAAAAGGAACATTCAATGGCTCTACCTTTACACCCGATACTGGTCAACCAAAGTCAATTAGTCTCCCCCACGGTACTTATGACTTTGTTTGCTTCAATGATAAGGTAACAGCCAATGGAACACAGTTCACGGTTAATCGCTCTGATGCTGCTACTGCCCGTTTTACTGTACAGCGTGGGGTTCTCATCAATCAAGATCCCAAACAGCAGGTTGCTTTCACTATGAAACATGCGGGGGCAAGGATATATGTTAATGGTCTGTTCATGAATTTTGTGATTAATACTACACTGTCAAATATCCAGTATATAGATGAAGACGGAAGAGCTAGTTATAAGGCTGATTTTGATAATCCGTTAGAGAAGTTCAAGTACAAGTTAGAAACTCCAGCAAGTACTTTACCAGAAACATTAACTTATGATATTTCTACAGATACTTATTCCTATCCGTCAATGGGAAAGATATCTGAATCTGGTGAAGCAAAGGCAGGTAGTCCAGTTGCATATTCTACACCAGGTAATCCGTTATATCTTGGCGGTAATAGCTTAATGAGTGATTATTGGCTTCCTACGACTGATTGCTCCAATCTGAAATTGACCTTTACCTATGGTGAAGTTTATGGATGTAATCTAGTTGGTAAGTCCATTACGATACCAGAACATAAGCAGGTAGAAGCTAATAAAATGTATACTATAATGATACGGTTGTACCTCACTAACATATATATGTACAGTGATGGTAGTGTAGGTCCTCTTAATAAAAATTCAGGAAAGATACCTATAGCGGTAGTTTTCGATACATCCAAGCATCTTTCTGTTGCACTACATGATGTTAACGAGGGAGGTCTTGAGCAGATTCAATGGAATAATTCTATTTCTCGCGAATCATCCAATCCCGCTACAAGCTATTCTGAGTTTTTCTCTTCTGGAGTTTATGGAAATGTTAATACACTGAACACAGCCATACAGGCTGCACGTGACTATATTCCTTCTAGTCCGAATTGGCGTATTCCTCAACTTTATACTTTCCTTGATATGGGTAAATGTCTAGGGAGAATGCTGGATGATGGGAAAGCCTATTTCTCATACTTATTAAGTGGTTACCAATACAACTTCTTGAGTCCCTCTGGTGCTGCTGCGATAGGCTTTACACCAGCCCCATCTTCTGTAAACTTCCCAGCAATGGATATGACACGCTTCAACGATGCATTCACAAAAGTGGGCGGTACTCCTCCATCGGGTACATATTGGATAAATGCGGAATGTAAGGACGGAACTGAATATAAGATGGCGACAATTACCATCTCCAGCGATGGTAAGTTCCACTTAGGCTTAAAGTCTAAGACGGAAACAGCCAAGGTGAGACCGTTTATCTTTTATTAGAAGTGCGTCTTAGAATGTTTAAGTTGAAGTCCTTTTGTACTTTAAGTTAAAGTCCTCGACAGTTTTAAGTTAAAGTCCTCGAGGAGTTTAAGTTAAAGTATGACTGGACGGTAACTATAAGATGAAAGTCTTTGATTATAAAGGCTTTAAGGGGATTAGCCGTAAGGCGAAAAAGAAAAGACAATATCGTGTTAATCAACGGGGCGTAATGAATGCGTTGCGCCCCATATTTATAAACCTAAAAACTTTAAATTTATGATCTTTTTTAAAGTAAAGGAGAATGTTCTCCGAGTTGGTCCTCGTAAAGGACAGAAAGCGTATAGCGCAGTACCAAAAGCACCGAGTAAGTTTAGCGCTGCATGGCTGGTTGAGCGCATTGTCCGCGAGACTTCATTGAGTGAGGGCGATGTGCGTAATGTGCTTATCACGTTGAAGAATATCACTAAAGAGGTGGTTTCATTGGGTGGTTCGTTAGACCTTGGCGACATCTTCTCGTTCCGCACGGTTATTAACTCGAAGATGGAAACTAACGAGAAGGATGTTTGTGCCGAGTCGTTGAAAAAACCGCATATTGTAGTGGCATGGAAGGAGCCAGTCCGTAAGGCATTGAAGGATATTCAGGTGGATGTGGATAACCCTGCGAGGAGGAAACAGAAAGAGAAAAGTCCATCCCCTGATCCCGAACCGAAAGAAGGAGGACCAGCAGCAGGATAGGAAAAGCCTTTCCAAGCCAAGGGGGAAGTGTCTAATGAGGACTAATTAGAAGAGAGTTGTTCGTATGCTTTGAAACGACTTGCTAGATGTCTGCTGTTAGGTACTCGTTGTTATTTTGTTTCTAAAGAGATATGTTACTAGGTGTGTAGGTTCGTATGTTACTTTGTCTTTAGGACTCTGTTGATGCTGTTCTAAGGGTTTGTTTCCTTGCTTAAAGCAATTATGTTATTGTTATTCTGGCTCTAATTCCAATTAATTCCTTATCTTTGTAGCATAAATCAAATATATTACGTAATAACATTAATATATGCTTGTTCGATAGGTAAAGGCAGGCAGGAATCTAAACATTAATAAACCTACATGAAACAAAAGAAGTTTTTAGTGACTTTCGCTTTGGGTCTCTGTGCCCTAACGGCAACCCATGCACAGGATAATGACTTCGACTTAGGCAGTCAACGTTCGGAAGTGCAGTTAGTTAATCCTGTTCCTGGTAAGAAGATTGACCATCAGGGACTCGTTATTAATCCTACACCACGTTACGTAAAGCTGACAGGTGAGGGAACAGTAGACATCAGTGGTGGTGTTAAACTTGACCAACCGCAGCCTGCTCGTAAACAGAGTTGGGACTATTGGACTGACCTTAACTTCCTTTCTCGTGCTGATAAGGGTCTTCCTATGAAGATACAATTAGTAAAGATACCAGTGGTTATGGATAAGAACGGTCAGAGTGGTGCTACTACTGACGGTGCTTACACATTGAAAATTACTAAGAAGGGAATCACACTTCAGGCTTCTAATGACTTAGGAGTATTCTATGGCATACAGACTTTGCGCCAAATTATGGAGAACCCATCCGTAGAAGGCGGTAAGAAACTACCTTGTTTGGAAATCAATGATGCACCAGTATTTGCCTATCGTGGTGTTGTTGAGGGTTTCTATGGTACACCATGGTCGCACGCAGTACGCCTGTCATTGATTGACTTCTACGGTAAGTACAAGATGAATACTTATATTTATGGACCAAAGGACGACCCTTATCACAGTTCTCCTAACTGGCGTCTGCCTTATCCAGAGAATGAGATGAAGGACATCAAGGAACTTGTTGCAGCCTGCAAAAAGAACCGTGTAGACTTCGTTTGGGCTATTCATCCGGGCAAGGATATCAAGTGGAACGAGGAAGATTATCAGAACCTTGTGCACAAACTTGACCTCATGTATCAAGCTGGTGTGAAGTCATTTGCTATCTTCTTTGATGATATTTCAGGCGAGGGAACCAACCCTAACCGACAAGTTGAGTTGTTGAATCGTTTGACAAAGGAGTTTGTAAAGGCGAAGGGCGACGTTGCTCCGCTGATTATTTGTCCTACAGACTATTCTAAGTTGTGGGCAAAGGCAGATGAGAATGGACCTTTGAGCATCTATGGTAAGACCCTCGACCCATCTGTACGAGTGTTCTGGACAGGCGATGTTGTTTGTAGCGATGTGACAAAGAGTACACTCGATTGGGTGGATAGTCGCATCAAGCGTCCTGCTTTCTTCTGGTGGAACTATGCCGTAACAGACTATGTTCGCAACCTTGTATTGCAGGGTCCTGTTTATGGATTAGATACATCACTCACGGATAAGGATATGTGTGGACTCGTCAGCAACCCTATGGAGCATGGAGAAGCTTCAAAACTCTCTCTCTACAGTGTAGCTGATTACACATGGAATCCAGCTGATTATAACCCAATTGATAGTTGGGAGCGTGGTTTGGAAGTGATGATGCCACGTGCAAAGGAGGCTTACCGCACCTTCGCTATCCATTCTGCCGATACGGAGACAGGCTATCGTCGTGACGAATCTTGGGAAACTGAGACCTTCCGTTTAGCTGATTACACCAAGGAAAAGCGTGATAAACTCTATCAGGAGTTCGAACGTGTGGCTAAAGCACCTGCTGAGATTGAGGCTGGTTGCACTGATAATCTCTTGATAAAGGAGCTAAAACCTTGGCTGACTGAGTTTGCTAAGTTAGGCGAACGTGGTAAGAATGCTATCGAATTAATGGACCTCTATCGTAGTGGTGACAATTTGAAGTTCTGGAGTAAGTATGTTAAGAGCCGTATGTCTGCAGAAGATAAGAAAGCTTACGAGGCTCATAAGTCGGGTACTATGAAGTTGCAGCCATTCTACGACTTCGCTATGGACGATCTTGGTGATGCCTTCTATGAGAAGCTTTCAGGCGAAAAGGCATTCACACTACGTGGTATCGGTTCTTATAAGAATCTTAAAACTACTCAAGCTGGTTTGATGTTCGATGGCGATAGCATAACACATTACACCTCTGGTGAGGCACAGAAGGCTGGTGACTGGATGGGTGTAGCCCTCCCTGAACCAATGGCAGTACGTGAGGTACATATCCTTCAGGGTCGTAACTCTACTGATGATTGCGACTTCTATGACCATGCAGCACTTGAGTATTCTGTTGACGGCAAGACATGGAATACCCTGTTGGGCGATATGAAGAACCAGTATGACATCCTTTGGCAGGGCGATCCGGTGCAAGCACGTTATATTCGCTTGCGTCGTCTTGACTCAGACCGTAAGAACTGGGCTTCTATTCGTTCGTTCGTAGTGGTACCTGCTGGTGCAGCTTCGCTTGAGTTTGAGAATTCTAAGGCTGGATCAAGCGATGTTCTTCTTGCGTTCGATCATCAGCCTGGTACATCTTTCAAGAATACAGGTGCTGTTTCGTTCGAGGTACCAAGTGGTATGACTTCTTACACTTTCATGCTTTCATTGCCAGAGGGTGGTTCTGTTCGTATTTGTCAGTATGATAAGCGTAACAAGTTGAAGGCTGAATTCACTTCTAATGAGCCTTTCTTCACAGTTGATGTGGCAAAGAAAGTAACGCGTATGGAGTTGATTGGTAAGGCAGAAGTGTTCGAGATTATTCCAAAGAAGTAAGGTGTTGAGGAATTAGATTACTGTATGAAGTAATACAAGTATTAAAATAACGAGAGGGTATAAAAGTGGAATTACTTTTTATATCCTCTCGTTTTACGTTATGACTTTTGGTCTTTGATTGGCGATATAATATTGATTACCGATATTGTTAATAGTGCACCACCTTCTATAACCGTAGTAGTGTCTTTACTGTACAAGCCTATTATTATGACGAGTGCAGACATCACGATATCAAAGATGTTTTGTGTTCTATTACCAGTCAATGCTTTTAAAATTTCCTGTGTCTTACTTTTCGAACATCCCCAGATACAGAAAATAATCAATATAAGGGTAAAAGCAGATAGTATGTAAACGAGGCTGTCTTGTTGGATATGAGTTATTACCAAGCATAATATAATAACCATTCTCATAGCCCAAGGTAAGAAATAGATAGGTTTACTCATACTTTGAATCTTGTGTTTTATAATTAAAAAGTTATTTGTTCCTTGCAAAGATAGTTGTTTTCATTTAAAAAGAAAGTAAATATGGGTGAAAAAAATAGGAAAATTGTTGTAAGGTAATGATATAGTAGTTCTTGTGCCTTTTAAAATATTTACTTCTCTACTTATTCCCAAGGTAAGAACGAAAAGGCATTGACAGTCAAGATGAGTTTAAAAGTTGCTTGTTGAAAGACAACAAATAAATAACAACAGGGACAGATGATGGCGTCTGTCCCTATTTGTTTGTAATATGTTCGAATGAGTGATAAGCAGAGAAATTAGGTGGTTAAGTCCGAATTTATTTCTTTACGTTAAAGGTTAACACTGAACCTTTCTTCAAGGTAACCCTGCGATTGGAGTTGTCACTAAACAAAGGAATGTCTTTGGTGCAAGTTAACGTTAGGATTTCTCCGGTCTTAGTCTTCTTATATTGATGCCTTAAGTTTTTGATATGTGAATCACAGGCACCATCATAATCGTTTATATGATAATCTTCTTTATTGATAGTCAGATATAATACGTCAGCATAAGCATAGGTACTGTATTGTACGCTTACGTCGTTAAAATGAGCGTTGTAAACCTTGTAGGATTTGTCGCACACATCATCTTCGTCAGGTTCAATAGTGAAGTATGCTTCTGAGGCTTTACCCTTGACGACTATTGTCTTACCCACAACGATATGGAGGTTGGCATAAGCATCCATAGGTAGACGCTTTTTGGACCCACATTTGTTAAACATTGAATTCAAAAAAGCTGGTCTGCTCATGTAATCCAAGTTGTTATCTTGTGCGTTGGTAGCTATGCAGGACAATACAAGTAATAAGATTAAAATAGTCTTTTTCATTGCTTAATTCTTTAATGTTGATACATTCATTCATTAGAATTCTGTGAATGTTTGAATTCAATAAATGTTTTTCGTTACCTTTGTTTGCGAATAGTAGCTGTTTTGTTGCAGTTCTTGTAAAGTAACATCGATATTGCTGCAAATGTAGATAATAGTTTTTAAATAAACAAACGTTGGATAGGTTTTAGATAGGTTGACTTCGTTTTCGGTACTTTCTAACAACAAGTTGTCTCCACTTCTGTAACATACAGCAAGATATTTATCCTTCCGCACTATTGGTGCTAACGCTCCGCACTATTGGTGCTTACCAATCGCACGGCATGTGCTGAGTACTAACACATCGGCTCAGGGCGGGAAGAAAGGGTCTTAATAACATATAGTAATATGCTAATAGTTCACTAATATGAGAATGGTTTACCAAGCTGTATTCATCTTTTTTGCCACTTCACTGATGACTTAAAATTATGATACAACTCCGAAAGTTCTTGTTTAAATTTCGAGGTTTGTGTGTCTTCTAAAACTATCCTCATTTGTTAGGATAGGGAAAGCCTCCTTATTTTAAGTCTAAATACTATACATTTTGTTTAAAATACTTTGATAAATCATTAAAATATAGTATTTTTGCAACGCATTACGTATGTACTCATACCAACATCTTGGTATCTAATTTAATGAACAATAATTATGAGAGGGAGGCTGAATACAGTCTTCTCGCTACATTCATTTAGGAATAATAATTCTAATAATTTAAATATTTAAAATCAAAACATTTATGTGGTTAATCAATTCATCTATTGGTAGAAAGGTGATTATGTCAGTTACTGGCATGGCCCTGATCCTATTCATGACGTTCCACTGCTGTATGAATCTTGTTGCGCTCTTCTCTGGAAAGGCTTACAACATGATTTGTGAGCTGTTGGGTGCCAACTGGTATGCAGTAGTAGCTACTGCTGGTCTTGGCGCATTGGCAGTTTGTCACATCGTTTATGCGTTCATTCTTACAGCGCAGAACCGCCGTGCACGTGGTGACAATCGTTATGCTGTTACAGAGAAGCCTGCAACTGTAGAGTGGGCAAGCCAGAACATGCTTGTTCTCGGTCTTATCGTGTTGCTCGGTATTGGACTTCACCTCTTTAACTTCTGGTACAACATGATGTTTGCAGAGCTTACAGGTATGCATGTTCAGATTCCACCAAGTCATGGTTTTGAGTACATCCAGGTAACATTTGCTAATCCTGTTTACGTAGTTCTCTATGTTATTTGGATTGCAGCATTGTGGTTCCACCTCTCTCACGGTTTCTGGAGTGCTATGCAGACAGTGGGTGTCAACGGTAAAGTATGGTTCAACCGTTGGAAGACCATTGGTAATATCTATGTTACGCTGTTGATGCTTGGCTTCCTCATTGTAGTGCTTGCATTTGCTTTCCATTGTGCACCAAGCCTTTGCTGTGCTGCATAATTTAAGTATCTAAGTTGAAAATTTAATTCAAAACAATCATGACTAAGACATTAAATTCCAGAATACCAGAAGGACCAGTAGCTGAGAAATGGACCAACTATAAGGCTCATCAGCGTTTGGTTAACCCAAAGAATAAACTGAAACTGGATGTTATCGTTGTTGGTACAGGTCTGGCTGGTGCCAGTGCTGCCGCTTCTCTCGGTGAGATGGGCTTCAACGTATATAACTTCTGCATCCAAGACTCACCACGTCGTGCGCACTCTATTGCTGCACAGGGTGGTATCAATGCTGCAAAGAACTATCAGAATGATGGTGACTCAGTTTACCGTCTGTTCTACGATACAGTAAAGGGTGGTGACTATCGTGCTCGTGAAGCTAACGTTTATCGTCTTGCTGAGGTGTCAAACGACATCATCGACCAGTGCGTTGCACAAGGAGTTCCATTCGCACGTGAGTATGGTGGTATGCTTGCTAACCGTTCTTTCGGTGGTGCACAGGTAAGCCGTACTTTCTATGCAAAGGGTCAGACCGGTCAGCAGTTGTTGCTTGGTGCTTACTCTTCATTGAGTGCACAGGTTGCTACAGGTAAGGTAAAGCTCTATACTCGTTATGAGATGGAGGACGTAGTTATCGTTGACGGTCACGCTCGTGGTATCATTGCTAAGAACCTTGTGACTGGTAAACTGGAGCGTTTCACAGCTAATGCTGTTGTTATCGCTACTGGTGGTTATGGTAACGCATACTTCCTTTCAACCAATGCTATGGGTTGTAACTGTACAGCAGCTATCCAGTGCTACCGTAAGGGTGCTTATATGGCTAACCCATCTTACGTTCAGATTCATCCAACTTGTATCCCTGTACACGGTGACAAGCAGTCTAAGCTGACGCTTATGTCAGAATCTCTGCGTAATGATGGCCGTATCTGGGTTCCTAAGAAGCTCGAAGATGCAAAGGCATTGCAGGCTGGTACGAAGAAGGGATCTGATATTCCAGAGGAAGATCGTGACTATTACTTGGAGCGTCGTTACCCAGCATTCGGTAACCTTGTACCTCGTGACGTGGCTTCACGTGCTGCTAAGGAGCGTTGCGACCACGGATTCGGTGTTAATAACACTGGTCTTGCTGTGTTCCTCGACTTCTCTGAGTCTATCAACCGCCTTGGTATCGATACAATTCTTCAGCGTTATGGTAACCTCTTCGATATGTATGAGGAGATTACAGACGTTAATCCAGGCGAACTCGCTAATGAGATTAACGGCGTGAAGTACTATAATCCAATGATGATCTTCCCTGCTATCCACTACACAATGGGTGGTATCTGGGTTGACTATGAGCTGATGACAACCGTTCCTGGTCTGTTTGCGATTGGTGAGTGTAACTTCTCTGACCATGGTGCTAACCGTCTTGGTGCTTCTGCTTTGATGCAGGGTCTTGCTGATGGTTACTTCGTATTGCCATATACTATCCAGAACTATCTCGCTGATCAGGCACTCTGGGGCAAGGTTCCAACTGACCGTCCTGAGTTTGTTGAGGCTGAGAAGGCTGTTATGGCTGAGACAGATCGTTTGATGGGTATCCAGGGTAAGCGTTCTGTTGACTCTCTCCACAAGGAGCTTGGTCATATCATGTGGGAGTATGTAGGTATGGGTCGTACCAAGGAAGGTCTTGAGGAAGGTCTTAAGCAGTTGAAGGCTCTTCGTGAGGAGTTCAACTCTAACCTCTTTATTCCTGGTAAGCAGGACGGCTTGAATGTTGAGCTTGACAAGGCAATTCACCTCCGTGACTTCATCCTTATGGGTGAGCTCGTAGCTTATGATGCATTGCATCGTGAGGAGAGTTGTGGTGGTCACTTCCGTGAGGAGCACCAGACTGAGGAAGGTGAGGCTAAGCGTGACGACGAGAACTTCTTCTATGTTGGCTGCTGGGAGTATCAGGGTGATGACACCAAGACTCCAGAGCTTATCAAGGAACCTCTCGAGTATGAGGCAATCAAGGTACAAACACGTAATTATAAAAACTAGTTGACGAGTTGACGGGAGAACAGGTTGACAAGTTGTTAGCTTGTTCTGCCTTAAACATATTCTATTAGTATAATACAGACAATATACAAGATGTAATACAAACAAGGTCGATGAATACTCACAAGGATTTGATTGTATGGCAGAAAGCAATGGAACTTGTCCTAGAAGTATACAAAGCTACAAAGACATATCCACGGGAAGAACTATTTGGATTAGCTTCCCAAATGCGTAGAGCCGTTGTATCAATTCCCTCGAACATAGCAGAAGGCTATGGCAGAATCCACACTCGTGAGACTGAGAGATTTCTCAGTATATCATTAGGTTCTGCGTGTGAGTTAGAAACTCAATTGATTCTATCGAAAGACTTAGGGTATATCTCGACAGAACTTGCACAGCAACTATGCGATAAGACCCAAGGCATAATTAGGATGCTAACGTCTTTGATTAAGACTCTGAACAAATAACTTGTTTACTTCACAACTTGTTTACTTGTCAACTAAAACATAACACAATGGCAAAGAATATATCATTCACAATTAAGTATTGGAAGCAGAACGGTCCACAGGATCAGGGTCATTTCGATACACATGAGATGAAGAATATCCCAGATGACACCTCATTCCTTGAGATGCTTGACATCCTTAATGAGGAGTTGATTGCTGCTGGTGATGAACCATTCGTCTTCGACCATGACTGCCGCGAGGGTATTTGCGGTATGTGTTCACTCTATATTAACGGTACTCCACATGGTAAGACTGAGCGTGGTGCAACAACCTGTCAGCTTTATATGCGCCGTTTCAACGATGGTGATGTTATCACTGTTGAGCCATGGCGTTCAGCTGGTTTCCCAGTAATCAAGGACTGTATGGTGGATCGTACAGCATTCGATAAGATTATTCAGGCTGGTGGTTACACAACAATCCGTACCGGTCAGGCACAAGATGCTAACGCTATTCTTATCTCTAAGGACAATGCTGATGAGGCTATGGACTGTGCAACATGTATCGGTTGTGGTGCTTGTGTAGCTGCATGTAAGAATGGTTCTGCAATGCTCTTCGTTTCATCTAAGGTTAGCCAGTTGGCTCTCTTGCCACAGGGTAAGCCTGAGGCTGCTAAGCGTGCTAAGGCAATGGTTGCTAAGATGGATGAGGTTGGCTTCGGTAACTGTACTAACACACGTGCTTGCGAGGCTGTTTGTCCTAAGAACGAGAAGATTGCTAACATCGCTCGTTTGAACCGTGAGTTCATCAAGGCAAAGTTTGCTGATTAATCATAAGCAACTGGTAGTGGTCCGATAGAATACTACCAAGCTTATTTAGAATAGGAAATCCCATAGCTCTGATATATGAGTTATGGGATTTTTGTTTATATGCCCCAGTTAAGTTAGTATGCGATACTTTATGATTTGAACCTCTTTTATATCCTTTGACCTTTGAGGTTTGACCTTTGAACTTTATGATTTTACTTTCACTGACTACGAATTACGCTAATTACTCGAATCCTTATTGCAACGTAATTCGTTTAATCAGTAGTCACAGATCGATAGTTTACGAGTTTAGAAGTTGATGAGTAGACTTGTTATTTGTAGCGATAAATAACAGCTAATTTAATAGATAATGATTTGAAAAATAATTACATTGTGTCGAGTAAAACCTCTATAAATAACGAAAAAAACACATATAAAAATAAAGTTTGCAATCAACAGAGAATCAATTAGTTACCAAGTAGTAAAATAAAAGGTGCTTAAATGGACTTCAAAAGGGCGTTAGTTAGCCTTCAAAAAGGCACCTTTTGCAAGTTAATTAGGCGTCTTTTAGAAGCTAAAAGAGCATGTCTTGATTTTGAATTGTCGGAAAATTATTTACAAGTGTCGGCAGTGTGGAAGTATGCTGTTTGTAGAAGGCGGATAGAAATCATATCAATTCGCATCTTTTTTTGTATTTTATCCCTCTTTGTAAGACCATCTAATTTAGGATAATCATCCCATACAAGTATATAAGTCTTTATTCTATTTCAATCTATTTATTTAACGTAGGAACCTATTTTCTTTGTGAAAGTAGTTCTGAAAGTACATGTTTTGTCGCTGTAAGAAAAATGTTAAGCATATAATAAGACATGCTTTGTTGCCTATAAAGAAGACATTTTGAAGTGGGGTAGAACGGCTTGTAGCCATCGTGACACGAGAATAAAGTATCGAAAGTAATAGGGTTAATGCTTTTCCTCTTATTCTTCTTTTACTCTTTTTCCCTTTCAAAGCTATGCTTCAGCATTTTACCTTTTTACTCTTTTACCCTTGAATATCTGTCTTATCTCGTTTTTTTTTACTACTTTTGTACACAAAAGACGTAAAGACAATTAAAACCTACGAATATCAATGAGCGAGAACAAACTTTCCACTAACGAACAGGCACAGACTGCCGATGCTCCAGTAAAGGCCAGTTATACTGAATATAAAGTTATTCCATCACAGGGATATTGTATGATTGTGAAGTGTCGCAAGGGCGACCAGACAGTCGTATTGAAGACTCTAAAGGAAGAATACCGTGAGCGTGTGTTGCTTCGTAATGCATTGAAGCGTGAGTTTAAACAGTGCCAACGACTCAATCACTCTGGTATTGTACGCTATCAAGGGTTGGTTGAGGTTGATGGTTACGGACTTTGTATAGAGGAAGAGTATGTTGAAGGACGTACTTTACAGGCTTATCTCAAGGAAAATCATACTGACGAGGAGAAGATTGCTATCATCAATCAGATTGCTGATGCACTGCGTTATGCACATCAGCAAGGGGTTATTCATCGTAATTTGAAGCCCTCAAATGTGCTTGTTACAACACAGGGTGATTATGTAAAACTCATTGATTTCAGTGTTCTTTCACCTGAAGATGTTAAGCCAACAGCTGAAACAACGCGCTTTATGGCACCTGAGATGAAGGACGAGACGTTGCCTGCAGACGCTACAGCCGACATCTATTCGCTCGGTACTATTATGAAAGTGATGGGTTTGACGTTAGCTTATAGTGAGGTAATCAAGCGTTGTTGTGCTTTCAAGCGAAGCGATCGTTATAGCAATATTGATGAGCTCTTTGCAGATTTGAACAATGAAGGCTCTTCGTTCAGTATGCCAAAGATTGGTAAAGGTACTGTTGTCTTAGGCTTGATAATTGCTGTTGTTATTGGAGTCGGTGCGTTGCTTTATAACTATGGCGGTGCATTGATTGACCAAGTAGGTAAGATTGATGTGTCATCTGTCTTTAGCTCTGATGCTGAAACGGCTCCAGAAGATACGGTGAAGGTGAATACAGCAGAGCAATCTGATAGTCTCTCTACTGAAGCTGAGGCTCCTGCAACAGGTAAGCTTGCCTTTATGAACAGGATGAAGCCAGCCCTTTACAAGGACCTTGACAATATCTTTGAGAAGAACTCTGCAGATAAAGCAAAGTTGTCAAAGGCTATCAAAACCTATTATCGTGGATTGATTCAAGCTAACGATACACTCGACAATGAGCAGCGTGCTGAGGTAGATCGCGTATTTGGCGATTATGTAAAGCAGAAGAAGGCTGCATTAAACTAATAAGATACAAACACTATAGAGGTAAGGACTAAGTCATGTAGATATGATGTTTGACTTACTCAGTGATAGTGTTTACAGAAGGCAGGGGCAGAGGCTGTGCTTTCTTTCCGAACCTTGAGAGGGCGTGAGAGGAAGACAGTGTCTGCCCTTGTTAGCTTTCGTTGGTCGGTTTAAGTGTTTTAATTAACGAATGATTGATAATTCCTGCAGCTGCTATTTGTATTTAGCTGTAGGATATATAATAAATATAAAGAATGAAACGAGTCTTTTATCTGCTATTTGCAGCCATATTCTTTGTTAGCAGTGTACACGCACAGACACCAACGATGAGTCGTCGGCAGGCTGCTGGTCGGTCAATGGAGCAGCAGGGGTTGGTAAATATAAAGCATGTAGTACCTTCTATCAAGGTGGCTTTGATGTATGCTCGTACGGATAACTTCTGTAATCGTGTACTCTATCATGAGCTTCGTGATGCCTATGTATTACCCGCTTGTGCAGAAGCATTGCGTAAAGCGCAGACAGAATTGAAGCGTCGTCGTCCTGATTTGAGCCTTTGTATCTTCGATGCCACGCGACCGATGAGCGTGCAGCAGACGATGTGGGACGCAGTGAAAGATACCCCAAAGTATTTCTATGTGTCTAATCCTGCGCACGGAGGAGGTATGCATAACTATGGAATGGCTGTAGACATCAGTATCTGCAAGGCCTCATGGAATGATGCTACATGGCGTGATGGCGCCACACGTTGCTTGATAGATACGATTCCAATGGGTGTGAAGGTAGACCACATGGGGATAGCCAGTCATATTGATAAAGAGAATGACCTCGTTGCTCGTCGTCTTATCTCTCGTGAGGCATTAGCCAACCGCAGACTCCTTCGTGAGGTGATGAGTGCTGCCGGCTTCATGCCTTTACGTACAGAGTGGTGGCACTTCAACCTTTGTACAAGGGTTTGGGCAAAGCAGAATTTGAGGGTGGTGAGGTAAAAAAAGATGCCTCACCCCCGCCCCTCTCCGAATGGAGAGGGGAGTGATTACCGACTTTGCTACTGTGATAGATGGTAAGAATAAAATTCTAAGGACTATTAAGGCAATACAACTATAGGATTAGATGAAGCAAAAAAACGATATAAGTCATTCAGAACTACCACTGCCAAAATATGTGCGGGACGTTCTAAGCAAACATAACATTTCACTCCCCTCTCCACTCGGAGAGGGGGCGGGGGTGAGGCTTCTTGCCCTCCAATCCCACCGCTACCCCGATATTGACATGCCCTTCCTGCTCGACCAGTTGGCAGGATGGCAGACAGCACGCACGAAACTGCCGTCGTGGGCAGCGAAGGAGGATATCATTTACCCATCGCATCTATCGATGGAACAGTGTTCAAGTGAGCATACTGCGGAATATAAGGCACGATTGGTTGCACGCCTTGTAGGGGCAGAGAACTTCGCTTCTTCTGACCTAAATAACGATTGTTGCAGACCTTCTGTAGGAAAAGAAACTACTCCTACGCAGCAAGAAAATCATGTTCAGAATAGTTATGAAGGGTCGTTCTGCGACCTAACAGGCGGCTTTGGCGTTGATTTTTCCTTTATAGCACGCAGCTTCAAATGTGCTATTTATGTCGAACAACAAGCGAAGTTGTGCGAATTGGCACGTCATAATTTCCATGCTTTAGGCTTAACACAAGCTGAAGTGGTGAATACAGATGGTACAGCCTACCTCCAGCAGCTCGACCATGTGTCTGTGTTATTCCTCGATCCAGCACGTCGTAATGAACAAGGAGGTAAGACTGTGCTGATAAGTGATTGTACACCCGATGTCTTGGCATTGGAAGAAGAACTTTTAGAGAAGGCAGATACAGTTGTAATCAAGCTGTCGCCAATGCTCGATTGGCATCGTGCTGTGGACGAACTCAATCGTTTGGGCAGTGTTGTTCGTGAGGTACATATCGTCTCTGTATGCAATGAATGTAAGGAATTGCTGCTGGTATTGCAGAGAACGAAAGGTGAAACAGATGACAAGACGGCTACGAAAAAAGTCTTACAGGTATTCTGTGTGAATGATAATAACATTGTATCTTATTCTCTTGATGAGGCTTTAAGCGTATCGCAGCGACTTCTTACGGCTGTTCCAGAGGCTGGGCAGTATCTCTATGAACCTAATGCTTCATTGATGAAAGCAGGCTGTTTTGCTTTGCTTACTGCCCGTTATCCACTTTCAGTACTCAGTCTTAATTCTCATCTTTTTGTCTCTGAGGAGGCTATCAATGATTTCCCTGGTCGTCAGTTTGAGATAACAGCGGTTTCATCGTTCAATAAGAAGGAGCTACGACGTCATTTATCGGGGATAGACAAAGCCAATCTTGCTGTGCGCAACTTCCCTATGAGTGTTGCTGAACTACGCAAACGGCTGAAGATAAAAGAGGGAGGAGATGTCTATCTCTTTGCAACCACGGATGCAGAAAGTAATCATCTCCTCTTCGTTTGTAAGAAAACAGCGATGTTAACAAAAAAGTAGAAGGTGCCATGAAGTGTTATCTATCATTATAATAAATGGTTATTGTGGTTTCAGTGAATGCTTAGGAACTATTCTATAAATGATGTTTTGCAAGTATGTTAAGCATAAGCTGGAGTTGTATTGACGTCAAACACGTGTGGTGCGCATGGTTAGCACGTGTGGTGCGGACGCCTAACACGAGTCCTTATGACTGAGTAGTAGGGTAGTGATAGTCAATAAAAAGGAGCGTAAATTTGCCAATCTACCTTTTTTTTAGTACTTTTGCACGTTTAAGATTAGGAAAATAACGAAATTAAAAGATTCTAAATGTCATCAGTTCAGATAAAGAGAGTAGAGACGAAGAAAGACCTTAAGGCTTTCATCGAGTGTCATTATGACCTCTACGAGGGTAATCAGTATGATGCCCCAAACCTCTATAGTGATGAGTTTAATACGTTGTCAAAAGACAAGAATGCTGCTTTTGACTTCTGCGAAGCTGAGTATTTTCTCGCCTTGAAGGAGGGAAAAGTGGTGGGGCGTGTAGCTGCTATCATCAATAATAAAGCAAACGAAAAGTGGGACAAGCAGGATGTTCGCTTCGGCTGGATAGACTTCATTGACGATATAGAAGTATCAAAAGCTCTGTTGAAAGCTGTTGAAGACTACGGTAGAGAGAAGGGCATGACCTCTGTTGTTGGTCCACTTGGTTTCACAGATATGGACCCAGAAGGTATGTTGACATGGGGCTTTGATCAGCTCGGAACAATGGCAACTATCTATAACTACGATTATTATCCAAAGCACATGGAGAAACTTGGTGGCTGGGAAAAGGATAATGACTATGTAGAATATCGTCTTGATGTCCCAGAGACAGCTCCAGAGAAATATACAAAGATTGCAGAGATGGTGGAGAAACGATATAATCTCCATGTGCGTAAACTGACTAAGAAGGAAATCTTCGAGGGTGGTTATGGCAAGAAACTCTTTGACTTAATCAATGTGACTTATGCTAATTTGTATGGCTTCTCTGAGTTAACTGATCGCCAGATCGACCAGTATGTAAAGATGTACTTCCCACTTGCCGACCTCGATCTCATTACAGTTATTGAGGATGGCAATAAGGATAACCAGTTAGTTGGTCTTGCAATCACAATCCCATCACTAACACGTGCCTTGCAGAAGTGCCACCGTGGACGTCTTTTCCCATTCGGATGGTGGCATTTACTACGTGCAATAAAGTTCCATAAGACGGAGGTTGTAGACCTTCTCCTTATTGGTGTCCTACCAGAGTATCGCTCAAAGGGGGCTAATTCCCTTGTCTTTGCTGACCTCATTCCACGTTATGTGAAGTACGGCTTCAAGTGGGGTGAGACGCATGTCGAGATGGAAACCAACGAAAGCGTACAGAGTCAGTGGGGCCCATTAGACCCAACTATGCACAAGAAGCGTAGATGCTATAGAAAAGCTATTGGGTGATGGGTGATGAATGATGGGTGTTGATGGACAGCTTTAACATGTGTTCTTTCTATAATTTCACGTGTTTCTTCTATATTAACACCTAATTGCTCATTAATGAACACTCAATATAATAAAATAGTTAAGCCCTTATCACCTAATAATTAACCCTCAATAACCAATAATTCACAGCCAACAACCCAGCACATGGATAAATCATCAACCCCCAACCTTCAGCCCCCAACACCCAACACTCAACCCCCAACACCCGTTTCTTACACCGACGATAATATCCGACACCTATCGGATATGGAGCACGTGCGTACCCGTCCGGGTATGTATATTGGTCGTTTGGGCGATGGCAAGTTGCCAGAAGATGGTATTTATGTACTCTTGAAGGAGGTCATTGATAACTCTATTGACGAGTTTAAGATGAATGCTGGCGACCGTATCGAGGTTGATGTGGAGGATAATCTGCGTGTTAGTGTGCGCGACTATGGTCGTGGTATTCCACAAGGAAAGCTTGTTGAGGCTGTGTCAGTGCTGAATACGGGTGGTAAATACGACTCTAAAGCGTTCAAGAAAAGTGTTGGTTTGAATGGTGTCGGTGTGAAAGCCGTTAATGCACTAAGCTCACATTTTGAGGTAAAGAGCTTCCGTGATGGTAAGGTACGTGAACTATCGTTTGAGAAAGGAAACCTACAAAGCGACAAAACAAAGAAGTCTGCGGACGAGAATGGTACCTATATCTACTTTGAACCAGACGCAACGCTCTTCAAGAATTATAGCTTCCATGATGATATAGTAGAGGAGATGCTCCGTAACTATACCTATCTAAACACCGGATTGACGATTATGTACAATGGTCGTCGTATACTTAGTCGACATGGTTTGAAGGACCTTTTGACTGATAATATGACTGTTGATCCATTGTATCCGATTGTTCACATGAAGGGAGAGGATATTGAGATTGCTTTTACACACACCAATCAATATGGCGAGGAGTATTACTCTTTCGTGAATGGTCAGCATACAACGCAGGGCGGTACACACCAGACAGCCTTCAAGGAGCATATTGCCAAGACAATAAAAGAGTTCTTCGGCAAGTATGAGTATGGTGACATTCGTAACGGATTGGTGGCTGCTATCGCTGTAAACGTTGAAGAACCAGTATTTGAGTCACAAACAAAGATTAAGTTAGGTTCCACACAGATGTCGCCTGATGGTGAGTCTATCAATAAGTATGTGGGCGACTTTATCAAGACAAACGTTGACAACTACCTTCATATTCATAAAGAAGACTTCACCGATATACTTGAGAATAAAATCAAGGAGACCGAGCGAGAGCGTAAGGCAATGGCTGGTGTAACGAAGTTAGCACGTGAGAGAGCGAAGAAAGCCAACCTCCATAACCGTAAGTTGCGTGACTGTCGTGTACACTATTGTGACGTGAAGAACGATCGAAAGGAGGAGAGTTCTATCTTTATAACAGAGGGAGATTCAGCCAGCGGAAGTATTACTAAGAGTCGTGATGTCAACACACAAGCGGTCTTCTCATTGCGTGGAAAGCCGCTTAACTGCTTTGGTCTGACGAAGAAGGTAGTGTATGAGAATGAGGAGTTCAATCTCCTTCAGGCTGCGCTCGACATTGAAGACGGACTCGATTCGCTTAGATATAACAAGGTAATTGTCGCAACGGATGCCGATGTTGACGGTATGCACATCCGTTTGTTGATAATAACTTTCTTCCTTCAGTTCTTCCCAGAGCTGATAAAGAAAGGACACGTATATGTCCTTCAGACACCGCTTTTCCGTGTTCGTAACCGTCGAACAAAGATAAAGAACAAAGAGGTAATTGCCGAAGCGGACGCTCGTCGTGTGAAAGGAGAGAAAAAGAACGACTTTATTACACGTTATTGTTACTCTGAGGAGGAGCGTGTAGCAGCTATCAACGAGCTTGGTCCAGACCCAGAAATCACTCGATTCAAAGGTCTTGGTGAGATCTCTCCTGACGAATTTGCCCATTTCATCGGTCCAGATATGCGTTTAGAACAGGTTACTTTACATAAGAATGACCAGGTAGCTAAGCTCTTGGAGTATTATATGGGTAAGAACACGATGGAACGTCAGAACTTTATTATTGACAACCTCGTTATAGAAGAGGACCTTCCTGACGTGGAGAAAGAGTAAAGGGTTTTATTTGAAAGGGTGCTATAGAGGCTAACTCTTACTCCCAAATAAGGTTCACACAGAGTCAAGGAGAGCACGGAGTAGAGAGGTGCCTTTGGCACAAAGAGGTGTTGGAAGACTTTTTTTAGCTTGAAAACGAGGAGGAATGAGAATAAGGAGAATTGTAATCCTTGAACGTAATCTATTATAGATAGTAGAACTATAACCTTAAAGAATCATGGAAATAATATCAGATGAATACACACATAGGCTTTTAGCCTGTGCTTACACAGTTCACTCATTATTGGGACCAGGGCTCTTAGAGAGTGTCTATGAGAAGGCTTTGATGTATGAATTGACACAGAAAGGCTTTAAGGTAGAAAGACAGGTGCCCATAAAAGTACTGTATAAAGGTATAGAACTTGGAGAGGTCTATCGAATAGATTTGCTGGTTGATGGAAAGGTTATTATAGAAATTAAGTCGGTGGGAGAGTTATCACCAGTACATTTTAAGCAATTAATGACTTATTTAAAGTTACAGAATCTAAGATATGGTTATCTTATAAACTTTGATGTTACTATGCTTAAGGACGGTATTCATAGCGTCCTTAATGGTTATTAATAATTACTCCTAAAACTCTCTTAGTGC
>NZ_CP072348.1:907500-1155000 GCF_018127925.1 Prevotella melaninogenica | reverse complement strand
AGTATAGTATGGTGCGTGTACCTCTTGTTGCAAACTATCGTATGGTTGTTGATAAGGTATTGGACCATTTACCTTCATCAAGTGTGTTGATCATAGAGAATATCAAGCGAGATAAAGAAGCTCAGAAATACTGGTCAGAGCTTATATCAGATTCGCGCACAGGTGTTAGCTTTGATTTATATTATTGTGGCGTACTGTTTCTGAAAAATGATATGGTAAAGCAGTCATATATAGTAAATTTTTGAAAACACAAGGTTAAACTTTAGATATGTAATACTATTATGAAGATATATACGAAGACAGGTGACAAGGGTATGACCTCCTTATGTGATGGTAGTCGCTTATCGAAAGATGATATGCGTATAGAAGCATATGGAACATTAGACGAATTAAATGCGAATATAGGTTTACTTATCTCGTTATTGCAGGCAGATACCTTAGAAGAAGGAGATACTTTTGTCAGCTTAATTGATTTTTTTGTGGAAATTCAAGAAGAACTCTTTGTAATTGGTGGGCAACTCGCCTGTGCAGAGATAAAGGAAGACGACCGTTTTTGCACACAAAAACTTATTAAGGAGATAGAAACAAATATCGATAAGCTCTCATCCCAACTCCCTGTACAGCATCATTTTGTTCTACCAGGAGGAACTCTACCAGCTGCTCAAAGTCATGTTTGTCGTACAATCTGTCGCCGTGCAGAACGTCGAATTGTAACACTATCCCATATCGCAATAGTTTCACCTGAAATCTTTAAGTTTGTCAACAGATTATCAGATTATTTCTTCATTTTGTCACGTTATTTGAATAATGATAGTAGTTTAAGTGAAAAAACATGGAAAAATACTTGCAGATAAGAAAATAAATGTTACTTTTGCACGCACTAAGAATCATGTAAAAAAATAAGAATATGTATTGGACACTTGAATTGGCCTCTAAGCTGGAAGATGCTCCATGGCCTGCAACAAAAGATGAGCTGATTGACTATGCAATGCGATCAGGTGCACCACTTGAGGTTCTTGAGAATCTTCAAGAAATTGAAGACGAAGGAGATGTCTATGATAGTATCGAGGATATTTGGCCTGACTATCCTTCAAAGGACGATTTCTTGTGGAATGAAGACGAATATTAAAGAATAAAAAAGAGGTTGTAACGTAGCGTTACAACCTCTTTTTTATTGTTGTTAGTGGGAAGCAAAAGCCCAAGTAATAGCCATACTAATATGTATATGAGTCTTTTATTGTATATATAGTATTTGTTATTGGCTTAACTTTTTATGTGCACAGACTCAGATAGAGATAAAACGATCGCTTTTGCTATTTGAAATTATATGACAAAACAATTATCTTTGTTGGTCGTTTTTTGTTGAAATACTATGGTTTTCTTTGTTCTTGCAACTATTTTATAGTCAGTTAGTTATAATCTTGGTTTGTAAGAGGTGCTTATTTGGACTTCAAAAGGGCGTTAGTTGGACTTCCAAAGGGCATCTTTTGCAAGCCAATTGGGCGTCTTTTCAAAGCTAAAAGAGCATCATTAAAAATCTGACACGTGAAATTTATTTACAATCATCACTTATGTATACATTCTTTCTCCTGACAAGTAAGGGGTAGAGTGGTAGAGGTGTGGCAGTCCTTTCTTATCAGAGCGTTTCCTTTCTGTATTCATACGCTCTTTAATATTTATACGTGTAGAAAGCAATAATTCAACCAGACATACGTTATAGAATCGTGTTTAAACGTTTAATACTCATATTTTCACTTGCTTGTCTGATAGGAAATTCTGTCAAGGCACAGTATGATCCGTCTTATAGTCACTACTGGGCGATGGAGTCGTCGTTTAATCCAGCCACAGTAGGAAAGGACAATAAGCTGAATGTTGTGGGTGCTTACGCCCTCGACTTTGCAGGCTACGAACACAACCCGAATACTTTCTACGTAGGAGCAGACATGCCTATCTATTTCATGAAGCAATATCATGGTGTGGGCGTTTCTATTTTGAATGATAAGTTAGGAGCCTTTGTTCATCAGCGTGTTGCAGGACAATACGCCTTTCGTAAGGACCTTTGGGGCGGAATGCTATCAGCAGGTGTTCAGGTGGGTATGCTTTTTGAAAAATTAGATGGCTCTAAGTTAGACCCAGAAGAGTCAAGCGACCCAGCTTTAGCACAAGGAGAAGTCAACGGTCACGGACTCGATTTGGGAGTTGGAGTTTATTATACGCATAAGAACTGGTATGTTGGCGCATCTGTTCAGCACCTTAATGCGCTCTTAGTAGATTTGGGAGAGACCAATGAATTACAGATAAATCGAACATATTATTTAACGGGTGGATACAATATTAAATTACGAAATCCGTTTCTTACTATAACGACTTCTGTCTTGGCACGGTATGATGGCGTAAACTATCGGGCTGATATCACCGCTCGATTAGTCTACACGCACGAGAAGAAAGTACTTTATGGAGGAGTCTCTTATAGTCCAACAAACTCAGTGACAGCCATGATTGGTGGAACATTCCACGGAATTAACTTGGGTTATAGCTATGAGATGTACACGGGTACAGCAGCTTTCAAGAATGGTAGTCATGGGCTGTTTGTCAGCTATCAAACCGATATAAACCTGCAGAAGAAAGGTAGGAACAAACATAAAAGCGTAAGATTTCTATAGAAAGATATAATGAAAATGAAGAAAAGTATAGTTGCCATTTGTCTTGGTGCACTCGTCTTGGGAACATTGACAGGCTGTTTTGCTGGTAAGTCAACCGCTTCGTCAGGTCGTGGCGGTGAGGTCACTGGCGTTGGTGGAGGTCGTGCCTTTCGCGAACCAGCACCTTACGGCATGACACTTGTCAAGCGTGGCTGGTTAAGAATGGGTTTGGAAAAGCAGGACTCCCTATGGGGTAAGAAGACACCTGTAAAGGACATCTCTGTTGATGGATTCTGGATGGATGAAACAGAGGTAACCAATTCCGAGTATAAGCAGTTTGTAGAGTGGGTTCGTGATTCTATTATCCGTACCCGTTTGGCAGACCCTGCATATGGTGGTGATGAAAGCTATATGATTACAGAAGATAAGAATGGCGATCCTGTCACACCACATTTGGATTGGAACAAGCGACTTCCTCGTAAGCCTAATGAGGATGAGCAGCGTGCTTTCGAGAGCCTTTATGTAACTAATCCAGTAACAGGTGAGAAGAGTATTGATGGCAGACAGTTGAACTATCGTTATGAGATTTACGATTACACATCAGCCGCTCTTCGTCGTAACCGTTTGAATCCACAGGAGCGTAATTTGAATACTGATATTACAGTCGACCCTAATGAGGTGGTGATGATATCAAAGGATACAGCTTATATCGATGAAAACGGCGTTATTCATAGCGAGACCATCAATCGTCCGTTGACAGGTCCTTGGGACTTCCTCAATACCTATATCGTTAATATCTATCCAGATACAACTTGTTGGGTGAATGACTTCCGCAACTCAGACAACGAGATTTATCTCCGTAATTACTTTAGTAATCCAACTTATAACAACTATCCTGTAGTAGGTGTAACATGGGAGCAGGCTAATGCTTTCTGTGCTTGGCGTACGGAGTATCTGCTTAAAGGCTTGGGAAAAGAGGCGCGCTATGTACAGCGTTATCGTCTTCCTACAGAGGCTGAGTGGGAGTTTGCGGCTCGTGGAAAGAATCAAGATGAGTTCCCTTGGGACAATCAAAACGTCAAGAATGGTAACGGTTGTTTCTATGCTAACTTTAAGCCAGACCGCGGAAACTACACCAAAGACGGTAATTTGATAACAAGTAAGGTTGGTATCTATGGCGCAAACTCTAATGGTCTCTATGATATGGCAGGTAATGTTGCCGAGTGGACAAGTACCATTTATACAGAGGCGGGTGTTGATGCGATGAATGACCTCAATCCACAGTTGGACTATAAAGCAGCCAAAGAAGACCCATATCGCTTGAAGAAGAAGAGTGTTCGTGGTGGTAGCTGGAAGGATCCAGAGAGCTATATCCGCAGTGCTTGGCGTACTTGGGAGTATCAGAACCAACCACGTAGCTACATCGGTTTCCGTTGTGTTCGTAGTCTTGCAAGTTCTTCAAGTGAGGCAGCAAAAGAGAATAAGAAAAGCAGTAAGAAAAAGAGAAGATAAATGACACAGTACAGTAAATACAATCTTATATACCATCTGCAGAAGTGGATGGATAGTGTTCCTGGACAAACGTTTCTAAACTATGGTTATAGTTGGGGTGCTTCAGTGGTTATTCTTGGAGCTTTGTTTAAGTTGACCCACTTGCCAGGAGCTAATATTATGCTTTACTTCGGTATGGGTACTGAGGTTATCGTGTTCTTCCTCTCGGCGTTCGACCGTCCATTTGATAAGACAGATGATGGTCGTGATCTCCCAACACATGTTACTGAGGAACTTCTTGATGACAACGAAAATACTGTTGAACACCCCGCAGTTGCACCACAGGCACAATATGCTGCTGCAGAGAATATTGCACAGAGTGTTCAAGAGGCAATGCCTTCAGCTAATGATATCGCTGCAGCTGTTGTTGGTCAGCAGAGTAAAGCTATCGCAGATGCACAACAGCAGACACCAGAGATGGTAGAAGCACAAACAAACTATGTTGCTGCATTGCAGAATCTGACAGAGATGTTGGGTAAAGTGAACGACCAGAGTCAGCGTTTGACACGTGATAGCGAAGAGATGGAGAACCTCAATCGTACTCTCACAGGTATTGCTAAGGTTTATGAGATGCAACTTAAGAGTGCCAGCCAGCAGATTGGTACAATCGATCAGATTAATGACCAGACCCGTAAGATGGCACAGCAGATAGAGCAACTCAATAGTATCTATGCTCGAATGATTGAGGCAATGACTGTTAATATGCGTGTGGCAGCACCTAATGTTGCCCCTCAGCAGTCTACCCCTGAAAGCTTGTAATGATGAAATATGGTAGGGAAGACGTCTGTTTTCAGCTGTCTTCCCACTACAAATAATAGAATTAATGGCTATTAAGAAGAGAAAGATTTCCCCACGCCAGAAGATGATTAACCTTATGTACGTCGTCCTCATGGCAATGTTGGCATTGAATATCTCTACCGAGGTACTCAATGGCTTCTCTGTTGTTGAAGAGAGCTTGAACCGTACGACGGGGAATTCATCTAAGGAAAATGAAGCTATCTTTGGCGAACTCGACCAAATGATGCGCAAGAATCCACAGAAGGTTAAGCAGTGGTTTATGATGGCATCTACGGTTAGAGAGATGAGTGATTCCCTCTATAACTATGCACAAGCGCTGAAAGTAGCCATCGTTCGTGAGGCTGACGGTGAGAAAGGTGACCCCTTAAACATCGAAGGAAAGGATAATATTGAGGCTGCCAGTTATATTATGTTGAACCCGGCTAATGGACAAGGGCATAAGCTTTACGAGGCTATCAATAGCTATCGAGCACGTATATTACAGTTTGTAACAGACCCACGACAGAAGAAGATTATTGCAAGTAACCTCTCTACGGAGGTGCCTCACCATTCAATGGGTAAGAACTGGGAAGAGTATATGTTCGAAAATATGCCTGTTGCGGCAGCGGTAACGCTTCTCTCTAAGTTACAAAGCGATGTTCGCTATGCAGAAGGTGAGGTGTTACACACCTTGGTGGCTAATGTTGGATTGAAAGATATACGCGTTAACAAGCTTCAGGCATTCGTTGTGCCAAGTCAGACACGCCTTTATCCAGGTGAGACAATGACTGCACAGATGTTTATGGGGGCTGTAGACTCTACACAACAGCCACAGGTATTTGTTAATGGACAACTTATTAAGGGCAACCAGATAACTGTGAAAGCAGGTGCACCTGGTAAGCATACTTTGAATGGATACATCCTTATCAAGGACTTAACAGGTAATGTGTTGTGTAGAAACTTCTCACAAGACTATTGGGTGACGGGTGGTCCACAGCCAAAAGAGTATATCAGTCCTCAAGGAATGCAGAAGGTGCCACCTTTTGATGGAATGGCTACTATTGCAGCAGACCTGATGAACGTACTCTATGCAGGCTTTGATAACCCAATCACCATTAGTATTCCTAATACTTCTCAGCATGATGTGCAAGCTACTATGTCAGGTGGATCGCTCGTAGCAAGGGGAGGTGGACATTTTATCGCACGTCCTTCAGCAGTTGGTCAGCCTGTAACTATCTCTGTATCCGCTAAGGGTCGTAAGATTGGAGACTACCAGTTCCGTGTGAGGAAATTGCCGGATCCATCGCCATATATCGCTATGGGTGCTGATAGATTTAATAGTGGAGCCCTCTCAAAGGCAGCACTTATGTCTGCACCAGGCATTCAGGCAGCTATTGATGATGGCTTACTCGATATTCCTTTCAGTGTAACCAGCTTCCGTGTTGTCTTCTTTGATAATATGGGTAACGCTGTACCGCTTGCAAGTAATGGTGCTTCCTTCTCTCCACAGCAGAAAGAACAGTTCCGACAGTTGAGCCGTAACAAGCGATTCTATATCACAAACGTTGTCGTTCATGGACCTGATGGTACCACTCGAACGCTTAATGGAAGAAATATGGAGGTAATTGTGAGGTGATAGTTAATGCGTAGACGAGCTTACGGGTTGACAAGTTGATAGATAGTCTTGATACTGTATCTACTCATAAAACACTATATCACAGCATCTCTTTTAGTAAAGAACAAACAAAATAATAATGAAAAAGATATTTCTCATAGTCTGCACAGCCTGCTTGGCACTCTCTGTAAGTGCGCAGCCTGCTGCACGTCGTAATCAACAACAGCGTCAGTCGCCTGCTAATACGATTACTACACGTGCGCAGATATCCTTCCCTACAACCGCTCCTATGGAGGAAGATGTTGTTTGGCGACGTGATATCTATCGTGAACTCAAACTTACCGAGGATGCTAATGCTGGATTATATTATCCTACTGAACCTGTAGGTTCGCAGATGAATCTCTTTACTTACATCTTCAAGTTGATGATGAATGGTCCTAATCGTGGGGGTATTGCAGCCTATAACTATCGTATGGACGGCAATGAGATATTTACGGATTCTGCTCGAGTTAAGCCTTTGCAGTTCCTTGATAACTATCATATCTTCTACGAACGCACCGATCATGGTATTCGCCTTGACAATAGTGATATCCCTTCAGGTGAGGTGAAAGGCTACTATCTAAAGGAGAGTGCCTATTATGATCAAGGAACAGCAACCTTTCATCGTAAGGTCGTAGCTCTTTGTCCGATTATGTATCGTGAAGATGATTTCGGAGATGGCGAAGTGAAATACCCGCTCTTCTGGGTGCGTTATGATGACTTGGCCCCATTCTTTGCTAAGCAGACCATCATGACCAGTAATCTGAATAATGCTGCAACGATGAGTGTAGACGATTATTTCACGATGAATCTCTATAAGGGAAAGATTTACAAGACAACTAATATGCTGGGTAAGACACTCGCACAATACTGTCCAAATGATTCTGCAATGGCTGCAGAACAGAAGAAGATAGAGCGTGAGTTGGTTGCTTTCGAGAAGACAATCTATGGCGATCCTGCTCGTCGAGATAGTCTTGATAGCCTTTCTGCGGCTAAGGAAGCTGAGAAAGCCCCACGAAAGATTGGACGTTCTCGTCGCACAAGTCCATCGATAAGTGGTGTTAGTCGCTCTCGTCGTTCATCTTCAAGTGGAAGTGCAGGAGTCTCTCCAGCGCGTGTAACAGTTCGCCGCGAGCGTCATTAATATTCTTTTTTACTCTTCAGAATTTTGGTGTAATAGTCTAAAGCTATTCTATAATAAGGCATACAGAGCAACTCTAAGTTTGTAACAAGAAACTTGGAGTTGCTCTGTTTTATTTTTCTTAAAGTTCTAAATGTAACAAGCAAAGCTTATCACTTAAATGACTGAAATCTTTTTTTTGTCCTAAATTTTCATATATTGATTTTTAAAAGACCATCAAATGGCTTGCATTTAACGCCCAATTGGCTTGCAAGAGATGCCCTTTTGGGTTCTTATTAACGCCCTTTTGAAGCCTTGTTAAGCACCTTTAAAAATCTATCTCTGCAACTATTTGATAACAAATGACTTACGTAGGTGCTAAAGCAACTCGCTTTTAAGTCATTTCTTTTCCTTTTTTTTGATTATTTTGTCAATATATTTCTTTATCTTTTGAAGCTAAATCTCACACGGAGGGAAGGAGGAAAGGGAGGTTTTGTTTTTAGATTTGTAGCTCAATAGAGACACCTCTGTGTATTATTTTAAGTTCTGTTTCTTCTGCTTCTTATGTAACTTACTATGTAATAGGCTTACATTATCGCTCCATCTTTTGGAAGAACCTAAATTTCCTTAAGGTTGGTTCTGTAGAAACTACGATGGAATCAGCCTTTAATGAGGGATAGATAAAACTTCATTAAAGGAATTTTATAGAACCAAACTTAATTAATTTTAAACGGACAATAATATCCTTACAGATTCAGTTAATATATAAAGGTACTCGGAAAGTTGTACTATTTCGAGTCTCTCTCAGATGTGTAAGCATACCAGCTTTGCATGATGAGGAGTGAATTTAGTTCTTTATTATTAACACTTATGGTCATGAAAAAAAATATTTCATTGGGTTTCTTAGTCCTATCATTTCTTATTTCTGTTCCAGTCCATGCTGATGAACCATTAAAGTTTGGTGTAAAGGCAGGACTGAATGTGAGTGATTTTTACTTTGATAGTGAAGTGTTTGATAAATCTAATCAGATAGGTTGGTTCTTTGGTCCTACTGTGAAGTTTACCTTACCAGTAGTAGGTTTAGGTATGGATGCTTCTGTTCTCTATGACTATCGTGCAGCCAAACTTGATTATGCTACTATGACGCAGACCGTAAAACAACAGCAGATAGCGATTCCTGTGAATGCTCGCTATTCTGTTGGATTAGGTAGTGTGGCAAGCATTTTCTTCTTTGGTGGTCCTCAGATTGCATTTAATATTGGTGAAAAGGAGTATCAGTGGAACATGAAGAGTACCTATGCATTGAAGAATAGTAACTTCAGTGTCAACCTTGGTTTCGGTGTAACGGCATTTAAAAATTTGCAAGTTAGTGCTAACTATAATATAGCTTGTGGTAAGACTGGGCATGCAACCTGGAAAACTGCTACTGATGCAGCGACGTCTGTCTTTAATAAGAAGGGTAGTCGTAATAACTCATGGCAAGTGGGTATAGCCTATTTCTTCTAAGAACAGAAGTTTAGTAATATATTAAAAAGTCCCATTTCATCGAGAATGTAATGGGACTTTTATGTGATAAAACATTATATTGATACCGTTTCTGTGAGAGAATAGTGTTATTGATGACTTCTATCATTGTGTATTTGTATCTTTCTTTGTAACTTTGTATTCAAACCAATGTCTGGCTTATAGTATTGTTTGTGTTGGTTGATAGGTAATAAAGAATTTGTAATGACTTACGCTAATATTATTCTCCCCCTTCCTCTTGAAGGCTATTTTACGTATGGTGTACCCGATGCATTGGCATCTCGGGTGACAGCTGGTGTACGTGTGTCTGTGCCTTTGGGAAAGAGTAAGATCTATGTGGGCATTGTTGCGGAATATCCTGTAAATATACCGAATCCATCGGAGAATGATGCTGCAGGCGGAAAGAAGATTACCTATAAGAATATCATAGATGTATTGGATAACACTCCTGTACTTCTCCCACAACAACTGAAACTTTGGCATTGGATATCCGATTACTATATGTCGCTAATTGGGGATGTCTATAAGGCTGCATTGCCATCGGGACTGAAAGAGGAATACGGTTATCGACCACGAACAGAACTTTATATCCGATTAGCTGACAACTTACGCCATGAAAGGACGCTCTCACTTATGATTGATTCTATGAAGCGTGCAGCGAAACAAGTGGAAGTTCTTATGGCTTATTTACAATTGGCTGGTGTCGATGAAATGGCGGAAATCACATCAGAAACAGTGCTGCGAGAGGTAACAAGGGAAGAGTTGATGAACGTTACTCATGCTTCAGTTGGTGTTATTCGTGCTTTACAGGATAGGAAAATATTGGTTACCTATGAGAAGGAGGTCGGTAGATTGAACAGTGGGAAACCATCACATCCAGAGAATATTAAACCTCTGAACGAAGCACAGACTGAGGCTTACAATCAGATTCTCTTGCAAATGATGTCTCATCGTGTGACACTACTACATGGAGTGACCTCTTCTGGAAAGACGGAAATATACATCCATCTCATTCAGAAAGCACTCAATGAACATAAGCAGGTGTTGTATCTCTTGCCTGAGATTGCTCTAACGGTTCAGATTACAGAGCGTTTGAAGGCTGTTTTTGGCGATCGATTGGGAATTTATCATAGTAAGTATAGCGATGCGGAGCGTGTGGAGATATGGCATAAGCAGTTGTCTAATTCGCCATACGATGTAATTTTAGGTGCAAGAAGTGCTATTTTTCTCCCATTTCATCGATTAGGTCTTGTTATTATAGATGAAGAACATGAGCAGAGTTTTAAGCAACAAGACCCTGCTCCTCGTTATCATGCTCGCTCAGCAGCAATTGTGTTGGCACAGATGTATCCTAATGCAAAGACACTTTTGGGAACAGCTACGCCCTCAATGGAAAGCTATTACAATGCAAAACAAGGCAAGTATGGACTTGTTGAGCTGACACGTCGTTATAAAGATATTCAACTTCCCGAAATAGAGATTGTTGATATAAAGGATCTTTATCGTCGAAAGATGATGACAGGTCCCTTCTCTCCGCGTCTTCTCTCTGCTGTCCGTGAGGCTTTAGGGCGTGGCGAACAAGCAATATTGTTCCAGAATCGACGTGGCTTTGCACCGATGGTGGAGTGTAGACAGTGCGGATGGGTTCCAAAGTGTCCAAACTGTGATGTTTCGTTGACGTATCATAAGAACATGAACTACCTCTCTTGCCACTATTGTGGTTATACGATGAAGGTGCCAGATGTTTGCCCTTGTTGTAAAAGTGAGGATATCCGTGGTCGTGGGTATGGAACGGAGAAGGTCGAAGATGAAATCCGTTATATCTTCCCTGAGGCTCGTATTGCGCGTATGGACCTTGATACAACCCGCACACGTAATGCTTATGAACGTTTGATTAATGACTTTTCTACGGGGAAGAGCAATCTTCTGATTGGTACGCAGATGATTTCAAAGGGTCTCGACTTTGATAAGGTTTCGGTCGTGGGAATCCTCAATGCAGACTCAATGTTGAATTATCCGGACTTTCGTGCATACGAGCAAGCGTTTATGATGATGAGTCAAGTGAGTGGACGAGCAGGCAGAAAGGGTAGGCAGGGTTTGGTAATTCTGCAGACAAAGAGTCCAGAGTTGCCTGTTATTCAGCAGGTGGTGCGTAATGATTATCAGTCATTTTATTCCGACTTACTTACCGAGAGGTTGGAATTTCATTATCCTCCATTCTATCGACTTGTCTATGTCTATTTGAAGCATAGGGATGAAAACACGGTAAATTCAGCAGGTTTGGAATTAGGAAGTAGGCTCCGTGAAATCTTCAGTGACCGTGTGTTAGGTCCTGACAAACCTGCTGTAGCTCGAGTGAAGACCTTAAACATTAGAAAGATTATGCTAAAGTTGGAGAATGGTATTGACTATTCTCGTGTTCGCCAGTATCTTCGTGGAGCCTTAGAAGCCATGTTGAAGGATAAGAGATATGGTGCTCTTCAAGTGTATTATGATGTTGATCCACTTTAGTATTAGTTACTTTTCTCTTTTCTAATGTCTTATTCCCCAAATTATTTTCATGAAGAAAAATATTTTTTATCATGAAAATAAATATTTCTTTTCATGAAAATAATTTCTTTTGTTCATGAAAATAAATGAATGGAGTTTGTTGTTAGGGTAGGATTGGAACTTATGTTAGTCCTTTCTAAAATGTTGTTTGACCACTTTTAAAGCATATTTTTCAAATACGATAAGGTGTGAAAAGCATCTTTTATCTCATGTATAAATCGGTTTAAGATAGATGTTAGTCAAAGTAGGGGTAAAGTTCTTTAAAGCCTTCAACGATGTCATTGATGAGGTTGGGATTATCTTTTAATTGCTGTTTACATATTATTAAATACGCACTCTTCATGAGGTTATAATGATGTTCAAACTCTTCTGAGTTAAAGTAGGTCTGCATATACCTACTGTATACTCGGAATCTTTTAGTTTCAAGTTCAGACTCCCCAATAGAGTTAGCACCAATAAAACCAAAAGAAGCTTTATCGTCTTTCCCAGAAACTTCTTTCATAATAGCCATACAAGTCTGTATACATTCTCTTGGCTCGTTAAGTCCCGTCAGGATATTATATTTCTTGTCACTATCTCTATGTGCTTTTAGATGGAACTTGACGGCATAAAAATGTTGTGAATAAACCTCTACCCACACCCAATAAGTCTGATGACTTTTATTAGACTTAAACGAATACAAAAGTTTATAAAGTAAAAAGCCTTGAGGTCCATCCCAAGGCTCATCTATTTTCTTCACAAATCTGTAAGGATAATAACTCAGGCTCATTTTTGTTGATGTTTAAGTATTGAGGTAAGCATCAATCTTCATTCTCTCGGCTTCCTCTTTTGGTACACGTACAAAACCATTCCCACTGAAGAGAACCTCTCTCTCTTCGGCAGATAAGTACCTTGCAATCCTTTGCAAGCTTTCTAATTTCTTTTTCTCTTGGTATGCTTGTTTACAAGCAATCCTTGAGGCAAGTGTTGATATTGTTGTTCCCATAAACTTATTCCTTTCTGCTGCAAATATATGAATATTAGTTGAAAACGACAAGTAATTGTGATGAAATTATAAAAGTTTAGAGGCAGCCAGAATCACTCTGACTGCCTCTTAGTGGTATTAGTTGTGGAAAACGGTAGATTTATGTGTGGCTTAGAAATCAATATCAAGTCCTACACCGAGTACCTTATTGGTACGAGTGAAGATATCGGTGTTCTTAGTTGCGAGAGTCTTAGGCTGCATTGTTACAGTACCATCTGGCTGTGTCACCTGCTCCTGACCTGCTTCGATAGCACCAGTGTACTCCTTCTTGAAGTTAGAATAGTTGGTAAAGAAGTAAGCAACGTTGAGATGAGTGTTCTTTGCAACCTTAATCTTTGCACCGAAACCGAAGCTGTAACTGCTCGTTACGAAGCTAAGATCGGTCAGGTATTTACCATCGCCAAGTCCGTAGAGCGTACGCTGACCACCTGCACTGACTGTCACTGATGGGTTGATATCCCACTCAACACCAGCAAGGAACTCTTGTGTGTTATGCTTAAGGAAGCGTTGCTTATCATTGTCCATACGTGCATCTTTATCAAAGTAGTGGTTATATCCTGCCATAACACGGAGGTTCTTCAGTACTTCATACTGTGCACCGAGTGCAAGAATACCAGGAATGTCGTTTGGTGTGTTCACGCCATTCTCATACTTTTTGGTGTCATCACGCTTTGTATTGTTCTCGATATTGAACTTTGTGGTAAACTCATAGCGTGCAGCAAAGTTCCACTTGCCTGTGCGGTAGTCAATACCGAGGATTGGAGTGATACCCCATCCGCGCTGAGAAACCTCTAAATAGCGGTCTTTTACCTTTTCCTTGCTACTATCTAACTTGTCTGCACCTGCACGAACGAGCTTTGCACCAGCTGTTGCCTTCTGTGCGCCAGCTGCATATTGGTCTGCTGCTGCCTGCAACTGAGCCTTTGCAGTAGGGTCAGTAGCTTTATCTGCTTGTGCCTGATATGCTGCTGCCTGAGTCTGTGCAGCGACAGCCTGTGCCTGCAATGCACTTGCTTTTTCGTTCAAAGCGTTAACCTTTGATTGGAAATAATCGTAGAGATTCTGGTTGTTTCCACCCACATTTGCTGAAATGTTGGTGATACTACCTTGGTATTTGTTATAGATATAATTGAAACGAGCACCACCAAATACAGAGAGATTCTCGTTAATCTTATAAGCAACACCGAGTTGGAGTCCGAAGTCATACTGCTGACCGCTCATATAGCTTTGAAGGCTATAGCTGGTAGCAGGTGTTTCCTGCTGTCCGAGAAGTGCGGCAAAGGTAGGCAACTGCTGGTTGATAAGTGCAGGGAGGAGCGATACTGGACGTTCAAATGTAGGAAGACCGTCGTTGAATGCAGCCTTACCACCGCCACCAGTCAAGCCAAAACCAGCTTGGAAACTCCATTTGTCTTTATTATATGCCACCTGGAAAGATGGGAGGATAGGCACAGAAGCCTTACCTTGATAGAACTTACTGCCATCAGTAGCATTACCACCATTCAGCTTGAAAGGATACTCGTAAGGAGTATTAGCTAATGCTGGCACGCTGAAAGTAGAAGTAAGCTCACGTGTCTGATATACGTTTTGGAAGTTAAGAGAGAGATGAAAACCTTGGTCAAGAAAAGCTACACCAGCAGGGTTAAAGTAAACACCGTCAATACCAATAGCACCTACACGTGCAAAGTTACGGTTAAATGCGATGTTCTGATTGGTGTTTGTAAGCAATCCTCCAGCTTGTGTTGTTGTTGCCATTGCGAGCAAAGCAGCTGCAAGGACAGTCTTCTGATACTTCATTGTTGATTCGTAAGTGTATATAAAACTTATATATTTTGGTTGCAAAGTTATGAATATTGTTCTAAACTTCCAAATTTTCGTTTGTTTTTTCTCATTTTTAGTTAAAATGTGCAGTGTTAATTAGGTAGTTAAAGGGCTGAAATAAGCTTATGTCGTTAAATGAATAGAATGGGAATAGAAGAAAGACTTATCTATATGCAGGGTATTACTATCCCATATTAGATGGTCTTGCAGAGAGTGATAAGCTAAAAGATAAAAACGATTTGATACTATGTCTATCTGTTTTCTACAAATAACTTGATTCCTACATCATAGGTTTTTGTAAACTATTTTCATGTGACTCAAAACCAATACATGCTCTTTTGTCTTCTTAAAGATGCCTAATAGGCTTGCAATAGATGCCCTCTTGAGGTCTTATTAACGCCCTTTTGAAGTCCAATTAAGCACCTTTTGAGATGCAGTTTTGCAAAGGCTTGATAGCGAACAACTTACAAAGGTGTTGTTAATGCTCGTTTTTAGCCTTATTTTCTGTCTTTTTATGGCTTATTTTGTAAAGAAAATTCCAAAGCCTTAAACACAAAAGTGTCAAAGAAAACAGGCTAATAACCTCCGCTTTCTCTATGTATCGACGGTGCCTTCGTTCCTTCTATTACTTTTTAAATCTTCCTCCGTGTTCTCCTTTTCTCTGTGTGATATCATGTCAAATTTCTAAGCTTAAGAGGTAAACTTTATCATTTCAAATGACTGTCCCCTAAAAAGAACCCCCACTATGTTACTATTGTTGTAACTTAGTGAGGTCCCTTGGCGTTTATGTATCTTTCTTTTGGAAAGGAAGGGGAGAGGAGTCAGCCTTGTGGTTGTCCTTAAGCTTCTATGCTTTCAACTGTGGGTACTGAATACGAGTATGATACATCGCTTTCAGACGTTCGATAAGTACAGCCTTAGCAGCGGTGATGTCACGGAATGTGATAGGACAATCCGTGAAGTTTCCATCAGCAACTTGACCATCAATGAGTCGGTTTACTAATCCACTGATACTCTCTTCGGTGTATTCCTGTAGAGAGCGTGAAGCAGCCTCAACGGTATCACTCATCATAAGAATAGCCTGCTCACGTGTGAAAGGATTTGGTCCAGGGTAACGGAACAAGTCTTCGTTGACCTCCTCATCTGGATGTTCATTCTTGTAGTGTATGTAGAAATACTTAGCAAGTCCAGCACCATGATGGGTGGTAATAAACTCCTTAATCTCACGTGGGAGGTTGTATTTTTCTGCAAGTTTCAGACCTTCCGTCACATGGCTGATGATGATACGTGCGCTCTCAAGGTCGTTTAGCTTGTCATGTGGGTTGATGCCTGCCTGATTCTCGGTAAAGAATGCAGGGTTGAGCATCTTGCCAATGTCATGATAGAGCGCACCTGTACGTACCAACTGGCTCTTTGCACCGATTCTACTGGCTATTTCTGTGGCAAGATTACCAACCGTGATAGAGTGCTGGAAGGTACCAGGAGCAACCTCACTGAGTCGGCGTAGCAGTTCATTGTTTGTGTTTGACAACTCAAACATTGTTACGGTAGACACGAAGCCGAAAGTCTTCTCGATGACCAACATCAGTGGATAGGTAAAGAGAAGGAAGAAACCATTGACAGCAAAGTGGTAATACATAGTGCGATCAAGCTTCGAAAAATCGTCCGCTTGTATGAGTTGGAGTGATAAGTACACTGCTGCTGAGGCAATTGTGACAAGGAGTGCGGTAAGGAAGATTTGACTTCTCTTTGATAATTCGCGCAAAGAATAAATCGCCACGAGGCCAGCAACAAACTGTACGATAATGAATTCGTATTGATATTTGACAGCCACCGCACAGATAAGTACCATTGTCATGTGTCCTATGAAGGCTGTTCGTGAGTCCATAAACACACGGAAGAATATCGGAGCCATACTGAATGGAAGGATATACACACTCAGAATGTTATGCTCCATCATTAAGGATGTGAGGATAGGATAGATGACTATCATCACATAAAGTAGTGAGATGGAACGTGGTTTATTAAAATAATCTTTTCTGAAAAGTGCCAAGTAGAGTGTAAAAAGGCAAATGAAGATTAGGACGTAGATGGTCTGCCCGATGAAGGTAGATGTTATCTCGTCTTCAGTAGCCTTGCGCTTCTCCATTGCTTGTTCAAAGGAATTAAGCACACGATAGGTCTTTGCATCGACAATGTCACCACGGTCGATGATGCGTTGTCCCTCCAAAACCATGCCTGAAGCCTGCGGAATAAGACTTAGCATGTCGTTCATCTCCGTCTCGCTACGGTCTTTGTCATAGACAAGGTTTGCCTCTATGTAGTCGTTAAGATTACATTGCTGAAGTACGGAACGCTTCGGACCTAACAAAGGGTCCATGAAAAGCTGCTCATAGGCACCAAGGGTAGAGTAGGTTTTATTAATAGGTACACTCACTGCTTGCTTACCAGTTACGACACGGATGTAATGGTTACTGTCCTTGGCAAGTGTAGAGTATTGTTGTGGATCAATGACTCCAGCCTCATAGATTTCGTGTAGCCGGTGGGCAATCGCATCGACATAGTCTTTTGATAAGCCTGGTATACCATCCTTGTATGCCTGCTTAAACTGTTCAATCTTCTTCTGTTCAACCGTTTGGTTAATGTTGTAATAAGGCTGGAAATGCTTTGTGATAGAGTCTTTCTCAACCTTCAACGCAGCATCAGTCTTAAAGATAGGGAAGTCGAACTTAGCAATCAACTGTCCGTACATCCATGGTTTCCCTTCGTCATAATGGAAAAGTTTACCTTGTGTACGGGGTAAAAATAGCACTATTAAAACGACGGCAACGATAATCAAGGCTACTCTTGAGACCATATTCCGCCAATAGGGGTTGCTTATGTTTTTGAATCTTATCATCTTATATATTGTTTCGTAAATGTTATAACAAGCTGTTGTAACTTGTTGCGTAATCCTCTAACAACTTGCGAAAATACTAAAAATATAGCGGATAGTCAAAAAAAAGCATTAATTTTGCAGGAAAATATAATATTTAAGACAATGGCAGAAAGAAATGTGAGAGTGCGTTTTGCTCCAAGTCCAACAGGTGCTTTGCATATTGGTGGTGTGCGTACTGCTTTGTATAACTACCTTTTCGCTCGTCAACATGGCGGCAAACTTATCTTCCGTATTGAAGACACAGACTCTAATCGTTTTGTCCCTGGGGCAGAGGAGTATATCCTCGACTCTTTTGATTGGTTAGGTATTAAGTTTGATGAGGGTGTAAGCTTTGGTGGCGAACATGGTCCTTATCGGCAGAGCGAACGTCGTGATATTTATAAAAAGTACGTCAATCAGCTTTTAGAAGCTGGTAAGGCATACATTGCTTTCGATACGCCAGAGGAGTTGGATGCGAAGCGTAAGGAAATTGAAAACTTCCAGTACGACGCGCATACTCGTCTACAGATGCGTAACTCTTTGACAATGTCAAAGGAGGAAGTTGAAAGTCTGATAGAAGATGGCCAACAATATGTAGTTCGTTTCAAGATAGAACCAGGTGAGGAAGTTCATATCAATGATATGATTCGTGGTGATGTTTGCATCAAGACAGATATCCTTGATGATAAAGTTCTGTTCAAGAGTGCAGACGAATTGCCAACTTATCACCTTGCAAACATCGTTGATGACCACTTGATGGAAATCTCTCACGTTATTCGTGGTGAGGAATGGTTGCCAAGTGCACCGTTACATGTATTGCTTTACCGTGCCTTTGGTTGGGAAGATAGCATGCCACGCTTTGCCCATCTGCCTTTGTTGTTGAAGCCAGAGGGTAAGGGTAAGCTCAGTAAGCGTGATGGTGACCGCCTTGGTTTCCCTGTGTTCCCATTGGAGTGGCACGACCCTAAGACTGGTGAAGTAAGTTCAGGCTATCGTGAGAGTGGCTATTTCCCAGAGGCAGTAGTCAACTTCTTGGCACTCTTGGGCTGGAACCCAGGTACGGAGCAGGAACTCTTCTCGCTTGAGGAACTTGTAAAAGCATTCGATATCACGAAGTGTTCAAAGAGTGGAGCTAAGTTCGACTATCAGAAGGGTATGTGGTTTAACCACGAATACATCCTCCGTAAGTCTGATGATGAGATAGCACAACTCTTCGCACCAATCGTAGCTAACAATGGTGTTGAGGCTACTATGGAGCAGGTGAAACAGGTTGTACATATGATGAAAGACCGTGTTAGCTTCGTTAAGGAACTTTGGGAACTTTGCTCTTTCTTCTTCATTGCACCAACAAGCTATGACGAGAAGACCGTTAAGAAACGTTGGAAGGAATATTCTGCACAGCAGATGAGCGAGCTTGCTGATGTCTTGGAGGGAATCGAAGACTTCAGTGTCGAAGGTCAGGAACCTATCGTTTTGAAATGGGTAGAGGACAAAGGCTATAAGCTTGGTGATATCATGAACGCATTCCGACTCACCCTTGTTGGTATTGGTAAGGGTCCTGGAATGTTCGATATATCTGCTTTCCTTGGCAAAGAGGAAACCTTGAAGCGTATGCACAAGGCTATTGAGGTGTTGGGATAAGCACCTTGAAAGGCTAAATTAATTGAGCCGAGTATGTATAATATAATAATGTATGCCATCCAGTTTGGTATCGCTGTGGGTAGTCTTTTCAATGAAAAGCTACGCAAGATGTGGCGAGGAGAACAGGAGGCTGTGCGGATTTTACGTGAGAAAGTGGAGCCAGACGCTCAATACGTTTGGTTTCATGCTGCTTCATTGGGCGAGTTTGAACAGGGTCGCCCTTTGATAGAGCAGATACGAAAAGACTATCCGCAATATAAGATTCTGCTTACTTTCTTTTCTCCTTCTGGTTATGAGGTGAGAAAGAATTATGAGGGAGCAGACATCATTACCTACCTTCCTATAGATACGGTGGGTAATGCACGCAGATTCCTACGTGCAGTTCGTCCTCTTATGGCGTTCTTTATCAAGTATGAATTCTGGTATAATTACCTGCATATCCTGCAGTATCGTGATATACCAGTCTATAGCGTGTCAAGCATTTTCCGTCCAGATCAAATCTTCTTTAAGTGGTATGGTCGTGGTTATGGTCGTGTTTTAAAGTGCTTTAGCCGTTTCTTTGTTCAGAATGAGGAGAGCAAGGAACTCTTGAATAAGATAGGAATCTCTGACGCTGTTGTTGTGGGTGATACTCGCTTCGACCGTGTTTTGCAAATCAAGGAGGCAAGCAAGAAATTGCCTTTGGTGGAGAAGTTCGTCAATGGGAATGCTACTGATAGAAAGAAAGTCTTTGTGGCAGGATCATCATGGCAGCCTGATGAGGAAATCTTCCTTAAGTACTTTAATGAGAATAAGGACTGGAAACTCATCATTGCACCGCACGTTATCGGAGAAGATCATCTAAAGACTATCCTCTCACTGATAAAGGATAAGAAGGTAGTACGCTATACACAGGCAACAGAAGAGAATGTTGTTGATGCCGATGTGTTGATTATCGACTGTTTTGGTTTGCTGTCATCGATTTATCATTATGGTGATGTTGCCTACGTAGGTGGTGGTTTTGGAGTAGGAATCCACAATGTTCTCGAGGCTGCTGTGTGGGATATGCCGGTTCTCTTTGGTCCTAACAACAAGCATTTCGCTGAAGCACAAGGACTCTTGCGTGATGGTGGTGGCTTTGAAGTTTTCGACTTTGAAAGTTTTAGTTTGTTGATGAATCACTTTGCCGAAGACGAAGAATATCGCTCTGCTTGTGGTTCTTTGGCAGGTACTTATGTCGAGAGTTTGGCAGGTGCTACTAATAAAGTTCTAAGCAACGTAAAGTTATGAAATATCAGATAACGTGTGATAACTGTGGAACACAGTTTATTGTTGAGGCTGAAGAAGGACAAACAATAGAGTGTACTTGTCCTCATTGTCAAGGTGTCATGGAGGTTACATTACCTTTGGTGAGTGCTGGTCAGCAGTATGAACAACCTACAGGCTTTACCTCACAAGTGCAGCAGGTACAAGGAGAAACACACAAGAAAGACAGCAATGCAATCCTTTGGGGCGTTGTTATCGGTCTACTTCTATTGGCTGGTGGTGTAGGTGCTTATTTCACTTTCGGCTCTTCTTCGCCAGAAACACCTGTGACTGATAGCATCCCTAATGATACGATTCCATATGAATCTCCTATTCAAGTAGAGCAAACTCCATCTGTTGATACCGTGGCAACAGCCCCAGCAGAGCCTGAACAGAAGGAAGAAGAGCAAGTTGAAGAACAGCCAGAAGAAGGCATAGATACCATTGCTGTACCAGGACACGATGAGTAACTTCAACGATACACATAACGAATAAAACAGAAATATATACATGGGAAAGATTATTTTAACAGGTGACCGCCCTACAGGTAAACTTCACTTGGGTCACTACGTGGGTTCTCTCCGCCGTCGTGTGGAACTTCAGAACCTCGGAGACTACGATAAGATGTTTGTCTTTATGGCAGACGTACAGGCGTTGACAGATAATGCTGACAACCCAGAGAAGATTCGACAGAATATTATTGAGGTAGCTTTAGATTATCTCTCTGCTGGCTTGAGTCCAGAGAAATGTACACTCTACATACAGAGTCAGATTCCTGAAATAGCCGAACTGACCACTTTCTTGATGAATCTTGTCAGCGTAAGCCGTGTTCAGCGTAACCCAACGGTGAAGACTGAGATTAAGATGCGCAACTTTGAAGCTAACATTCCAATGGGCTTCTTTGCTTATCCTGTTTCTCAGGCTGCTGATATTGCAGCTTTCAAGGCCACTACTGTCCCTGCAGGTGAGGATCAAGAGCCTATGTTGGAGTTGACACGTGAACTCGTACGTCGCTTCAATCAGATTTATGCACCAGTACTCGTTGAGCCTGCTATTATGTTGCCAGAGAATGCTACAGCACGTCGTCTGCCTGGTACAGATGGTAAGGAGAAGATGAGTAAGAGTCTTGGTAACTGTATCTATCTCTCTGACGATGCTGATACCGTATGGAAGAAGGTGAAGACAATGTACACTGATCCAACTCACTTGAATGTGTCTGACCCAGGTCATGTTGAGGGAAATGCTGTGTTTACTTACCTTGATGCTTTTTCAACAGATGAGGACTTCGCTGAGTTCTGGCCAGAGTTCCAGAACCTTGATGAGCTGAAAGCGGCTTATACAGCTGGTGGTATCGGTGATATGAAGTGTAAGAAGTTGCTCAATAGTGTCTTGAACAAGATGTTGGATCCAATCCGTGCGCGCCGTCATGAGTACGAACAGGATATTCTAGAGATTTATAATATCCTCAAGAAAGGCTCATTGGAAGCACGTGAGACAGCAGCCCAGACAATGGATGAGGTACGTGCAGCTATGCAGATTAACTATTTCGAGGATACCGATTTGATTCAGAGTCAGGCTGAGCGATTCAGACAGAAGTAAGTCTTTAGCTCTGCTTAAAAGTCATATAGCAGTCTTATTCCATCTTTCTATAGAAGGAATAAGACTGTTTTTTTGTGTCTAATAGTCTTGCAGTTAGTACTTTTGATTAAGTTTTCTTACCTGTTCTAACGTACGTGCGAACGCCCCGCACGTATGGTGCGGACGCCTAACACCATTGGTGCGGAGGCTTAGCACGCTATAATAAGTCCTAATTCTTCGAACGATTTATTGGTCCGAAAGAACCATATTACTAAAGGTTAATCATTTTTAACCCAATTCGGTCATTAGAGCCTAAGCATATTTTGTTTTATTATCGAGCAGATTGTTTGGCTTTGGTGCGCAGGCGTAGCGGGCTACGTCAAGCTACAAAGACAGACAAAATGCCGATAAGAAAATAAAAGATGTTAGGAAACAATACCATACCATAGTAATAATGTACATATTGTGGTCTAATGACCGATTTGGGTTTAAAGCCTCAGTTATTATTTATATTGAGTGGAGGAGGGTAGATGAAGAATCCCTTTTCATCTGATAGTCAGAGGAGTTTACACTCGTCTTGATTAAAATTAATGATTATTTAGAAAATATTTCTTAGCATAATTTGTGTCAAATAAAAAAAGTCCCTACATTTGCCTATATCAACCTAAACAATGAAGTCGTCTTGACTTTTTATTTTGTTAAAATAGAGAGGAATTCTTATCTTTGTATTAGTGAACCAAGCTTTAAATACCTCTCATGTACAAAGTACTGGACAAAGATACAATAAAAAATGAAATTCTACCTCATTTATCAGTAGCAAAACGTGGATATATTTGCCAAAGCTGCCTGTCCGAGGTAATTCAATGCATTCTTTATAAGCTTAAGACTGGTTGCCAATGGTATATGCTTCCAGTTTCATCGTTCTTCACAGCAAAGGTTCTTCATTACAAAACCGTATACGGACATTTTCGCAAATGGTGTAAGAAAGGAGAATGGCAAAAAGTGTGGACAATACTTCTAGGCCGTTATAAATCTTTCTTGGATATGTCAAGTATAGATTTGGATGGCAGCCATACAACAGCATTACGTGGTGGGGATTGTCAGAGCTATCAGGGACGCAAGAAGAGCAAGACTACAAATGCTATTTATGTAACTGACCGTCAGGGAATACCACTCGCCCTATCCACTCTAGTTGCAGGTTCTCACAATGATTTGTACAATATTTCAGAAGTGGTTAAAGAAGTATTCTCACAACTCACAAAGTCTGATATTTCTACTGATGGATTATTTCTCAATGCTGATGCGGGATTCGATACAAAAGAGTTTAGACACATGTGCCTAAGAATGGGTGTGTTTGCAAATGTAGCATTTAATTATAGAGCAGGGGGTGGGCAAGATTGCTATTTGTTTGACGATATACTGTATAAAGAAAGGTACAGCATAGAAAGAACAAATGCGTGGTTGGATTCATACAGAAGTCTGTTGAACAGATTTGATGTTACTTTGACCAGTTGGCAAGCATGGAATTATATAGCATTTATTGTTATTCTGATGAAGAAAGTGAAAAAGAAACAAAAGTCAAGATAAGTTCTATCTTTGTCTTTCAAAAGCAATTCTTATTATGTGGATATTTATAGATCTCATTATTACACTTGTACTTATACCCTTTGTCATCAAGTGGAGAGATTGGGACTGGCTATCGTGCTTCACATTTATAGGACTAAGCCTTGCTTTCACACCTCTTGTTGGTATCTTTATTTATAAATATGCTTTTCAGGGTTAAACCCGAATAGTCAACGAACAGATTCCCTACGATTGCTATAGATACAAGTAATTCCGACAACTGCTCATTCTATATCTCTCGAGATTATCAAAAACAACAAAGCCGCCCAAATCCTTGGACGGCTTTGTTGTATCTCCTTAAAAGACTGTTTATGCATCAACCTTACCAGGACCGAATGGAGCTATCGTACGTGGCTCCTGCTCTGGCTCATGACGGTCAATCTTACCAAACTCTTTCTCATAACGAACTACATTATCCTGCAAAGCTGCAAGAAGACGCAATGCGTGCTCAGGAGCAATAATAACACGGCTTGTCACTGTTGCCTTTGGTACACCTGGAAGAAGTGTAGCAAAATCAAGTACAAACTCTGAACTTGAATGAGAGATTATCTGGAAGTTTGTATAAACACCTTTAGCGATTTCTGGTGAGAGATCAATCTGCAACTGCTGTCCCTCTTGATTCTGATTATTATTGTCCATTTTGTTAATATGATTTAGATAATACTTTATTTCTCTTATGCAAAGATAATACATAAAAGTCATTTGTCCAAATCTGATTATAAAAGTTTTTGAATTCTAACCAATAGAATCAGTTGAAATAAAGTAGTCGTACGACAAGGCTAATAAGTTACACATCCTTCAAAATACAGTCTCAAGAAAGTTTCAAGGCTTGAAACACACAGTTTCAGTATATGAAACGCACAGCATCAACGTTATGTAATGGATTTAGTTGATAGTTTTATTCTTAAATCGAACATTATTTGTTAAACTTCAATGTAGGTTAACATAAAGAAAATCGGGACTTACATCTGTTGATAATGCTCATACCAAACGTACCAAATGACCCTACAAACCACCTCTTGTAAGCGGTTTATAGGGTCAATTCTGTTTTTATAGGATATCAGCCTTTTAGCGTCTGCCTTTCTTCGACCAGCCAAACTGTAAACCGATGACAAACAAGACAAATAGAACTTCACCCAAAGCTACAAACGTGTCTCCAGGTATACGCAGCCATCTTAATGTTTGCATGAGATCTTGTTGCATGAACTCAGCCGATCTTGCCGACCAGTAAGCGTTGGTTATGCTTTCGTAGGCTTGTAGGATACCAATTGGCAAGATACTTACCACTGTCATTAGCAGCAAACCAATGTTTATACACCAGAAAGCAGATCCTATAAGCTTATCGTTCCATTCGTTATTTGGATAAAGACCGCGCAAGACAAATAGCATCAAGCCTATTCCCAAGATACCATAGACTCCGAACAGAGCTGCATGACCATGAACGGCAGTGGTATTCAGTCCCTGCAAATAATATAAGGCGATTGGCGGATTAATGGAGAAACCAAAGATACCAGCACCCAAGAAGTTCCAAAAACACATTGCAATGAAGCAATATATCGGCCACTTATAGGATTTTATCCAAGCTGCAGAACGGCTCAGCTGATAATTATGGTATGCTTCTATTCCTATCAGTACGAGCGGAACAAGCTCCATTGCACTGAATGTAGCTCCAAGTGCTAATACTGCTGTTGGGGTTGCACTGAAATACAAGTGATGGAATGTTCCTAAAATACCACCTGCAAGAAAGACGATAGTAGAGAACAACACAGAAACTGTGGCACTCTTAATCTTAAGTAGTCCCAAACGACAGAACAAGAACGATGCAACCACCGTAGCAAATACCTCAAAGAAGCCTTCAACCCAAAGGTGAACTACCCACCAACGCCAGTACTCAGCAACAGCCATATGAGTTTGGCGTCCATACATCAAACCTGCTGCATAGAAGAATGCGATAGCTAATGAGGCAATAACAAAGAGAGTAAGTAAATGGCGGTTTTCGTCCTTTCGCTTAAGTGCAGGAATAAGTGCGCGAATCATTAAGAACAACCAAAGAACTAAGCCCGTAAGCAATAGTATCTGCCATAGACGTCCCAACTCAACATACTCGTATCCTTGATGTCCAAACCAGAAGTTCTCTACCAAACCAAGTTTTTGCATTACACCGAACCATTGACCAGCTAACGAACCTGCAACTACGAAAACCAATGCTCCAAAGAGAATGTTTACACCTAAGGCTTGATATTTTGGTTCAACTCCCGAAACTGCTGGTGCTATATATAAACCTGTAGCCAACCATGAGGTTGCAATCCAAAGAATAGCTAACTGGACATGCCAGCTACGCGATACGGCATAAGGGAAAATGTTTTGTATAGGTAGCCCAAAGAAAGCATCTCCCTCTACACCGTAATGGGCTGTTATCACACCGGAAAGCATCTGGACCAGCATTAATGCACCTACGACCCAAATGTATTTCAGTACGGCACGCATCGATGCTGTAGGCTTAAGATCTCTCATCGGATCTGATTCTGGCACCTTTGACACATGTTCTTCTTTATGCTGAGCATAATAGTAAACTAAAATTCCTACACAGAAGAGTAACATTAACACACTGAAGCCTGACCAAAGATGTAACGAAGCAGGGGCAACATTGCCTATGACAGGGTCATGTGGCCAGTTATTGGTATAACTAACGTCGCTATTAGGTCTATTGGTCACACACACCCAGCTTGACCATGCAAAGAAAGCATCCATCTTATCAAAACGCTTCTCAGCAGAAAGACCGCCTACTGCTTCTACAGATTTTTCGCGCATAGCATACGCATTGCGCAACTTAGCCATAGATGGGTCGTTTAAGAATAGTTTGGCATAATAATTATGCAATTGCTTAGCCACTTTAGCACGCATCTTACTAAAGGTGATAACACCAGTCTGTGCATCATAGGTATTCTTACGAAGCTCTTCTTGCAACAATACCTTGTACTTAGCCTTGTCTGCTTCGTCCAACTGGTTATACACCTTACCATCTTTCTTAGCTAATTCGGCTAACATCAATTCTGACTCACGATGCAAATAGTCGGCTGTCCAATCAGGAGCTACGTATGCGCCATGGCCCCAAACACTACCTACTGTCTGACCTCCAATAGACTGCCAAACGTTCTGTCCATCCTTTATGTCTTGTCCTTCAAACAACATTTCACCACTCTCTGTTACTATCTTGTTAGGGAAAGGTGGCATCTCTCTAAAAATCTCAACGCCATAGAAGCATAAAACGGCAAACGATCCGAGAATGACCGCTGCCAAAGTCAACCATAATTTCTTTGGTGTCATTTCTTTAATTTTAATTAATGTTTATTTATTTTTTAAGACCTTATATTAAGTTAGGGCATACTATACCCCTCTTAATATAATGAACAACAATAGATATGCCATAAGTTTGTAAACATAACCAAAGAAATAGAAAACTCTTCATTAGGTAACACTTGTTACCTTTGCACAATTCACATTTGGTAACAAATGTAACCAATAGATACCATCTGAACTTTATATCACATTAAATATCTTATCAAGAGAACTCATATCTATAGAAAACTACATCTATAGGTATAAACATTAATACAATAAGTGTGCCACATAAGAGCTATAGAACTTCCACCTTTCGTTCTAATAATGAATTTAGACAGCTAAAGCAATATACAAAAAAGGGACTTGCAAAGTTATTGCAAATCCCTTTTAATCTTATGTATGAGAGGTTAGGATTACTCCTGTGTAGCCTCTGCCTTTTGCTTAGCGAAGTCAAGAACATTCTTCTTGTTAGCCTCCATACGCTCGTGCTCTTCTTGCGAACCAACAACGAGTTTCTGCCACTGACGAAGACCAGTACCGGCAGGAATGAGGTGACCACAGATAACATTCTCCTTCATACCCTCAAGGTTATCACTCTTACCACGGAGAGCAGCCTCGTTGAGCACCTTAGTTGTCTCCTGGAAGGAAGCAGCACTCATGAAGCTCTTCGTACCGAGGGCAGCACGTGTGATACCCTGAAGAATCTGGGTAGCAGTTGCCTGAACGGCATCACGCACCTGAACGAGTTTGAGGTCACGACGCTTAAGGCTTGAGTTCTCATCACGTAACTTACGTACAGAGAGAATCTGACCCTTATAGCAGTTCTCAGAATCACCTGGATCGGTAACAACCTTCTTACCCCAGATACGATCATTCTCCTCAGCAAAGTCGAGTTTGTCAACAAGTTCCTGCTCGAGGAATGTAGTATCTCCTGGATCGTCGATACGTACCTTGCGCATCATCTGACGAACGATAATCTCAAAGTGCTTGTCATTAATCTTCACACCCTGCAAACGATATACGTCCTGAACCTCATTAACAATATACTCTTGAACAGCTGTTGGACCCATGATAGACAAGATATCAGCAGGTGTGATGATACCATCAGACAATGGAGTACCAGCACGAACAGCATCATGCTCTTGCACAAGAATCTGCTTAGACAGACTAACAAGATACTTACGCTGCTCACCAGTCTTAGAAGTCACGATAATCTCACGGTTACCACGCTTGACCTTACCCATAGTAATCTCACCATCAATTTCAGATACGACAGCAGGGTTAGATGGGTTACGAGCCTCAAAGAGCTCAGTAACACGTGGAAGACCACCAGTAATATCACCAGCACCACCGACAGAACGTGGAATCTTAACGAGTGTCATACCCGTCTTAATCTCAGCACCATCAAGAAGTACCTGCTCCAAGTGACCACCTACAGGGAGGTTATATGTACCAAGGATATCAGATGCCGCATAAAGACCATCAGCACTCTTCTTAGCACCAACCTTGACAATATCAACAGTAGGGAGTTTTGTCTTATCGCGTGAGTCAACAATGATACGCTCTGTAAGACCTGTAGCATCATCGGTTTCTGCCTTATAAGTAACGCCCTCTATAACGTCATGTAGGCGGAGAACACCTGCATATTCACTAACAATAACAGCATTGAATGGGTCCCACTTACAAATCATATCACCCTTCTTGACAGTATCTCCAGACTTAAAGTAAAGAGAACTACCATAAGGAACATTATCTGTAAGGAGTACAATACCAGTGTTAGGATCTACAAAGCGAATTTCAGCCAAACGGCTAACAACCATCTCACACTCCTTGTCATTCTCATCAACGAATGGTACGGTACGGAGTTCCTCAAACTCTATCTTAGCATCACTCTTAGCTGTAATAGTTGCATTAGCCGCAGCATTACCAGCCACACCACCAGCGTGGAACGTACGAAGAGTAAGCTGTGTACCAGGCTCACCAATAGCTTGTGCAGCAATGACACCAACAGCCTCTCCCATCTGTACCATACGTGCAGAAGCAAGGTTACGTCCGTAACACTTCTTACATACACCCTTCTTGCTCTCACAAGTAAGTACAGAACGGATTTCTACCATCTCAATTGGTGAATCTTCAATAGCCTGTGCCTTTGCCTCTGTAATCTCCTCACCTGCAGCAACGATAATATCACCAGTTGTAGGATTGATAACATCATGAACTGACACACGACCCAAGATACGCTCATAGAGGCTTGCAATTGTTTCATCACCATTCTTCAAGGCACGACACTCAAGACCACGGAGTGAACCACAATCCTCCTCATTGATGATAACATCATGAGAAACGTCAACAAGACGACGTGTCAAGTATCCTGCATCGGCAGTCTTCATAGCCGTATCGGCAAGACCCTTACGAGCACCGTGAGAAGCAATAAAGTACTCCAACACAGACATACCCTCCTTAAAGTTAGAGATAATTGGGTTCTCAATAATCTGAGCACCTTCAGCACCTGCCTTCTGTGGCTTAGCCATAAGACCACGCATACCAGCAAGCTGTGCAATCTGGTCAGCAGAACCACGGGCACCAGAGTCAAGCATCATATATACAGCATTGAAACCCTGATCAGCCTCTGTCATGTGCTTCATAACGGCCTGCTTAAGGTTATTGTTTACGTGTGTCCACGCATCAATTACCTGATTGTAACGCTCCTTATCAGTGATGAAACCCATTTCATAGTTAGCCTTCACCTGATCAACCTCACTCTGACCCTTACCTACGATATCAGTTTTCTCAACAGGAACGATGATATCGTCGAGGTTAAAGGAAAGACCTGCAACATATGCCATACGGTAACCAAGGTTCTTGATACCATCAAGGAACTCACAAGCACGAGCCATACCAACTGCCTTAATAACGTCAGCGATAAGACCACGAAGTGATTTCTTAGAGATAATACCATTGAAGAATCCAATCTCAGTTGGGATAATCTGATTAACAATTACACGACCAACTGATGTCTCAACCATACGCTTCTGGAGTTTTCCATCAACGAGGTCGTCAACGATTACCTTAATCTGTGAATGGAGGTCACATTTCTTCTCATTGTAAGCAATGATTGCTTCCTCTGGACCATAGAAAGTAAGACCTTCACCCTTAGCACCTGGGCGGATCTTAGTGATATAGTAGAGACCGAGCACCATATCCTGTGAAGGAACGGTGATTGGTGCACCATTAGCAGGATTAAGAATGTTATGACTCTGAAGCATCAAAATCTGTGTCTCCAATATAGCCTCATTGCTCAATGGGAGGTGAACAGCCATCTGGTCGCCATCGAAGTCAGCATTGAACGCAGTACATGCCAATGGGTGCAACTGGATAGCCTTACCCTCTATCAACTTAGGCTGGAATGCCTGAATACCAAGACGGTGAAGTGTCGGGGCACGGTTCAACATAACTGGGTGACCCTTCATTACATTCTCAAGGATATCCCAAATTACTGGCTCACGACGGTCTACAATCTTCTTAGCACTCTTTACAGTCTTCACAATACCGCGCTCTATGAGCTTACGAATAATGAATGGCTTGTAAAGCTCTGCTGCCATCAACTTAGGCAGACCACACTCACCCATCTTCAACTCTGGACCAACGACGATTACTGAACGCGCAGAATAGTCAACACGCTTACCGAGGAGGTTCTGACGGAAACGTCCCTGCTTACCCTTCAGAGAGTCAGAGAGTGACTTCAATGGACGATTGCTCTCACTCTTTACAGCAGAAGACTTACGGCTGTTATCGAAAAGTGAATCAACAGCTTCCTGAAGCATACGCTTCTCATTACGCAGAATAACCTCAGGAGCCTTAATCTCCATCAAACGCTTCAAACGATTGTTACGGATGATAACGCGACGATAGAGGTCATTAAGGTCAGATGTTGCGAAACGTCCTCCATCCAATGGAACCAATGGACGAAGCTCCGGTGGAGTAACAGGGATAATCTTCATGATCATCCATTCTGGATTATTCACACCGATAGACTGACGGAAACCCTCTACAACCTGCAGACGCTTCAAAGCTTCTGTCTTACGCTGCTGACTTGAGTCAGTTGTTGCACGGTCACGCAATTCACCTGCCAAACGATCAAGGTCAATGCCTGTGAGGAGGTCATAAATAGCCTCTGCACCCATCTTAGCAATGAACTTGCTTGGATCAGAATCATCCAAACGCTCATTACCCTCTGGGAGTTTATTATCAAGGATATCGAGATATTCATCTTCAGAAAGAAGGTCGAACTTATGAGAACCATTCAAATCCTCATCTGTATCGGCATTCTTCATACCCTCTACGACACCCGGCTGGATGACAACATATTTCTCATAATAAATAACAGCATCAAGCTTCTTTGTTGGCATACCGAGAAGGTAACCAATCTTGTTAGGAAGACTACGGAAATACCAGATATGAGCCACAGGGACAACCAACTCAATGTGTCCAGCACGTTCACGACGCACTTTCTTTTCTGTTACCTCAACACCACAACGGTCGCAGACAATACCCTTATAACGGATACGCTTGTACTTACCACAGGCACACTCGTAATCCTTTGTTGGACCGAAGATACGCTCGCAGAACAAACCATCACGTTCTGGTTTATAGGTACGATAGTTGATAGTCTCTGGCTTGGTTACCTCACCAAAAGAGTTCTCAAGAATCTCCTCAGGTGAAGCCAGTCCGATAGTAATCTTGCTGAAATTACTCTTTACTTTATTATCTTTCTTAAAAGCCATGTTTTACTTCTATTATGGGGTGTACGTATTAATCAAGTTTGACACTGAGACCGAGACCACGAAGCTCGTGTAACAACACGTTCAGTGACTCTGGAATACCTGGAGTTGGCATTGGTTCACCCTTAACGATAGCCTCGTAAGCCTTTGAACGACCAACTACATCATCAGACTTGATTGTCAAGATTTCCTGGAGAACATGAGATGCACCGAAGGCCTCAATAGCCCAAACCTCCATCTCTCCGAAACGCTGACCACCAAACTGTGCCTTACCACCAAGTGGCTGCTGTGTAATCAATGAGTATGGACCGATACTACGAGCATGCATCTTATCCTCAACCATGTGACCCAACTTCAAGAAGTAAGTGATACCCACTGTAGCTGGCTGGTCGAACTTCTCACCGGTTTCACCATCATAGATATAGGTTGAACAGAGATTTGGCAGACCTGCCTTATCTGTCCACTCCTTCAAATCAGAGAGCTTAGCACCATCGAAGATAGGAGTAGCAAACTTAACACCCAACTTACGACCTGCAGCACCAAGGATAGCCTCGAAAATCTGACCAAGATTCATACGTGAAGGCACACCCATTGGGTTCAGTACCAAGTCTACAGGACTACCATCCTCAAGGAATGGCATATCTTCTGTACGTACAACCTTTGATACGATACCCTTGTTACCGTGACGACCTGCAAGTTTATCACCCACCTGAATCTTACGCTTCTTAGCAATGTAAACCTTAGCCATCTGCAATACGCCTGATGGAAGTTCATCACCAATAGTGATAGCAAACTTCTTACGCTTCATCTCAGCATCCATCTGCTTGTACTTGCGGATGAAGTTCATAATCAACTTCTGAATCAGAAGGTTGGTATGCTCATCATCAGTCCAGCCATTTGATTGGATTCCCTCATAATCGAGGTTCTTCAATGCAGCAACAGTAAACTTGCTTCCCTTAGTGATAATCTCAGCATCAGAGTAGTCCTTAACACCCTCTGAAACCTTATCCTCAGTCAGTTCGAGCAACTTATCAACCAAGAGGTCCTTCAAATCATTAATCTTTGCCTCTTGCTCCTCATCAATCTTAGCAAGAATATTCTTATCTTGACGCTTGCTCTCACGTGTCTTAATAGCACGGCTAAAGAGTTTCTTATCAATAACAACACCGCTCAATGATGGATTAGCCTTCAAAGAAGAATCCTTAACATCACCAGCCTTGTCACCAAAGATAGCACGGAGAAGTTTCTCTTCTGGAGAAGGATCACTTTCACCCTTAGGAGAAATCTTACCAATCATGATATCACCTGGCTCAACACGAGCACCAATACGGATAATACCATTATCGTCAAGATCCTTAGTAGCTTCCTCGCTTACGTTAGGAATATCAGCAGTAAACTCCTCAACACCACGCTTAGTTTCGCGAACTTCGAGAGAATACTCATCAACATGAACAGAGGTCAATACATCCTCGCGAACCATGCGCTCAGAAATAACGATAGCATCCTCATAGTTGTAACCCTTCCAAGGCATGTATGCCACAACAAGGTTACGACCCAATGCCAACTCACCGTTCTCTGTTGCATAACCCTCTGTAAGGATATCACCCTTCTTCACACGCTGACCCTTATCACAAATTGGACGAAGGTCTACAACCATGTTCTGGTTAGTACGACGGAACTTAGGAATGCGATACTCTTTAAGAGCAGGCTCGAAACTTACAAACTCCTCATCATCTGTACGATCGTAGAGAATACGGATTGTTGTAGCATCAACATACTCGATAACACCATCACCCTCTGCAGTAACCATAGTACGTGAGTCCTCACATACCTGCTTCTCAAGGCCTGTACCAACAATAGGTGCATCATTGTGAAGCAAAGGAACAGCCTGGCGCATCATGTTACATCCCATCAATGCACGGTGACCGTCATCATGCTCCAAGAATGGAATCAAACCTGCTGACACAGATGCAATCTGCTGTGGAGATACATCGATAAGAGCAACAGAGTCTGGAGTAACTACTGGATAATCAGCATCCTGACGACACTTAACAACATCACGGATAAATGTACCATCTGCATTCAATGGTGCATTACCCTGTCCGATAATCTGCTCTTCTTCCTCCTCTGCTGTCAAGAAGACTACATCCTTATTATCCATGTCCACCTTAGCATCCTTCACACGACGATATGGTGTAACGATAAAGCCAAGATCATTAATCTTAGCATACATACAGAGTGATGAAATCAATCCGATGTTAGGACCTTCAGGAGACTCAATAGGACAAAGACGACCATAATGGGTATAGTGAACGTCACGTACCTCGAAACCTGCACGCTCACGAGACAGACCACCAGGACCAAGAGCCGAAAGACGACGCTTATGAGTTACCTCTGCCAATGGGTTAGTCTGGTCCATAAACTGACTCAATGGGTTAGTTCCAAAGAATGAGTTAATGACGCTTGATATAGTCTTTGCATTAATCAAATCCGTTGGCTGGAACACTTCGCTGTCACGAACGTTCATACGCTCACGGATAGTACGATTCATACGTGCAAGACCGATAGAGAACTGGTTAGCCAACTGCTCTCCTACAGTACGAACACGACGATTTGACAAATGGTCAATATCATCAACCGTAGCATTTGAATTGATAAGGCTGATAAGATACTTAATAATCTCAATGATATCGTCCTTTGTCAGTACACGTACATCCATATCCGTTTCCAAATTCAACTTTTTATTGATTCGGTAACGACCAACCTCACCCAAGTCATAACGCTTGTCTGAGAAGAAAAGGTTTTGGAATACCTCACGTGCACTTGCATCATCAGCAGCATCTGCATTACGCAACTGACGATAAATATAATTTACTGCCTCGATCTCTGAGTGGCTTGGATCTTTGGCAAGTGTGTTGAAGATGATAGAGTACTTACTTGCAGCATCCTCATCCTTATGTAGCAAGATTGAAGAAACTGAGCTATCGAGAATCTGATCAACATTTTCTTCAGTGATGATAGTCTCACGCTCAACAACAACCTCATTACGTTCTATAGATACAACCTCACCTGTATCCTCATCAACGAAGTCTTCAGTCCAAGACTTCATGACATTACCAGCAATCTTACGACCGATAGCTGCCTTCATATTCTTCTTATTCACCTTTACCTCTTCGCAAAGATCAAAAATCTGAAGAATATCACGGTCCGTCTCATAACCAATAGCACGAAGCATTGTGGTTACAGGCAACTTCTTCTTACGGTCAATATAAGCATACATGACATTGTTAATGTCAGTAGCAAACTCTATCCATGAACCCTTGAATGGGATGATACGTGCACTATAAAGTACAGTACCATTAGCATGAACACCCTGACCAAAGAATACACCCGGAGAACGATGTAACTGAGAAACAACAACACGTTCAGCACCATTGATAACAAAAGTACCATTGCTGGTCATGTAAGGAATTGTTCCCAAGAATACATCTTGAATAAATGTACCGAAATCCTCATGATCTGGGTCAGTACAATACAGCTTCATCTTAGCCTTCAAAGGTACACTGTATGTCAAACCACGCTCCAAACATTCATCAATAGAATATCTTGGTGGGTCAACATAGTAATCCAGGAACTCAAGGACGAAATTATTACGCGTATCGGTGATAGGGAAGTTCTCTGCGAACACCTTATACAAACCGTCATTCTTGCGTTCCTCAGGCGGAGTATCCAGCTGTAGGAAGTCACGGAAAGACTTCAACTGCACATCGAGGAAATCCGGATATGGATACGGATTCTTAACGCTGGCGAAATTTACTCTGGGTTTATTTTCTAATGCCATAACTGAAATTAAATATTCAAATGTTTAAAGTCCAGCGGCGGACTAAAAAGGGGAAATCCCTATATATGTCAAAAGACACAAAAAGGTTAGGACTCACCTACTTGGTAAATCCTAACCGTATTTTTTATTAATGTAAGGAAGAAGTAGAATTACTTCAACTCAACCTTAGCACCCTCAGCCTCAATAGCAGCCTTCAGGTTCTCAGCCTCAGCCTTAGCCATACCCTCCTTCAAAGTAGAAGGTGCACCGTCTACGAGGTCCTTAGCTTCCTTCAAACCGAGACCACAAGCCTCCTTAACAGCCTTAACAACCTTGAGCTTGTTAGCACCAGCGTCAACGAGAACTACATCAAAATCTGACTTCTCCTCAGCTGCGCCTCCTGCAGCAGCTGCAGCAGGACCAGCTACAGCAACAGCTGCAGCTGCAGGCTCAATACCATACTCGTCCTTGAGGACAGTTGCCAACTCATTTACTTCCTTAACAGTAAGATTTACTAACTCTTCTGCAATAGCTTTTACGTCTGCCATTTTATTCTAAATTTTTAATTTTTTGTTCTAAAAATAATATACCTTATTGACTTTATTAGATTTTTTACTCAGGACGCTCGCCTAAAGTCTTAAGCACACCATGGATGGTGCCAGCACCTGACTGGAGAGCAGAAACAACGTTCTTTGCTGGAGACTGGAGCAATGCCACAACGTCTGCAATAAGTTCGTTCTTGCTCTTGAGAGCTGCAAGTTCTTCGAGTTTGTCAGCACCAATAAACAGAGATTCCTCTGCATAAGCTGCCTTGAGAGCTGGAATACCTTCCTTCTTATACTCCTTCAACAACTTTGCTGGTACATTAGCAGTCTGAGAAAACATAACTGCTGTATTACCCTTCAAAGAACCATACAGTGGTTCAAAATCTACATCTGAAGCTTCAAAAGCTTTGTGAAGAAGGTTATTCTTCACAACAACCATATTGATTTCGCTCTTGAAACACTTACGGCGAAGAGAACTTGTAGCCTCAGCATTCAATCCAGTTACATCAACTAAATAGAAATGAGGATAGTTCTTTAACTTCTCACCGAGTTCAGCGATAATTGTATCTTTTACTTCTTTCTTCATTGTACAAAACTTTTAGAGTTATTCAGCTGATTTAGGATCAATCTTGACACCCTTACTCATTGTGCTAGAAATAAAGATACTCTTGATATATGTACCTTTAGCAGCAGCAGGCTTCAACTTGATAACAGTAGAGATAAACTCCTTTGCGTTACCATAAATCTGCTCAGCAGTCATACTAACCTTACCAATTGAAGTATGGATAATACCAGCCTTATCAACCTTAAAGTCAATCTTACCCTGCTTAACGTCCTTTACTGCCTTAGCAACATCCATAGTCACAGTACCGCTCTTTGGGTTTGGCATCAAGCCACGAGGACCGAGTACACGACCCAAAGGACCTAACTTACCCATGCATGATGGCATAGTGATAATAACATCAATATCAGTCCATCCGCCCTTGATCTTTTCAACGTATTCGTCAAGACCAACATAATCAGCACCAGCTTCCTTAGCGGCAGCCTCCTGATCAGGTGTACAGAGACAAAGCACACGTGTAACCTTACCAGTACCATGTGGAAGTGACACAACGCCACGAACCATCTGGTTAGCTTTACGTGGGTCAACACCGAGACGTACATCAACATCTACAGAAGCGTCAAACTTAGTAGTGGTAATTTCTTTTACCAACTGTGATGCTTCTGCCAATGAATATGCCTTCCCTGCTTCAACCTTCTCAGCTACTGATTTCTGATTTTTTGTCAGTTTACTCATTTTTACTTTTGAAGTTTAAAATTATTTACCAGGGAAGTCCCCTTTTACAGTGATACCCATACTACGAGCAGTACCAGCAATAAGCTTCATTGCACTCTCTACTGTGAAACAGTTGAGGTCTGGCATTTTGTCTTCTGCGATAGCTCTTACCTGCTCCCAAGTTACGGATGCAACCTTCTTGCGGTTTGGCTCTCCAGATCCACCTTTCACCTTAGCAGCTTCCATAAGCTGTACAGCTGCAGGAGGAGTCTTAATGATAAAGCTGAAAGACTTATCGTTGTAGTAGGTAATTACGACTGGAAGAACTTTACCAGCCTTGTCCTGGGTACGGGCGTTGAACTCCTTACAAAATCCCATGATATTAATACCCTTAGAACCCAATGCTGGGCCTACTGGAGGGGAAGGATTTGCAGCGCCACCTTTAATCTGTAATTTGATTAATCCAGCTACTTCTTTAGCCATTTCTTTTGTTAATATTAAAAATTAAACTATAGTAGAATAGTATCCGTAACAACACTATTCTTCTTTTGCGACTTGCATAAAACTTAGCTCCAATGGATTCTGACGACCAAAAATCATCACCATCACTTTCAACTTATGCTTCTCGGCATTCACCTCTTCGATGATACCATGGAAACCACTGAAAGGACCATCAGTAACCTGAACAGTTTCACCAACCATATATGGTACATTCTGAACCTCTTCAAGTTCAGTATCTTCCACATTACCCAACAGACGATTAATATCTGCTTGGCGTACAGGTGATGGTTCAGACATACCTCCGAGGAATCCTAAGACATTAGGCATGAAACGCAACGTAGAAGCTACGTCAGGAGTCATATTGGCCTGAACAAGCACATAACCAGGGAGACTTAATTTCTCCTTGACAACACGCTTTCCATCTTTACGCACAGTTGCGTGTTTTTCCATAGGTAGTAAAACCTCAAAAACACGCTCAGCAAGTTTTTCGTTCAGACGTAATTGAGCATCGATATATTCTTTTACCTTTGCCTCCTTACCGCTGACAGCACGAAGAACATACCATTTCTTTTCTGTATCTGCCATTTCCTAATGAATTATCTTGGATATACAAATTCCATTACGCGTTGGAACACAGAGTCCATTGCAAACACAACCAATGCAATGATAACGGAAGCAGAAATAACTACCATTGCACTATGTGTAAGTTGAGCGCGTGATGGCCATGTAGTTTTATGCGCAAGTTCGTCGTAGCAAGCCTTGCAATAATTAACTATCTTATTAAACATAAAATATTTTCTTTTTGCACGGGTTGAAGGGCTCGAACCCTCGACACCTGGTTTTGGAGACCAGTGCTCTACCAACTGAGCTAAACCCGTAGGTTAGTTCCCGATTCCCTAAAGAGTCGGGAACTAATATATTGTAATCTTAATTTATCGATTACTTAACGTCCTCAAGAATCTCTGTGATCTGACCAGAACCTACTGTACGACCACCCTCGCGGATAGCGAAACGAAGACCCTCGTTCAGAGCAACCTTGTAGATCAATACTACCTCAATCTCAACGTTATCACCTGGCATAACCATCTCAACGCCTTCTGGGAGGTGAATCTCACCTGTACAGTCCATTGTACGGAGGTAGAACTGTGGACGATACTTGTTACCGAATGGAGTATGACGACCACCCTCTTCCTTCTTCAATACATAGATAGATGCCTTGAAGTGATCGTGAGGAGTGATAGCACCTGGGTGCACAACAACCATACCACGCTTAACCTCAGCCTTATCAATACCACGGAGGAGGAGACCTACGTTGTCACCAGCCTGACCTGTTGGAAGGTTCTTACGGAACATCTCAACACCAGTGATAACAGACTTCTTGTCCTCACCGAGACCGAGCAACTGAACTTCATCACCTACCTTACAGATACCAGTCTCGATACGACCAGTAGCTACAGTACCACGACCTGTGATAGAGAATACGTCCTCAACAGGCATCAAGAATGGCTTGTCAATCTCACGCTCTGGCTCTTCAATCCAAGTATCAACAGTATCCATGAGCTCCATTACAGAGTCTACCCACTTCTCAACACCGTTCAAAGCACCGAGTGCAGAACCACGGATGATTGGAGTATCCTCCTCATAACCGTACTGCTCGAGGATCTCATGAACCTCCATCTCAACGAGGTCAAGCATCTCAGCATCGTCAACCATATCACACTTGTTCAAGAATACAACCAAGCGTGGTACGTTTACCTGACGAGCGAGCAAAACGTGCTCACGAGTCTGAGGCATAGGACCATCAGTAGCAGCTACAACCAAGATAGCACCATCCATCTGAGCAGCACCAGTTACCATGTTCTTTACATAGTCGGCGTGACCTGGACAGTCTACGTGTGCGTAGTGACGGTTAGCTGTTTCGTACTCAATATGTGCAGAGTTAATGGTAATACCACGCTCTTTCTCCTCAGGAGCATTGTCAATCTGATCGAAAGACTTAACATCTTCAGAACCGAAGCCCTTCTCGTGAAGAACCTTTGAGATTGCTGCAGTAAGAGTGGTCTTACCGTGGTCAACGTGACCGATAGTACCAATGTTTACATGCGGTTTGGTGCGCACGAATTCTTCTTTAGCCATAGCTTTTTCTTATTTAATATTAAATGAATAATCTGTGCTTTTAGTTACACTAAATTAACAACAATAATAGCAGAGCTGTAACTGAGAGTTGAACTCAGGACCTCTTCCTTACCAAGGAAGTGCTCTACCACTGAGCTATTACAGCAAAACCATAGAGCGGAAAACGGGGCTCAAACCCGCGACCCCCAGCTTGGAAGGCTAGTGCTCTATCAACTGAGCTATTTCCGCAAATTACATTTTCTGAAGTGGGTAGTGATGGATTCGAACCACCGAAGCAAGAAGCAGCAGATTTACAGTCTGCCCCATTTGGCCACTCTGGAAACTACCCGTCAGCAAATGTATCCCCCTTTCAAGGAGAGCCTCTTGTCGGATTCGAACCAACGACCCCGAGATTACAAATCACGTGCTCTGGCCAACTGAGCTAAAGAGGCATTACTTTGCAGCCGAAGGCTACTTGTCGTAAAACGGCTGCAAAGGTAAGACTTTTTATTTTAATCTCCAAAATATTTCAGAGATTTTTTAATGCTTTCTTTGTTTTTCCTTAAACTTGGTGAGCTGAACCTTCATCGCATCTAAACACTGATCAATACCTTCTTCAAAAGTATCACAGGTTTTCTCCACGAACAAAGTATTACCAGGAACTACTACTGATAAACTTGTGGTTTTATTTAATGCTGTAGCAGGCTTCTCAACCTTCAATTGCACCTCTACTTTCTGAATGTCTTCGTAAGACTTTTCTAATTTTTCAGCCTTCTTGGTAATAAAGGCTTGTAACTTCTCGGTTGTGTCGAAATGAATCGACTGGATCTTAATTTCCATAGGTACCTCCGTTTTTAAAAGGTTAAGCCCTTGGATGGGCATTTTTATAGACTTTCTTCAACTGCTCGAAAGTTGTATGAGTATAAATCTCTGTCGTTGACAGACTCTCATGACCAAGCAGTTTCTTTACACTTTCCAGTCCTGCTTCATGATTGAGCATTGCCGTGGCAAACGTATGGCGAAGAACGTGTGGTGAACGTTTTTTTAACGTTGACACCTTTGAAAGATTCTTCTTAACCAAAGTTCTTACCTGTGCAGTCGTCATCCTTTTGCCCTTCTCTGTTTGAAAGAAGGCTATGGAATCACCTTTTACTGTCGTGTTGCGTACTTCTTGGTACTGAGCGAACACATCAGCAAGTTCCTTACCAAAGGGAACAATTCGTTGCTTATTCCTCTTACCTGTTACTTTAATTTCACAAGTGACATTGTCAATATCTTTATCATCAAGACCAATCAATTCTGACAAACGAATACCCGTTACATAGAATGTTATAATTATAGTACGTTCGAGTACGTCCTTATAACTATCTGTCCACATCTTAGAATCCAGCAGCCTTTCCATTTCCGACTCCTTTAGGAATTGAGGGAGAGGCTTTTGCCTTTTAGGACCTTGAAGACCATGAACAGGGTCTTTTTCAATAAGTTTACGACGAAGTGCAAATCTATAGAAAGACCTCAGTGCACTGAGTCTTCTATTGACAGACGAAGCAGAATTACCTCTATCCATCATGTACTCCATCCAATTTCTGACAATATCAGAGTCTATAGACTCCCAAGAGAGCTGAGGTTCAAGTTCCTTATAGAATCGTTCGAACTCAGTTAAGTCCTTACGATAGTTGATTACTGTCATCGGGGAATAATTCCTTTCAAACTTAATGTAATCTAAGAACTTTTCTACCATCGGCACATTGTCAAATCATTTATATGGCAACGAATTTACGGAAATTAATCCAAACCGCCAAATTTTTAAAGAAGATTTTACTCTTCTGCGTCGCGAAGCTGCTGTACGTAAACGGCACGTTCCATCTTCAAGCGCTTTTTAACAGATGGTTTGTCAAACTGCTGACGAGCACGAAGCTCCTTAACAACACCTGTCTTCTCAAACTTTCTCTTGAACTTCTTGAGCGCGCGCTCGATGTTCTCACCGTCCTTTACTGGTACAATAATCATGCTTTTTGTTTTAAATTATTTATTAATTAAACATATGCAAAAGGGCATGACACCACTTTTGCACCTGCAAAGGTACACTTTATTCTCCTAACTTCCAAACATTTGCGGATTTTTCCTACTTTCTTATAGATTAAAGAGGACACAAAAACAAGGTTATTAGGAGCTAAAGAGTACGCTGTTTAGGGGCTTTGAGCATATTTTTGGTTTTTCTGTTAAATGTGTAGATGCTTTCCGTATAGCTTTTATGGAAGAGCCGAAGTTACTCCATTAAAATAAAATACCTTTGGGAACAATACCATAATAAGAAGAACCATACATTTTGTGGGTTAATGACCTATTGAGGTTAATACTTCGAAGACCCACCGCATACGGCTTTGAAAAATCATTACACACTTTCGGGTAAAACCTCTATAAATAATGGTAAAAACACATATAAGAAGCAAGATTACAACTCAAAGGAAATCAATTAGTTACAAAGTGAATCAAGAAAAGGTGCCTAATTGGACTTCAAAAGGGCGTTACTAAGAGTCGTAAAGAGCACCTTTTACAAGCCAATTAGGCATCTTTTAGAAGCCAAAAGAGCATGTATTGTTTTAGAGCGGAGTGAAAATAGTTTACAAACACTGATTAACAAGGGAATAACCTGTTTATAAAAACGAATAGAAAATAGCATCTATTTTCATTTTCTGCATTTTATCTTGTAGTTTATTTCCCATTGTAAGACCATCTAATTGGATATAGTCATACCCTCAAGTGTATAAGTCTTTATTCTATTTACAATCTATTCATTTAATGGAAAAACCATTTTTATTTCAACAGAACAAGCTGCTCTTTACAATACTACACCAACATTAGATTGGCAGAGTTGCCTTTCTCAACCATTCTTTCTCGTTACCTTCTAAACATGGAGACAAACTTTCATAAACACGATGATGGTAGTTATTAAGCCACTCACGTTCCTCTGTACTCAGCATTTCAAGCACAATCGGAGTCGTGTCAATCGGTGCAAGCGTAAGTGTTTCAAACTTAAGAAAATCACCAAAGGCTGTAGATTCAGCAGGAACAATCAACAATGTGTTTTCTATACGCACACCAAACTTTCCTTCCAGATAAATACCAGGCTCATTAGTAACTGTCATTCCTGCTTGAAGTGGAGCAGGACGCCATTCCATTCGTATCTGGTGAGGACCTTCATGCACATTCAAATAACTCCCTACTCCATGCCCTGTTCCATGCATATAATTATACCCTTCGCGCCACATCGGTGCACGTGCAAGCGCATCAATCTGCGATCCACACGCACCTGCAGGAAAACGACACCTATCAAGTTGAATATGTCCCTTCAGTACCAAAGTATAAACTCGACACTGTTCTTCAGATAGTTCACCCAAAGCAATAGTTCTTGTAATATCTGTCGTACCGTCTAAATATTGTGCTCCACTATCAATGAGCACCAAACCATGTGGCTGAACAGGAATATCCGTCTCTGGCGTTGCTTCATAATGTACAATAGCTCCATGCGCCTCATAGCCTACTATCGTGTCAAAAGAAATACCTTTAAACTTTGGTTGTTCAGCACGTAACGCTGTCAAACGCTCATCGAGTGAGATTTCAGTTTGTCCTCCTGCTTCCACAGCAGGCTTCAACCATGCAAGAAACTTTACCACCGCAACACCATCGCGCAACATTGCTGCACGAAAGCCTTCTTGCTCTGCCTCGTTCTTTATAGCCTTCATACTGGCAATCGGTGAAACGCCTTCACACAATTTCTCTGTTGGTACCGCTGTCGCCAACGAATAGTTTGTAGAAGACATATCAACCAACAGGGATTTACCTTCATAAGAACGAAGTCCATCAACAACCGCTTCGTAAGCATCAACCGCTATCTGTTCTGAAGTAAGATAGTCTTTAACCTCAGCTAATAGCTTTACATTATTTATATATAAGACAACTTTTTCGGGAGAAATCAACAGATAAGATACAAAAACAGGATTACAATGTACATCACTACCACGCAGGTTCAATACCCATGCAATTTCATCAAGTGCCGTTACCAACAAGCCATCAGCACCACTATCAGCAAGCTGTTTGCGTATCCTACTTATCTTACTCGAAGTTGACTCACCAGAATATTCCAACGGATGAAGAGAAACCTTATTATCAGGTATCACAGGTCTATCCGTCCAGAGTTCAGCCATGGGGTCAGCATCTGTTCGCACAGTAATATTTCCTTTTGATGCCAACTCACGTTCCATCGAAGACACTTCTGTAAAAGAATTTACATTCCCATCCACACCTACCACTGCTTTCTGATAGTTCGATAGTTCACGTACAAGCCATTCTGAAATAGAAGGAGTACCCTCCACACGAAGTTTCATCAACTGGAAATCAGTACCTTTCAGTTCCTTTTCAGCTGCTATGAAATAACGCGAATCGGTCCATAACGCAGCATGCTCTAACGTAACAACAGCCGTCCCTGCTGAACCACTAAAGCCCGAAATCCATTCACGACTCTTCCAATGATCAGCAACATATTCACTGTTATGCGGGTCACTACTTGGAAAAACAAAAGCTGAAATTCCATTCTCTTTCATCCATAAACGTAGACTTTCAACGCGCTCATTTATAGTATGTATCATATCGTTGTTTTTAAGGTTCAATAATTAGAAAATTCATATGCTCATTCCAAGCAACTCCTACATCCTCCTATCCTTTTGTAAAAGTTTTCTCGATTTCGCTGCTAAGTTAAACAATTAAATTAGAACTTCCAAGTCAAGTTGACAAGAATTAATTGATTTGATAGACCGACTTTGCAAAGCCTCTACTTTTTATAATTAATAACACATTTAATCAAAAATATCTTTCTTACATAGTCATTTTTTTCGTATCTTTGCCATATCTATAAGAAAAGGGAATTTAACTTTTAATGAAATATCTATTATGAATTATTTAACAAACGAGAAACTCGTTATCGTCGGTGCAGGCGGTATGATTGGTTCAAACATGGTTCAGACCGTTCTCACACTCGGTCTTACTCCTAACATCTGTCTTTACGACATCTATGAGCCAGGCGTTCATGGTGTATTCGACGAGATGGAGCAGTGCGCTTTCCCTGGTGCTAACCTCTCTTACACCGTTGACCCAGCAGAGGCTTTCACAGGTGCTAAGTACATCATCTCTTCTGGTGGTGCTCCACGTAAGGAGGGTATGACACGTGAGGACTTGTTGAAGGGTAACTGCAAGATTGCTGCTGACTTCGGTGAGAATATCAAGAAGTATTGCCCAGATGTTAAGCACGTTGTTGTTATCTTCAACCCAGCTGACGTTACTGCATTGACAGCTCTTATTCACTCTGGTTTGAAACCAAATCAGCTCACATCACTCGCTGCTCTCGACTCTACTCGTCTGCAGCAGGCTTTGGCGCACGAGTTTGGCGTACAGCAGGATAAGGTTACTGGTGCACACACATACGGTGGTCACGGTGAGCAGATGGCAGTATTCGCTTCTAAGGTTAAGATTGATGGCAAACCATTGTCAGAGATGGGTCTCTCTGCAGAGCGTTGGGAAGAGATTAAGCACCACACCGTACAGGGTGGTTCTAACATCATCAAGCTTCGTGGTCGCAGCTCATTCCAGAGCCCAGCTTACAATGCTGTTAAGATGATTGAGGCTGCAATGGGTGGTGAGAAGTTTACCTTGCCAGCAGGTTGCTACGTTAACGATGAGAAGCTCGGCTTCAAGAACGTTATGATGGCTATGCCTACAACAATTGACGCTACTGGTGTTCACTACACTGAGCCAACAGGTACTCCAGAGGAGATGGCTTCTCTTCAGGCTTCTTACGAACACCTCTGCAAGATGCGTGACGAAATTATCAGCCTCAACATCATCCCAGCTGTTGCTGATTGGAAGAAGGACAACACAAATTTGTAAGATAGTTGACGAGTTGACAAGTGAAACTTTCAAGTTGACAAGTTGACAGCAGATATTATTAAAGAAAGGCAACTGACATTTATAGTCGGTTGCCTTTCTTATTGGACAGATAAAACGTGTAAGGAACTCAATGGTCTCCCCCAAAAAGCTTAAGAGCTTTTCACAAAAAGCTTAGGAGCTTTTTAAAGAAAGCTTAAGAGCTTTTCAAAGAAGCTTAGAGACTTTTTAAACGTTTGTAGGTCATCTTCAAAATACTTTCGAACAGTTCTACCTGTCTTCTGCAACTAACGGGCAGAAACAGGAGACGGAACTATTCTATCTCAATCCTGACAATACGCTGATTGAAGCGGCGATGGAAATAAGGAATGCGAAGGAACAGATGGAAAATGGACGGGAATCGCCCTTCATCGTACTCACTCATAAAATATTCCTTCCTCACGTGCAATCGACTGTTCCATTTCTCCATCTCCTTTGTATTGAGTAGTGACCACTTGAACTCAACACCTTTGTCCATCTTCTGCAGCATATCATGTTTCTTCTCTCGTCCAACAAACACAAAAGCGAGCATATCAAACAAAATGGTAGCTGATGGGAGTTTGTCACAGATATTGCGGAATAGTTCTCGCACTCTTTCCTCAGGGAAATACATCAGCACTCCCTCAAGGATAATTAGTACAGGCGACTTACTATATGCTCTCACTCTGTGCAACCAATCCTCATCGAATAGGGATTCTGCCAGATAAGTGTTGCGTTCCGTCTCCGTAAGGAAACGGCGGCGCAGATCGACAGCCTCTGGGAGATCGAGATCGAACCAGTGTGTCACTTCGGGTCGCCCCATCCGCTCATACCGTGCATCCAATCCTGCCCCCAGCTGTATCACCACAGCATCGGGATGCTGGGCAAGGAACTGTCGTGCCTCATTATCTATCAGTTTAGCACGAATGCAGCAGCCTAACTGTGAGAGCTTGGCTTTCTTAAACTTAGAAAAATCATAGTCAATCTGTCCGATGATTTCCTTTGCTTTCTCATCACGCAGCAAGGGATTAGGGCGATCGGACTCAACAGCTTTTGCCCACAACGTGGTAAGCATCGTTTCGGGAATCTCCGTCAGAGTGGATTTAACCTTTTCCATTTGTATTCTATATGAATATCATTTGAGTGATTAGATAACAGGAAGGCTCCTTTTACTTATTATTAAGTGAGGAGCCCTCCTTTTTTACTTCTCAAAACTATGAAAGAAGCAAGGGTTACCCTTTACCTGAAGGATAGGACCTGCAACTTCTTTCGTATCTGGATTGTAAGTGTAGAAACCTGTAGCCTTCTTATTAGCACTACCAAAGACTATCAAATTCTTATGCTTAGCAACAGCAATACCCTGAGGATTAGAAATCTCCATTCCGTTGATAAGTGTCATCGCCTTTTGCTTCAAATCAACAACGATTGGAACAGATGTAAAGCTGAGGTATGGATTTGTCAGACCATCAGGAGCAAGTGCAAAGGAGTTTCCATAAATATATAGTAAACCCTTACCCGCATAACACATAGCTGCGATATAGTCTATATGCTTGGTTGAAAGACCAGCAACCTCTGTCTTATCAAGACGAATCAGGAAGTCTGGGTCAATCTCTGTAGAACCATTCTTTATACGAGCAATACCACCATTCAGTCCAGGAACAACACCGAATGAACCAACACAATTAAAGTAGATGTCCTTATTCTCATCCATGAAGATAGAACCTGCATCAATAGGACGAGTAGCAAAGCACATACCCAAAGACTTATTAACAATATGTTTCTCTACCTTGTCTGTCTTCACATCAATCATAGCAAACTCTATATTATTACGAGTTGCCACATACTGAGCATTCATTTGGTTCAGTCCAACAAAGAGTTTACCATCACGAATAATCATTGCAGCTGGTGCAACCCTCGTATCTGACTGTTTCAGATTATTAAGGTCAATATCTGCAATCTTTGTCATAGTTGTTGGGTTGAATACCATCACAACACCAATACCTTGTAAACTGACGTATGCTTTCTCACGACTTGCTTCTACGATGTTACATGCTGCAGCACCAGCAGGAATAGACAAGGCGCCTTCTTTCTTCCACGTACCATCGTTCATAATTCTATAGCGGTTTATCTCTGCCTTCGTATTACCCATATAATCAGGGAAAGTATAGACATTGCCCGACTCTGTTACAATTGGCGTAGAACCAAAACCGCAAGGAATACTATTGCTATTATCATAAGTACCAGGCAACAGACTTGGCAATGCCTGTAAATATACATTACCACTACTACCCTCTGGGTTGGTAATTCCCGTTGCGAAGACAACTCCATGGAAGTCCTTATTACCAGGAGTTGGTTTAGGACCAGGTGTTGGGTCGTCACCATTGTTTCCACAAGCGGTAAACATAGCCATCACAACAATGGCTGAAAGAATTGATTTTAGCTTTTTCATTTTTCTCTTTATTTAATATTAATATTATCTCTATAGACATACAATATGCCCTTTCTTTATGAATCACACTTTACTCTTTCATATTGCAAAATAAAGTCTTATTGCCTCTTACTTCAGAAGATATCTAACTTTTACTCCTATATATCTTCCTGGCAGAGGACGATTAAACTCTGATACAACACGGCGATTAGTGAGATTCTTTACTTTAAACGTCAGAACCCATTGGTCATTCTTGAAACTATGTTCTATTGCTGCATCCATCGTCAAAGCTGAAGGAATCTTCTTATCTTGATACCGACTTACTTCAAAATCATAGAAATACGTATGCACGTATGAAGCATCAAAGAGGAAACGTGTGTTCTGTTCCTTTCCTCCAAAGAGGTTTTCTTTATGGAACTCTGCGCCAAAGTTTGCTAATAGATAAGGTACGTTTGGGATACGCTTCATATAAGTGGGATTCTCGACAGTAGTACCAGGAGTTAACTTTCTCACGTCACGAAGGTCTTGATAAGTACCATTCGCATAAAGATAAAGTACTGGACAGACATCTCCTTTAACATCAAGTTCAACACCTCTCGTACGAACACTACCAAAGTTACGATAGCGAGCCATCGTAGGAATCATATCAGGCGTGAACCTTATCATGTCTTTCAACTGATTATAAAATCCATTCAATTCTATCTCAACAAGTCCACCATCTTGTTTTAAGTGACGATAAAGCATACCAAGATTGACACCAGATGTACGCTCAGGCTTCAAAGCTGGGGATGCAAGGATAGAATATCCATTACCTATCAACTCCTCACTTGTAGGTATTCGCACCTCTGAATTAAAAGAAGCCTTTAGCATCAAGTCGTCTGTAAACTTATAACGAAAGGCGTCGCTAAATCCAAAATAAGATTTAGACACTTTTACAGGCTCTGGTGCACGTACCGAATAAACATCTATACTACGAGAATGAGATGAGAAAATAAAGTTCTTTAAAGTAAAAGCGTTTTGGAAACGACCATCAAAGAGGGTCAGATCGTATGATAACCCCGTTGTTAAGGTTTTCATCTTACTTGGGAAATTTGATTGAAATCCTAAGGCTTTATCCATTAAGGAATCATTTGGATGAAGTGAATTCCTATCAAAGTAAACATTCAGATTGATACCATGATGCTTATCTATGGTATATCCCAAATTAAGCTTTGATGTCAGCTCATTCGACCGGTTTCTTCCATCTGAAGGGAAGTTATTCTGCTCTCCTCCATATGGAGAGACTGCTGGCAACTTGTTTCCATCCCAATCATAACGATTTGAAGCCTTATCATTCAAACCATACCTACCAATGATATATCCTATATCAAAATCAAAATCGAGACCATCTAAAAAGAAATTCTTACGCTTTAGTGTCAATGCCGTCAATCCACTGACAGAATGGTTATAAGCCTCACGCACATCGAGGTCGATTCCTTGTATCTCTTGGCGTGTCTTGAGGAAAATAAGTTCCCACTTCATTTCATCAAACCACCATTTCGTAGCCTTAACAGACATTCCAGCCATGACTTTATTGAACTTATCATGGTCTCTTTCCACGACTCTATTGTCCAAATTAGCCAATGTCATCTTGTAATTGTTCTTTGAGAACGAGAAGGCTCCACCAATACCAAATTGTAGACCTGTTTTATGGTTGGTACGTTTAAACACCGTTGATACTTGATGTGTGTTAAATGAACCTAACTCGTATGAGAAGTCAAAATATACTGGTGGATATTCCTTTGTTACTACATTGACTGCTCCTCCCAAGGCTGAACCACCAAACTTATAAGGAACAATACCTTTATATACCTCTATACGCTCTATCATATTCGTAGGAATATCGTTTAAGGCAACAAAGTTACTCAACTGAGATATCGGAACTTCATCCACATACATTCCCATACGCTTACCTTCCAAACCACGAAGTGAGATACGAGAGGCACTACCTAAGCCTCCTGTGTTTCGTACGGTAACACCAACTGTACGCGCAAGTACGTCATTAATATTTGTTGCTGTACCTTGTAACTGGCGCTGTCCTATAACGGATATAGGCATTGCCGACTCCTTCAGCTTCCTAATCTCGCTACGTGCTGTCACCATAACTTCTTTCATTTCAACAGTTGTATCACGCTTATTCACCTCTTGCGCATTACCACTAAGCATGAAAAAACTTGAAAAAAGTGTTAGACAAATCGACTTTCTATATAACGAACAAGTATTATACACCCCTGTGCAGATAAGTATTTTTCTGTTATTCTTCATCTAACTTGTAGTTTAAAGACTCCGTGTTACAACGAATAGAGTCTTAAGTAAAAAATATGTATTCAACTATCGATGCAAAAGTATTAATATTCTATAGAGCGTACAATACCTAAAACTTAGTAAACAACTGACAATAAACAAGTCTATTCTTAGAATAAATGGGCATATGAGTAGTTTAATTCATGCTTAGCACCATTGGTGCGGAGCATGAGCACCATATGTGCGGAGCATCAACACAAGATTTGAAGATGGTATATAAAAAACATCATAACCTATGGCAAGGCACGAACAAACGATTAAAACACATAATGTATGCCTAATAACATTAATAGGAAACAGAGCGTCTTGCTAATTACCTGCAAAAGAAAGGGGGAAAGACGAGAACACTTTCCCGTACTTTCCCCTATAAAATAAAACTTAATGGTCTTTTGAATTAATCTCCGTAGCCTGGAGTCTGTTTCAGCTCTGCATTGGTTGACTTCGTTGTTTCATCAATAGGCCACAACAAGCGGTCGGCACTTGCTGTTGAATACTTTGTAGCCTTATCAACCAAACGAATATCATGCCAACGCTTCCCTTCAAACAAGAACTCGCGCATACGCTCTTTAAGGATAGCTTCTATTGGGTCCTCATCACCACCAACAAATGGGTTATCGGTATAGAAGTTGGTCAGTGCGGTACTTCCTCCAGTACTTACATCATTTGGATATTGTACCTCAGCATGTGCATTAAAGTAGGTAGCACCATAAGCACGACGACAAACTTGATTGATTTCTGTTGATGGGTCCTGACCTAAGAAGACCTTAGCCTCAGCAATACCAAGCAGACACTCTGCATAGCGATAGATAGGTTGGTCATCATACCATGATGTAGCTGAGCTACCAGCAAGCAATGTTCCGTGGAACTTATTACAGATATTACCCACGTATGAACCGTCTGAAGCCTGATAAACATCTGCCAAAGAAGCCTTCTTACGCTTGTCATTATCATTTGTATAGAGCTTCGTCCACAAACGTTTATCCAGTGGGAAACGCATTACACCACTACCTAAACGCAAGTTTAGATTCGGTGACTCACTAAACTGAATTGCCTGACCAGTATCGTTATGCAGACGATAAGCACCTACATTCTGCTTGTTCATTACGAGTGAAGTGTAAAGTCCACCCCACAAAGAAGTTTCATTCTCTCGATTATGGAGTGCATAGATAATCTCTTTATTCTCCTTGTTATCATATGCAAAGACATCTTCAAAATTATCAAGCAGACTCACATCCGCATTATTCTGAACATCTTGATAAGCTGTAAGCGCAGTCTGATAGTCGGCAGTACCACCACCCATCTGCTTTCCACTCCACAGATATACCTCACCTTTAAGCATCTTGGTTGCAGCAAGCGACCAATAAGTACGTCCGTTGGTGAACTTATAGTTATTGTTATAAGCGGTTTCTGAAGCCGAGATGTCTGCCTTAATCTGCTTCATTACGTCAGCAGCTGCATCCTGCTTACGGGCAACCTTACCTAAGTCAATAGTCTTGCCCTCCGTGTGCTGTAGATAAACAATAACATCACCATAGGTACGGAGCAACTGAAAATACAAGAAAGCACGTATACCATAAGCACCGGCAAGGTAGTTAGTCTTCTCCACATCTGTCAGATAGCCGGCTTCATTCACCTTATCTATCATCAAATTGATTTGGTTGATACCAGTATAAAGACCTCCATAGTTGCCTACCACCGCACTACTCTTCTCAAGTGTGTTATTCCATAGACGGTCATAACCCTGTGGAGCCTCACCACTAAAAGCGGTTCCACTATAGATATTACTTCGCATCTCACCCCAGACGATATACTTATCAGCATAGCTTCGCATCCAAGAACTCAGTCCTTGATTGAAAGCCTGTACTTGATCAGGATTCTTCCAGTAGTTTGCATCGGTAATAGTACTAACTGGCTCAATGTCCATACAGCCTGTCAGCGAAAGGCTGAGAGCTGCAGCTGTTATATAGGATAGTAACTTTTTCATTGTAAGTAACATTGCTTAATTAAAATGTAACGTTTAATCCAAAGATAAGTGTGCGAGGAGTTGGGTAACGACCGTAGTCATATCCGTCCAAGATTGCTTCTGGAGAAGCTCCGTCATAAGGGGTAAGATAGAAGAGGTTCTGTCCTGTCACATAAACATTGGCATTCGCCATCTTCATTGCCTTAACCCATGTTCTTGGTAAGGTATAACTCAATGTTATCTCACGCAAAGCCATGTAACCAGCCTTCTCAAAGAACTTAGAGCCTTCACGCCAGATGTTCTGCTTATTCAACTGATCAGCATAACTGAATGCTGGATAGCTGGCACCTGGATTGGTCTCTGTCCACATATCCTTTACATTATCAATGAGATTGAACTGTCCTTGAAATTGTCCCATGGAACGAGCCTTGAGGTCATTGTAGATTGTATGACCCAAAGCGTAATCGAAACGAGCAAATAATGAGAGGTTCTTATAGCTTAACGTACTTGTCCAACCTCCTGTTACCGTTGGTCTTGAGTTACCCAACACCTTACGATCGAGTGAGTTGATGATACCATCTTCATTGATATCCTCCCAACAAACATCACCAGGCTCAATAGCCTTCCAGCCTGTTGAGTTCTTATAAAGCACTCCAGTCTGTGGGTTTACTTCATCAGCAAGACCAGGACCGTACAACTTTGCAATGTTATCAATACGCTTGTTAGCATTTGCCTTTACATCATCCCAATCTCTAAAGATGTGATCTTGGCTGTAACCATAGAGTTCTCCGAGTGTTCCACCCTCACGATAACCACCAATCCACTTAGTAGGAGTCTTGCCATCAGCGCCAACCTTGCCCGCAGCAACCTCTACTCCTTGAAGTTGATTGAATGGACGGTCGCTCTTAGGAAGCTGAATAATTGTATTCTTTACAGTTGAGAGATTGAAAGAGAGGTCCCAACGGAAACTATTCTTCAGGTGAATAGGAGTAGCACGCACCTCCATTTCAAATCCTTGATTACGCAACTTACCCAAGTTTGTTTGGATAGAAGAGAAACCTAAGTAAGAAGGAAGGTTCACACTCTGAAGCAGATTACTCGTATTACGAACGTAGTAATCGAGAATTAATGACAAACGATTTTTAAAGAAGCCGAGGTCAAGACCAGCCTCGAACGTGTGACTCTGCTCCCACTTTAAGGCTGTATTCACAAGCGAACGGTCGTAGAAAGCAGTGTTACCATGATAGTTTGTAAGTTGGTCATAGATTCCATAGATATAGAAATCACCAATACCACTCACATTACCATTGCTACCATAGCTGATACGAGGCTTGATATTGCTAACAAAGTTCGACAACTTAGACTCCTTCCAGAAGTCTTCTTCCATCATGTTCCAACCCAAAGAGATACCAGGGAAGAAACCCCAACGATTATCTTTCAGCTTAGAGTTACCATCATAGCGGAAGGTAAAGCTGAGCAAATACTTCTGTTTGTAATCATAATTGAAGCGTCCGAAGAGAGACTCGATACGATTACCAGACTTCTCTGACTTTGGATTGCTATCCTTATCAGCACCAGCATTGAGTGTAGGGATATCATCTGTAGGTGAATTCTTTGTAGAAGCATTCATCCAGAAGTAGTTATAATCATAATACTCCGCACCCAACATGAAGTCGACATTATGATGCTCAGCAAACGTATCGAAGTAATTCAATATCGAAGTCGTCTTGACTTTTTATTTTGTTAAAATAGAGAGGAATTCTTATCTTTGTATTAGTGAACCAAGCTTTAAATACCTCTCATGTACAAAGTACTGGACAAAGATACAATAAAAAATGAAATTCTACCTCATTTATCAGTAGCAAAACGTGGATATATTTGCCAAAGCTGCCTGTCTGAGGTAATTCAATGCATTCTTTATAAGCTTAAGACTGGTTGCCAATGGTATATGCTTCCAGTTTCATCGTTCTTCACAGCAAAGGTTCTTCATTACAAAACCGTATACGGACATTTTCGCAAATGGTGTAAGAAAGGAGAATGGCAAAAAGTGTGGACAATACTTCTAGGCCGTTATAAATCTTTCTTGGATATGTCAAGTATAGATTTGGATGGCAGCCATACAACAGCATTACGTGGTGGAGATTGTCAGAGCTATCAGGGACGCAAGAAGAGCAAGACTACAAATGCTATTTATGTAACTGACCGTCAGGGAATACCACTCGCCATATCCACTCCAGTTGCAGGTTCTCACAATGATTTGTACAATATTTCAGAAGTGGTTAAAGAAGTATTCTCACAACTCACAAAGTCTGATATTTCTACTGATGGATTATTTCTCAATGCTGATGCGGGATTCGATGCAAAAGAGTTTAGACACATGTGCCTAAGAATGGGTGTGTTTGCAAATGTAGCATTTAATTATAGAGCAAGGGGTGAGCAAGATTGCTATTTGTTTGACGATATACTGTATAAAGAAAGGTACAGCATAGAAAGAACAAATGCGTGGTTGGATTCATACAGAAGTCTGTTGAACAGATTTGATGTTACTTTGACCAGTTGGCAAGCATGGAATTATATAGCATTTATTGTTATTCTGATGAAGAAAGTGAAAAAGAAACAAAAGTCAAGATAAGTTCATAAATAAAAATGCTGTAAAAACAAAGTGTTGCAGATAATTATTTTGAAAAATTATTACATAATCTCGAATAAAACATCTACAAATAACGGCAAAAATATATGTAAAAGATAAGTTTGTAACCAATAGTAAATCAGTTAGTTATGATCCTGTGTAAGAAAAGGTGCTTAATTGGACTTCAAAAGGGCGTTAGTAAGACCTCTAAAGGGCATCTTTTGTAAGTCAATTAGGCGTCTTTTAGCAACCAAAAGAGCATGTATTGGTTTTGAGTTGTATGAAAATAGTTTACAAGTATTGGTTGATATGGGAATAAGTGGCCTCGCAGAAGACGGAAAGATATCAATAATAAAACAAAATGTCATGAGGCTCTATTGGTTGATTTGACTTTAATGGAAGAACCTAAAGGAAGTTCTGTTAGTAGTGTTATTTTGAGGTGGAAATCTAATAGGTTTAGAGTAAAACTTTTGTAGTTAGATTTGGACAAATAACTTTAATGTATTATCTTTGCGTAAAAGAAGAAAGTATTTATTGCTCCTGAGCACGCATTGCGTCTCCTTGCAGCTTTGCAGGACAATGTAGTATGCTACGAGAAAGAGTTTGGTAAGATGACCGCCGCGAACCCAAAGACCAGGGACCACGCACCATCGCTCCATTTGGCAATGGTAAGGTTGAAGCATAAGCAATCCCTTTAAGATTAAAATACTTGAAAGTCGCCTCCATATTGGGGGCGACTTTCTGTTTCAGAGGGGCTTGTAAGCATGTTACAAGTTCACTACTTTGGTTAAGCTATTGCGCTTTCACGTATAAGTTTGTGTATTGGTAGTAAGCCTGCGCCTTGCGAACGAGTTCTTGATTCATTTGCTTTGTAGGTTGCTCTTCAAATGTACCATCGTGTAATGGACGAACGATGTATTGTCGTATATTGCGGACTGGCGATAAAACAGTTAGTCGATTACCTTCAAGATACCCAAGGTCTTGGTAAGTTGCCATGAATGCACGAGGATGATAGGTTGGTGCGAGGATGTCTTGTCCTGTGAAACTTACAGTGCAACGTAACTTGAGGAGAGAAAGTAGGGTAGGCATGACATCAATCTGCGAGCATATAGTTTCAATCTTTCTTGGTTGGAGAATAGCTGGCGCATAGATGAGGCATGGAATATGGTAGCGGTCTATAGGAAGTGATGTTTTCCCGGCACTGGATGCACAGTGATCAGCAATAACTACGAATACGGTATTCTGGAACCATGCTTTCTTTCGGGCGTCATTAATGAATTTACCGATTGCATAGTCTGTATATTTTACTGCGGCTTCTCTTGTGTTAGGGTCACCGTCTACTTTAATTCTGCCACTGGGATAGGTGTAAGGGCGATGGTTGCTCGTGGTCATAATCTGTGCGAAGAAAGGAAGTTTCGACTGATAGTCCTTATCGAATACTTGTAAGCTCTTGTTGAAGATATCTTCATCACAGACACCCCAAATGTTTGCGAATGTTACTTGATTGTTCGGTATGTCCTTTCGGTCTATTACCTCGTAGCCATTATGACTGAAGAAGTCGCCCATGTTATCGAAATAACTATCTCCGCCATAGATGAATTGCGATTTGTACCCCAAGTGAGAAAGGATACGACCTATTGATAAGTTCCCCATTCGGTTAGCCTTTCGCTTGATGATGCTTTCTCCTGCACTCGGTGGAATGCAAAGAGATAATGCTTCTAATCCTCTAACTGTTCTGTTTCCTGCTGCGTATAGACTGTCAAAGACAATACTCCCTTGCATGAGCTTGTCAAGTTGTGGGGTAAGGTTCTCTTTATTTCCATATCGCGTAAGGAAATCAGCACTTAGGCTTTCTACTGTTATTAAGACGATGTTAGGGCGTTGTGAAGCAAGGAACTCTCCAATCGCCTTTTTTCCCTCCTTGTTAAGTCCACTTAATTGACGATACTGAGACACACATTGTTGTTTGGGTAACATAGTATAGAACTTATCATACTCTAACATGTTACTCTGGAAAGCAATGACAAAGTCGCAGGCTCCGTTTTGTTCAAGTTGAGTAACGTATTGATTGTTACTTTGTAGAGCATGGGTGCCTTGTAAGATAAAATATGAGCTTATTGCTAAGACCATATATATAGAAAGGTGTATAAGAAACTTCTTCGCATTGTAAAGATGAGTAACCTTTAGCTTGTAATGTCGCGATTGAAGGAAGATAATTGCAGCTGTTAAGAGTAATGTAATGCCAATCAACGGAACAATAGAATAAGACTCCATGATGTTCCCAATAACTTCGTGAGTGTAGACGAGATAGTCTACTGCAATGAAATTATATCTTACGCCAAACTCTCCCCAGAAGATGTATTCTCCTGCTGTGACGCAAAGTAATAAGAAAACATATACAGCCCAAGTTATATAGAGGGAGATCTTACGCCATGCTTCTCTTGTTCTTGGAATGAAAAAGCGTATGGAGAAACTGAATAGTTTCCATCCGAGGAATATTCGTGCAATCTTTGGTGCGCCGCCTCCATATTCGTGGAAGATGGTGTGGAAGAATAATACGTAGGCAAAGGCAATAGTTAGTAGAAGTTCAATGATCCATCCTGTGACACGATGATATTTAGCTTCATTTAGCCCAAGGTTTATAATTTGTAATGGTAAGGCAAGCAAAATTGCCATACAAATATCTGTTACGAAGCCAACACTTAAGAATCTGATTATCTCCCAGAAAGAGAAAGAAGAATCTTCGGGGACATTCCACATTAAGATAATTCTTAGGATAAATCCAATAAGTAGATACAGTTTTAAAAATCGTGTTCCAATGAAATTAATAGGATTCTTGGTAATTACATTTGTTCTTTTGTCCATCGTTTGCTTATTTTTTGGCAAAGTTAATAATTATAGATGAGGTTCAGACATATTTTGGGCAGTAATTGCGCTCGCATGTTTGAGAATGTTAGATCCTTAGAATGATAAATGTGCTTCTATTTGTCGATGGTGTTTCTTTGTTTTTAGATAAGGTCAACTTAATTTCTTAAAAGAGGCTATCTACTTTCGGAGTATTTGCTTACCTTTGCATTCAAGATTAAATCTCAATGAGTATTATTGTATTTACTATTCTTTTATTGTTAGGTGCCTATTGTGCAGGATTGTTAGTCCCGTGCCTTTTGTTTATAGTGCTGTAGTTGGTGGTTTACTTCTATAATTCTGTTTCCTCTTGCCTTAAAACATGAGCCTCTCAACGGACAACCATCACAGCGTTCTGCCTGATAACGTACGCTGTAAGTAGGGAATTAACTGAAATTCCCTAAGTTATGAAGGCTATTTTATCTCTGTTTATTCTTTTATTCCATATTTTCTTTTTACCTTTGCAGCGTGAATAACTTAGCAATGACATATCAGACCAATTCAGCACAGCAAAGAAATTTTAGTTTCTTTGCCTTTTTTAGTGCTTTATATTTGGTAGTTTCAGATATTTTGCTAACACACACACACACACACACACACACACACACACACACACACACACAGGCGCTACTAGCGTTTAATCATCCATTTTTTCTTCCAGTCTACGCGCGCGCGAAGCGTAGCGTAACCCTTGTAAACAAAGGACTTCTAGGAGTTTTCTTTGTTCGCTTTTTCGTGTCTATTTGTGAGCTGTTGAAAAGGCAAAATAAGAACGTTTTACGCATTGATTTTACCGTAGAAGATACTTGTAATTCTCTAGTAATAGTTTGTTTTCTCTCGTTGATTTCTCGGGCAGGCAGTGGTAACGTGCTGTCTGCCTGTAGAGGGGGAGAAGGCAGGCGGTTAAGAGGGTTATTAGGATGTATATAATAAAAGGTGAGCAATAAAGCCACATAGAGAGTAGATAACAACTATTTTAATCAAATCAAAAAGATGATGAAAACAAAAGAAAGAAAAGTCTATCTCGTGCCACAGTGCCAGATAGCACACGTGAGTGAAGAAACTAATCTTATGGCTACCTCTTTCCCTAGCCAGCACAATCCTGGACATCATGCTTCTGGTCCATCAAGTGCTAAAGCTGTAGCAGAATGGGAAGATTTAGAAGAGAGTAGCAAGGGTACTTCTTCTCCATGGGAAGATTAAGCAAGAGAGTTATTTACAGAAAAGAAAACAGAATCAAAAAAAGAAAAGACAGACAATGAAAAAGAATTTATTTAAGACACGCCTGTTATCGTTTGCCGCTTTCTGCGGACTCGCGTTGGCATTCGCATCGTGTGCCAATGAAGATGTAGCACAGGGCACAACAGGCACTGACACCGAGAACGATAAAAACCTTACTACCTTTGTTGCAGGTGATGAGGCTAAAACCCGTACCACAATGGATTACACCAGTGGTAATTTCTATTGGGAAGCAGGTGACTATATTTATGTAAAGGATGACAACAACGTATGGCGTAAGAGTAGCAATTCACCAACAGGTAAGGTTACTTCTTTCAAGTTTAAGGTGCCAGGTAAATTTACTGCAAGCGCCAGCTATAAGGTTTACTACCCTGGCAAGAACGGTAGCAATGATCAGGTAACAATTCCAGCAGCTCAAAGCCAATCAGAGCCAAACAGCACCGCTCACTTTGGCGTGTCAGGCGACTGCGGAACAGCAGATGCAACAGGTACTGTAGGTGGTGGTTCATTCTCTTTTGCGCTTGATCACCAAGCAGCCATCCTTGTTCTCCAGCCTTATAATCCAAACGCAACCTTAAATGATTGCTACCTTACAAAAGTTGAAGTAACTTCCGACAATAACATCACAGGAACTTACACGCTTGACCCATCAAGTGGCGAACTTACTGGTACAGGTACAGGTAAACAGATTGTTGTTACAACAGCCGGAAGTAGCGTTTCTCCTAACGGTTTCCCAATAAAGAAAGTAGCCAGCGTAACAGATAACAGTGCTTATGTGCTTATCAAACCAGGTACACATACGCTCACGGTAAAATACACCTTAAAAGATATTGCCACCAATGTTGAGGGAACTATCACTAAGACCCTAAGTGCTTTCAATTACGACAAGAACACCTATTACGATATGACTGCCAACCTTGACATAAAAGATTATGATGGCGATCATTACTACATGTGGGATGCTTGGCAGCAATATTGGTCTGGTTACGAATGGACAAGAAATCTAGCCGCAGGTGTAGGTCAGCCAACACTCGATGGCAATAGCTCGTCAAACTATGCCCAGAATAATAGTGATTTTCGTTACTATCACGAAGGAGGTGGCTCAGGTAGGTTTGATGCAACACAGTCCTGTATCTCAGTTCCTAATGCCAATGAAATGGTATGGTATATCAAAAAAGGCGATCCACGATGGGATGGAGACAAACTATGGACGACTATGGGTCATCTGTACAAAGGTGGAATGTGGTTCAAGAAGAAGTCAAATATAAGTGGCTTCACAGATACTCATATTCCTGACAATGCCAGCGTGGATCTACGTACACAATATCAATACTTTACCATCAGTTCTCTTAATCCTGGTCTCCCCTCTGCTAGTGATATCGGTGATTATTTTTATCTACCAGCCCTGGGGCTCTATAACTATGGTATGCTAATCGGCGTTGGAGGAATTGGACAATACTGGTCGTCTAGTGCCCATCCATCAGCTAGTAACAAAGCATATTACATAACTTTCGGCAGTAGCAGCGTCTCCGTGACAATCAATGGTAGCGAGCTTGGGTACAGAGTGCAGCCATTCTCGGATTTCGGTGACAATTAGCACGAAAAATATTTACAAATATAAGGGTATTTATGCGCTTTAGTAATATATTGATTATCAATGTGTTATAAAATAGGCTATCTCGGTATTGGACTAAGGGTACCTCGGTCCTATACTGAGATACCCTTAGTCCTATACCGAGGTAGCCTGAGAATAGGGGTGAGAGTATCTTAATTAAGAAAATAATTTACAAACTATATTTATCAACTTTAAAGTATTAATATTATGGCATTTTTTAAAAAAGTAAAGAAAAAGATTACAGGCCTGTGGTATCCACAGGTAGTGACGGTTGGAAAACCTGTAACGACAGATCAGGTGGCAGATCGCTTGGCATTGATTTCAACGGTGAGCCGTGGTGACACGTATGCTGTGTTAAAGGATCTTGGCGGTGTGATGGCTTCCTTTATGGCCGAAGGGCGCACGGTGAAACTGGAGGGCGTGGGTACGTTTTACTACACCATCAACGCTGATAAGGGTATCGCGAAGCCAGAAGAAGTGACGGCAAAGCAGATAAAAGGCATCCGTGTACGCTTTATTCCCGAGACTTCACGCACGCAGAGCAATAAGGTTGCTACTCGTTCGCTAGTGTCTGAAACTATCTACTGGGAGGAGTGGAAGGATGAGAAAGAGAAGGAGGAAAAGAAAGAGAAGAAAAAGAAAGAGGAAAGTGTCGGTCCAGTCCCTGAATAAGCTCTCTTCGATCATCTCTTGTAAAGAAGAAGTGTCAGATTACAGAAAAGAATATAGACGAGGATGTGCCAACAATGAAGGTACATCCTTTTTTTGTATTCTTCTTTTGTTTAGTATTAGACGAATGGTCTTTTGTTAGCGAAAAACACTACACCCTTCCATTAGAAGCCTATTGTGGTTTTGATGGAAGGGTGCTGTATGGATGAAGTGGGATTTTCAGATCCTTATAGTCCTTGGCTTTGTAACTCTTTCTCAGGCATTGGCAGCCACTTGATTTTACGGCTTGCCCATGTTGTCGCGGAAGAACCTTGTTCTAAACCACGGCGGATATCTGCTGTGCGTTCACCACGGAAAGCAAGGAAGATACGACGTAACTCGGCTATTTGAGCGAGGGTAGGGGGAGTTGATAGTTGACTTGCTGTGTCATATTTGCCAATAACCTTATTAACCTCTGTCATTGCATCACCAGTCATAATACCTCTTACGATGAGTTCAGCTTTGATAAGATGGATGTCATCATCGTTTGAAATAATCATCGAGCCCTTTCTTGTTAGCCCTGACGCATAAATGTTATAGCGATTAGGATTTTTCTTATCTACACTCGCATGAGCCAGTGGTAAGGCTTTCTTTTCAGCATCAGTTGTTCTTGCAGCTTCAAGAGAAGGGCTTACTTGTACATCACGGCTGTTTGGACCGATAGCACTGTAAAGTGGGTTGTCACCACCATCGTTGTTATAGATTACCTCCACAGTCTCACCATCCTTCAGTGCACCTTCTACGAATGTCTTAGCGTCTGCGTATTGTCCACGATGCATAGCTAATTTGAGTTCGTAGGTTTTTACTTGTCGGATAGCTGCGTCTTGGTCAAATCCCTTGAAGGACTTTAGTGCATCAGACTTTGCAGCTTTCTCAGCAGCTTCGTATTGCTCCTTAGCTTGGTTTAGTAGTGTCTCGTGCGAAACAACAGCCTTATTCAAGATGACAGATCCACCTTCTGCTGCTGGAGTTGTAGAGAAAGACTCTGCAAGCAACTGTAGAGCATAGCCAGCATGGAGATGTCCAACGTAGTTACCATATGCTTTTACAATCTCAGTCTGCTCAGCATTTGCTCCTGTTATCTGTCCAGCAATCTCAGTTAGTTCAATGCTTCGAGCGTAATAGTTATGGATTTTATTCCATAGATCATTCTGAGTACCCGAAGATGGAGTGAGGTTGTCAGTCGCTATTTGGCGATAAAGGAGTGCATTTGGAATCGTTCCTTCGGTCAATTCGTCAACGGTTGTACCCAAAGCGAGGAAGGCTGCAGCAGAGGCATCGCCTTGAAGCGTCTTTACGTAGGCTACCAACGGACCATCAGTAATACTATTGCTTTGAATATTAGCAACCATTGCTGATTTATTCAGTTGGTCTCTTGTAAGTGTGTTACTTGGTGTCTCCGCATTTTCTACCCATGAATCGCAACTTGCGAATAGTACAGAAAGGGCGAGAATGGCATATATTGATTTTTTCATTTTATCGTCTTCTTTTTATAATGTGAAACTTAAAGTTGCTGTGTAAGTGCGTGGGTGTGGAGTATTGGTAATGTCACGTGACAAGCTTCCAATACCTCTCTGCTTACGATTACCACCGTTGCCTTCTACTTGTGGGTCAGCACCAGAGTAGTTGGTAAGGACAAATACATTTTGTATAGCGAAAGAGAAACGCATTCCATTCACCACGTTGCGTGTCCATCTGCGAGAGAGTGATGATAAATCATAACCTAAGTAGAGCGTTGACAAGCGCAAGAAGTTAGCTTTCTCGATGTAGTTAGCTCTGAAGCGTGCGCTGTGTGCCAATTCCTCAGCAATTTGGTTATATTCTGCAGTACCTACGGTAGCATTTGCAAGAGCCTGCAGCTGGTCGTTACGCTTCTTCAAGTTGTCACCCAAACCAGATACATTATAGAAACTTTGATTATAGATAGATGCACCCAAAGCGTAATTCCACTTTGTCCCGAAGGTGAAGTGGCTGAAGAGTTTTAGGTCGAAACCAAACGAACCATTGACAGATGGGAATGGCTTACCAAGATACTGGTAGTCATTACTCTCTATGGCACCTATTTTCTGGTTGTATGTACCGTCAGCATTGAAGGCTGGCTTCTCAACGGTGTGATAATAGAAAGCATAGACAGGTTGTCCCTCTTTTACAACGTTAGGATAGTTGTTGATATCCTTTCCACCAGTATCAGTCACTTTGTTTGCCTGATAATTAAGGTTTGCATACACGTCAAGAGAATGGCGGTTAGCCTGTTTCCAGAGGTTACCATTGTAGCTGAACTCTATACCATGACCCTTGATGCGTCCTACGTTACGTGGAACGCTACCTATCCAACCATTGCTTGAAAGAAGGTCATCGTAGATGATTGCGTCAGAGGTGTATTGTGCATACAGCGTAAGTGCCAATGTATGTCTGTTACGAATAGTCCAATCCGTTCCTAATTCAATCTCTCGCATACGCTCAGGTTTGATATCAGGGTTACCTTTGAACTGAGGTTTAACAATTGGGCCATAAGCACTGATGCCGTCCATGACATAAGATGTGCGGGCATCTGTAGGGTAGGGAAGGCGTCCACTCTCACCATAGGCAATGCGGAACTTCTGATTCTTGAGGTTGTATGATGCACTCAAAGAGGGATAATAGATACTTGCCACATTACTACCGATAAGGTTAGAGGCATCACGTCTGAGTCCTGCATTGACAAAGAAACGGTTATCATAGTTGAGGAAAGCCTCACCATAGAGACCCCATGTGCGTTGTTCGAAGCTTGACTCTGTTACTGTACGTTCCGTTGCTGCTGAGATATTGTCGATATCACTTCTAAAGCGAGATGCAGAAATACTATTCAGTGTTTCGTACTGGCGTGCAATCTGTGAGAGAAGGGTTGCTGTAAGGTCCCATTTGTCTGCAAGATGAAACTTACGAGTAGCTTTTATGTCCCAGTTAAAGTTAGAGTTTCTACGGTTGCTTATATTTTTTGCACCCTCAGCATTATTTCCTAACTTATAACCGAAAGGTAGACGATAGATTCCTTCTGTATGGTTTACGTCTGCGCCAATGATAGTCTCAATTTTTATATCTGCTGGAAGCATATAGCTAAGACGAAGGTTACCGATGAAACGGTCGTTGCCATAGGTCCAACTCTGTGCTCGCCACGTACTCTCGTCGACATATGGCCATGGCGTCTGGTTAATCATTAAGTTCCATATCGCATCATATCTACCCATTGCAGTCTGTGGAAGACTGATGTTACCATGTATGTAGGAAGCTGTAGCACCGAGTGAGAAACGGCCAGAACGAAGATCATAAGCCATCTTCGCACTATGTCGTTTGTCCTTATTGCCAGGTACTATACCTGCAATGTCATTCATATTGTAAGAGAAGAAGAGGTTCTGATTCTCTTTGAATGCTTTTGAAACAGAGGTGTAGATTGTTTTCTGCCAGCCAGTTTGGAAGAAGTTATTGATAGGGTCATTATTTACAAACTGGTCATACTTTTTTGCCAATGTAGCTGCGCCTAACGACATCTTCACTTGTATGTCAGCCTTTCTGTTTTCTGGATTGTTATTTTTACCTCTTTTGGTTGTGATAACAATAACACCATTGGCAGCTTCTGCTCCATAGCTGGCTGCGGCAGAAGGACCTTTTATGACATCGATAGTTGCAATATCATCAATGGTCAAGTCATTGAGTGCACTGAGTGCATCTTGTGAACTGTTGATGTCAGAGATATGCGAGCTATTGTATTTCACACCATCAACATAGATGATTGGGTCACGCTCCATACTCATTGTAGCACCACTGCGCATGTTAAAACGGATTGGCATACCAACTTTACCATTGCTTTGGTACATCTGTACACCACCAATCTTACCATCAAGCATGTCGCTGAGAGAATTTGTATGCGCATTCTTACTCAGATTATCAATGTCGACATGGTCAACCTTGCTTCCAAGTGCTTTCTGACTACGTGCACTGGAGATACTGGCTGTAACCTGTACCTCCTGAAGGTCGATACCAGGAATAAGACTGATAGTAGGTTGTCCTTTTAGTGCTTTTGCCTTTATGTCCTGTTCCTTGAAACCAATATAGCTGATGTGCAGTGTCTGGTCATCATTTGTGTTCAGTGAGAAGTAACCGTCTTCGTTGGTTACTGCCTCTACACCTTTATTTCCTTTGACCACAGCACCAATAATAGGCTCACCTGTATCTTGGTTAATAACTCGCGCCTTGTAAGTTGTTTGCGCACTTAAATTGATAGCAGAGGCTACCGATAGCATGGCAATACCTCTCTTAATGTTTTGTAACATGAAATGTTTCTGTTGTTATCCTCCTAAGGAGTAATATTAAGTAATGACTACATTATATAAGGTGTAGCCGAATTTGGTGGCGCAAAGATACTTCTTAAATAATGATACTACAATACCTAAAAATTGTGATTTTCATTGGTAAGTCGTATCGTTGCACTTATAAATATGTTGATTCAGTATGAAGTAAGATGGGAATCTTCTAATAAAAGGGGTCTTTTTCTAATTATCAAGACTTCAGTAGGTTGTCTTCTTTCTAAGTATAGCTGCTTAGCACATATGGTGTTGTTCGTAAGCACCATTGGTGCTGATGCTCCGCACCATATGTGCGCAGCCTGCTAAACACTATTCAGTGGGTTACTAAAAAGTGGTAACATTGGTGTTTTGTAGAGGCAGAGTTAGTTTTAGTCAACAAAGAACACCTTTGGTAAAATCACAAACCTTTGTCATGTAATGTTAAGTGTTTGACTTATAGGGTGTTTGTTGCCCATTAAATACTCTGTGTTATATGTCGGATAGTGCTCATTGTTGTCATTTTATGACCGTAGATGAATCAGATGTCTCTTACAGCAGATATGACATAATTTAGCTTCTTTGAATGTGTTTTTCACTCCAAAATTATAGAAAAAGGTCTCTGTCAGTTGTGTTTTTCAGTCCCAAAATGGTATGAATGGGTTCTTTTGAACTGTTAAATAATAAGTAAAAAGTTATTTATTGTTAACGAATAGCGTTTGGCAGATTATTCTTTTTCTTATTATTAGGTCGTTTAACGGATTATTCGTACCTTTGCAACCCGAAACAACAGAGTGAATTATATCGTTTTTAGAGTGTTTCACTTGTGTTTGTAATGGTTTGAAAATAAACAAAATAAATATATAACAATAAAAAGTAAAATTATGCCTACTATTTCACAATTAGTAAGAAAAGGCAGAAAGGACATCGTAGACAAGAGCAAGTCTCCGGCTTTGGACAACTGTCCACAGCGTCGTGGCGTATGTGTTCGTGTTTACACAACAACTCCTAAGAAGCCTAATTCGGCAATGCGTAAGGTTGCCCGTGTTCGTTTGACCAACCAGAAGGAAGTGAACTCTTATATCCCAGGAGAGGGTCACAACTTGCAGGAGCACAGTATTGTTCTCGTTCGTGGTGGTCGTGTTAAGGACCTTCCTGGTGTACGTTATCACATCGTTCGTGGTACTCTTGATACCGCAGGTGTTGCCAACCGTACACAGCGTCGTTCTAAGTACGGTGCTAAGCGTCCAAAGGCAGCTAAGAAGTAATATTCAAGTTGCCTAAAGGCAGCTAAGAAACTTCAAACCATAAAGCCGAGGTGCAACGGCCGGTGATGGTCGATGCCCCGAGGCTCTTTAAAAAGAAGCAACTAAAAACAAACAGTTTTGCTGGAGATTTGTAATCACAAAGGTTGAGTAAATGCCCAAGAGAGGGCGTTGAAGAACGAAAGACGACAGCCTCCGCAGACTTAAAGTTTAAAATAAAAATGAGAAAAGCAAAACCAAAGAAGCGTGTAGTCCTTCCAGATCCAAAGTTTAATGATCAGAAGGTGTCAAAGTTCGTAAATCACTTGATGTATGATGGTAAGAAGAATACCTCATACGAAATCTTCTATGCAGCCCTCGATATCGTAGGCGGTAAGATGAAGGATGAAGAGAAGTCTCCACTTGAGGTGTGGAAGCAGGCTCTCGATAACATCACTCCACAGGTAGAGGTAAAGAGCCGCCGTATTGGTGGTGCTACTTTCCAGGTACCAACAGAGATTCGCCCAGATCGTAAGGAGAGTGTTTCAATGAAGAATATGATTGCCTTTGCACGTAAGCGTGGTGGTAAGAGCATGGCTGATAAGCTTGCTTCTGAAATCATGGATGCTTTCAATAACCAGGGTGGTGCTTATAAGCGTAAGGAAGATATGCACCGTATGGCTGAGGCTAACCGTGCGTTTGCTCACTTCAGATTCTAATCAAGTTATTATAATAAGGTAAAAGAAATGGCAAATCACGATTTACATTTGACTCGTAATATCGGTATTATGGCACACATCGATGCCGGTAAGACGACAACATCTGAACGTATTCTTTTTTATACAGGTAAGACTCACAAGATTGGTGAGGTTCATGATGGTGCTGCAACCATGGACTGGATGGCACAGGAGCAGGAGCGTGGTATCACAATTACATCTGCTGCTACAACATGTAACTGGAACTATCTCGGCAAGTCTTATAAGATTAACTTGATTGATACTCCGGGACACGTTGACTTTACTGCTGAGGTAGAGCGTTCACTTCGTGTTCTTGATGGTGCAGTTGCTACTTATTCTGCAGCTGATGGTGTACAGCCACAGTCTGAGACTGTTTGGCGCCAGGCTGATAAGTACAATGTTCCACGTATTGGTTATGTAAACAAGATGGACCGCTCTGGTGCTGACTTCTATGAGACAGTACAGCAGATGAAGGATATCCTTGGTGCTAATCCTATCGCTATTCAGATTCCTATCGGCGCAGAGGAGAACTTCAAGGGTGTTGTAGACCTTATCAAGATGAAGGCTATCTTGTGGCATGATGAGACTATGGGTGCTCAGTATGATATTGAGGATATCCCTGCTGATCTTGCTGATGAGGCTGCTGAGTGGCGTGAGAAGTTGCTCGAGGGTGCAGCTAACTACGATGATGAGTTGATGGAGATGTACCTTGAGGGACAGGATATTCCAGAGGATAAGCTGATTGCTGCAATCCGTAAGGGTTGTATCGCTATGGAGTGCTGCCCAATGCTTCTTGGTTCTTCTTATAAGAATAAGGGTGTACAGCCTCTTCTCGATTATGTTTGTGCTTTCTTGCCTTCTCCATTGGATACACCAGCTATCGTTGGTATTAATCCAGATACAGAGGAGGAAGAGGATCGTAAGCCAAGTGAGAGCGAGCCTACATCTGCTTTGGCATTTAAGATTGCTACTGACCCATTCATGGGCCGTTTGGTATTCTTCCGTGTCTACTCAGGTAAGGTTGTTGCTGGTTCTTACGTATTCAATACACGTTCTGGCAAGAAGGAGCGTATCAGCCGTCTGTTCCAGATGAACTCTAATAAGGAAATTCCTATGGAGTCAATCGATGCAGGTGATATCGGTGCTGGTGTAGGTTTCAAGGATATTCGTACTGGTGATACTCTCTGTGATGAGAATGCACCAATTATCCTCGAGTCTATTACCTTCCCTGACACTGTGATCTCTATCGCAGTTGAGCCAAAGAGCCAGGCTGACGTTGCTAAACTCGATAACGGTCTTTCTAAGCTTGCTGAGGAGGATCCAACATTCACCGTTCGTACTGATGAGCAGAGTGGTCAGACCATTATCTCTGGTATGGGTGAGCTTCACCTCGATATTATTATCGACCGTTTGAAGCGTGAGTTCAAGGTAGAGTGTAACCAGGGTAAGCCACAGGTTAACTACAAGGAGGCTATTACTAAGGCAGCTCAGAGCCGTGAGACTTATAAGAAGCAGTCTGGTGGTCGTGGTAAGTTCGCTTGTATCGACGTAACTATCGAGCCAAAGGACGAGGACTACGAGGAGGGCGACTTGCAGTTTATCAACGTTGTTAAGGGTGGTAACGTACCTAAGGAGTTCATTCCTGCAGTAGAGAAGGGCTTCAAGGATTGTCTTGGCAACGGTGTACTCGGTGGTTTCCCAATGACTGGTCTTAAGGTTACTTTGACTGATGGTTCTTTCCACCCAGTTGACTCTGACCAGTTGTCATTCGAGCTCGTAGCTCACCAGGCATTCAAGGTTCTCTGTCCTAAGGCAGGTCCTGTTCTTATGGAGCCTATCATGAAGGTAGAGGTTGTTACTCCAGAGGAGAACATGGGTGATGTTATCGGTGACTTGAACAAGCGTCGTGGTCTTGTACAGGGTATGGATGAGGCTCGTAGCGGTGCTCGTATCGTTAAGGCTATGGTACCATTGTCAGAGATGTTCGGTTATGTAACAGCTCTTCGTACTATTACTTCTGGTCGTGCTACTTCTTCTATGGAGTATGATCACCACTCACCAGTATCAAGCACTCTCGCTAAGGAGATTCTTGATGAGTTGAAGGGTAATTCAGACCTCGTTAAGTAAATAATGTAAGGTTTTGCTCTCTCATAGCGAATGACTCTTATGAGAGAGCTACCTTTATGTATATTCAATAATAAATAAAAAGTAAAACATGAGTCAGAAGATTCGTATTAAGCTGAAGTCTTACGACCACCAGTTGGTTGATAAGTCAGCAGAGAAGATTGTGAAGGCTGTTAAGGCTACTGGCGCTATCGTTAGCGGTCCTATTCCATTGCCAACACACAAGCGTATTTACACTGTAAACCGCTCTACATTCGTTAACAAGAAGTCACGTGAGCAGTTCCAGCTCTCAGATTTCAAGCGTCTCATCGATATTTACAGCTCTACAGCAAAGACTGTTGACGCTTTGATGAAGCTTGAGTTGCCTTCAGGTGTAGAGGTTGAAATCAAGGTGTAGTCATCTGTTGACAAATAAGAAACAAATTAATACAAAAAGCATTTACATTCATTTTAAAATCATTAATTGAAATGCCAGGATTATTAGGAAAGAAAATCGGAATGACATCCGTTTTCAGTGCCGACGGTAAGAATGTACCGTGCACTGTTATCGAAGCTGGTCCTTGTGTTGTAACCCAGGTTAAAACCGTTGAAAAGGATGGTTACAAGGCTGTTCAGTTAGGTTTCGGCGAGGCTAAGGAGAAGAGAACTTCTAAGCCACAGCAGGGACACTTTAAGAAAGCCGGCACAACACCAAAGAAGCACTTGGCCGAGTTCAAGTTTGACGAGGAGTATAACCTCGGTGACACTGTTACTGTTGAATTGTTCAGCAATGCTAAGTTCGTAGACGTTGTAGGTACATCTAAGGGTAAAGGTTTCCAGGGTGTTGTTAAGCGTCACGGATTCGGTGGTGTAGGTCAGTCTACTCACGGTCAGGATGACCGCGCACGTAAGCCGGGTTCTATTGGTGCTTGTTCTTACCCAGCTAAGGTCTTCAAGGGCATGCGCATGGGCGGCCAGATGGGAGGCGACAGAGTAACTACTCAGAACCTTCAGGTGTTAAAGGTTATTCCAGAGCACAATCTTATCCTTGTTAAGGGTAGTGTTGCTGGATGTAATGGTTCAACCGTAATAATTAAGAAGTAATGGATATTAACGTATTAGATATCAAAGGTCAGGAGACCGGCCGTAAGGTAACTCTTAACGAGAATATCTTCGGAATTGAGCCTAACGATCACGTCCTCTATCTCGCAGTTAAGCAGTATCTCGCTGATCAGCGTCAGGGTACAGCTAAGTCAAAGGAAAGAAGTGAGCACGCTGGTTCTACTCGTAAGTTGGGTCGTCAGAAGGGCGGCGGCGGTGCTCGTCGTGGTGATATCAATTCTCCAGTCCTCGTAGGTGGTGGTCGTGTATTCGGTCCTAAGCCACGTGATTACAGCTTCAAGCTGAATAAGAAGGTAAAGGTTCTTGCTCGTAAGTCTGCTTTGGCTTATAAGGCACAGGATAATGCTATCGTTGTTGTTGAAGATTTCAATCTTGATGCTCCAAAGACTAAAGATTTTGTAAATATTGCAAAAAATCTTAAAGTTGATAGCAAGAAAGTTCTTCTTGTTTTGCCAGAAGTAGAGAAAAACGTATATTTGTCGGCTCGTAATCTACAGAAAGCTGAGGTTATGACAGCTGCTCAGGTAAATTCATACAAAGTTTTGAATGCTGACGTAGTTGTTATCACAGAGAACTCTCTGAAGGTTATCGACGAAATCTTAACCAAGTAATTATTAGGAGACAAGAAGAATTATGGGATTTATCATTAAACCAGTGGTCACTGAGAAGATGACCAAGTTGACTGACAAGTCTTCTGAGGATAAGGTTGTAAAGCACAAGGGTGAGAAGAGAACTATTTTGGCTCAGCCAAAGTATGGTTTTATCGTTAAGCCTGAGGCCAACAAGCTTGAGATTAAGAAAGAAGTTGAGGCTTTGTACAACGTTACAGTAGTAGATGTGAATACGATTCGTTACGCAGGTAAGCGTCAGGCACGTTATACCAAGGCTGGTCTCGTTAAGGGACAGAAGAACGCATTCAAGAAGGCTATCGTCACTTTGAAGAATGGCGATTCAATCGATTTTTACAGCAATATTTAAATAAAAAATGGCAGTACGTAAATTAAACCCGGTTACTCCGGGACAAAGACACAAGGTTATTGGCACGTTCGAGGATATTACTGCATCCGTGCCAGAGAAGTCTCTCGTTTACGGTAAACGTTCTACCGGTGGTCGAAACAACACTGGTAAGATGACTGTTCGCTACATGGGCGGTGGTCACAAGAAGAAGTATCGTCTTATCGACTTCAAGCGAGAGAAAGATGGTGTTCCAGCTGTAGTGAAGACAATCGAGTATGATCCTAACAGATCAGCTCGCATTGCGCTGTTATACTATGCTGATGGTGAAAAACGTTACATTATTGCTCCTAACGGACTGCAGGTTGGTGCAACACTGATGTCTGGTGCTGAGGCAGCACCTGAGGTTGGTAACGCACTTCCTTTGGCTAACATTCCTGTTGGTACTGTAATTCATAACATTGAGTTACGTCCAGGTCAGGGTGCATTGCTCGTTCGTTCGGCTGGTAACTTTGCTCAGCTTACTTCTCGTGAAGGCAGTTATTGTGTTATCAAGCTCCCTTCTGGTGAAACACGCCAGATTTTGTCAGCTTGTAAGGCAACTGTAGGTAGTGTAGGTAACTCTGACCATGCTCTTGAGCAGTCTGGTAAGGCTGGTCGTTCTCGCTGGTTGGGACGTCGTCCTCACAACCGTGGTGTTGTTATGAACCCTGTTGATCACCCAATGGGTGGTGGTGAAGGTCGCCAGTCTGGTGGTCACCCACGTTCACGTAAGGGCTTGTACGCTAAGGGTCTTAAGACTCGTGCACCTAAGAAGCTTTCAAACAAGTACATTATTGAGAGAGCTAACAAGAAGTAATCAAAGTAATTAAGAGTAAATTATGAGTCGTTCATTAAAAAAAGGTCCATACATCAACGTATCACTCGAGAAGAAGATTCTTGCTATGAATGAGAGTGGTAAGCAGAATGTAGTTAAGACATGGGCCAGAGCATCAATGATTTCCCCTGATTTTGTGGGTCACACTGTTGCAGTTCATAACGGAAATAAATTTATCCCTGTTTACATTACTGAGAATATGGTAGGTCACAAGCTCGGAGAGTTCAGCCCTACACGCCGTTTCGGTGGTCACTCTGGTAATAATAAGAGGTAAGCAGGTCATAATCCATTTAGAAAATAGAAAAATATAATGGGAGCAAGAAAACATATAAAGGCTGAAGCTCGTAAAGAAGCTTTGAGAAGCCAGTATTTTGCAAAGCTCAAGGACTGTCCTTCTTCTCCACGTAAGATGCGCTATGTAGTAGACATGGTTCGTGGTATGGAGGTCAATCGTGCCCTTGGCGTGCTGAGATTCTCCAAGAAGGCAGCTGCTCAGAACGTTGAGAAACTTCTGCGTTCAGCTATCAACAACTGGGAGACAAAGAATGACCGCAAGGCTGAAGACGGTGAACTTTATATCTCTAAGATCTTCGTTGATGAAGGCGTTACAATGAAGCGCATGCGTCCTGCACCACAGGGCCGTGGCTACAGAATCCGCAAACGTTCTAACCACGTCACTCTTTTCGTTGATTCAAAGAATGACGCTAATAATGATGATAAATAAATAGTAGAATGGGACAGAAAGTTAATCCAATTAGCAACCGTCTTGGTATCATCCGCGGTTGGGAGTCAAATTGGTTCGGTGGCAAGAATTTCGGGGATAATCTCGTAGAGGATCGCAAGATTCGTACTTACCTGAACAAGCGTTTGGAAAAAGCAAGCGTTTCCCGTATTGTCATTGAGCGCACATTGAAGCTCGTCACCATTACTATTTGCACCGCTCGTCCGGGTATCGTTATCGGTAAAGGTGGTCAGGATGTTGATAAGCTTAAAGAAGAGTTGAAGAACCTTTTCAAGAAGGAGATTCAGATTAATATCTTCGAGGTTAAGAAACCTGAACTTGATGCAAACATCGTTGGTAACAATATCGCTCGCCAGGTAGAGGGTAAGATTGCTTACCGTCGTGCTATCAAGATGGCAGTCGCTAACACTATGCGTGCTGGTGCTGAGGGTATCAAAGTTCAAATTACAGGTCGTCTGAACGGTGCCGAAATGGCTCGTAAGGAAATGTTTAAGGAGGGCCGTACTCCTCTGCATACATTCCGTGCAGACATCGATTATTGTCAGACAGAAGCCCTTACAAAGGTTGGTCTGCTGGGTATTAAGGTATGGATTTGCCGTGGTGAAGTTTACAACAAGGTAGATCTTACTCCTAACTTTACTCAGGAGAAGAGTAATGGCCGTTCTAACAATGGTGGCCGTTCTGGAAGAGGTAATCGTAGAAGAAACAATAACCGTTAAAAGAAGAAGCTATCATGTTACAGCCAAAAAGAGTAAAATATAGAAGACCTCAAGACGGACGTGGCAATAAAGGCAACGCCCACAGAGGTACACAGCTGGCTTTCGGCTCATTCGGCATCAAGACACTTGAGGCTAAGTGGATCGACAGCCGTCAGATTGAGGCCGCTCGTATAGCAGTAAACCGCTATATGAACCGTCAGGGCCAGGTCTGGATTCGCATCTTCCCTGATAAGCCAATCACTCGTAAGCCTGCCGATGTTCGTATGGGTAAGGGTAAGGGTGATCCAGCAGGATGGGTTGCACCAGTTACTCCAGGTCGTGTTCTCTTTGAAGTAGAGGGCGTAAGCTTTGATATTGCGAAGGAGGCTCTCCGCCTCGCTGCGCAGAAGCTGCCTGTTAAGACAAAGTTTATTGTTAGACGTGATTTCGATAAAAACGCTTAAGAAAGATGAAGATTAAAGAAGTAAAAGAACTCGAGACCAAGGATTTGGTTGAGAAAATTGAGAACGCTGAGACAGCTCTCGCAAAGATGAAGCTGAATCATCAGATTACTCCGCTTGAGAATCCATCTCAGATTAAGGCCGCTCGTCGTGATATTGCACGTATGAAAACAGAACTTTCTCAGAGAGAACTTAATAAATAACAATGGTCCAGATGGAAACAAGAAATTTAAGAAAAGTAAGACAGGGTGTCGTTATCAGCAACAAAATGGATAAAACCATCGTTATTGCAGCTAAGTTCAAGGAGAAGCACCCTATTTATGGTAAGTTTGTCCAGAAGACAAAGAAGTACCATGCTCATGACGAGAAGAATGAGGCTAATGTAGGTGATACAGTACTCATTATGGAGACTCGTCCTCTTTCTAAGACAAAGAGATGGAGATTAGTTCAAATTGTAGAAAAAGCTAAGTAATTATGATACAGACAGAATCAAAACTTACAGTATGTGATAACAGCGGTGCTCGTGAAGCTAAGTGCATTCGTGTACTCGGTGGTACTCGCCGTCGTTACGCAAGTGTTGGTGACGTTATCGTAGTTGCTGTACAGAACGTCATCCCATCAAGTGAATTGAAAAAGGGTGCAGTTTCAAAGGCTTTGATCGTTCGCACAAAGAAGGAAATTCGTCGTGCTGATGGTTCATACATCCGCTTCGATGATAATGCATGTGTATTGCTGAACAACGCTGGCGAAATTCGTGGTAGCCGTATCTTCGGTCCTGTTGCTCGTGAGTTGCGTGCAGTGAACATGAAGGTCGTTTCTTTGGCACCTGAGGTTCTTTAATTATTAAATAGAATAATAAAATGGCAAAATTCCATATAAAGAAAGACGATCAGGTCATTGTTCTTGCCGGTGCGGACAAGGGCAAGACTGGAAAGGTGCTTAAGGTCATCGCAGACAAGGAGCGTGCTATCGTTGAGGGCGTGAATATGGTCTCTAAGAGCACAAAACCTTCTGCTGCTAACCCTCAGGGTGGTATCGTTAAGCAGGAGGCTGCAATTCATATCTCAAATTTAAGTCTCATCGATCCGAAGAGCGGTAAGGCTACACGTATCAAGATTGAGCGTGAAGGCAAGACTGTTAAGCGTATCGCTAAAAAGTCAGGGGAGGAAATTAAGTAATGAATACAGCTCAGTTAAAGAAACAGTATAAGGAGCAGATTGCTCCTGCTTTGCAGGAGCAGTTTAACTATTCTTCAGCTATGCAGGTTCCTGTTTTGAAGAAGATTGTTATCAATCAGGGTCTTGGTGATGCAACTCAGGATAAGAAACTTATCGAGGTTGCAGTGAACGAGATTTCTTCTATCACAGGTCAGAAGGCTGTTGCAACATATTCTAAAAAGGATATTGCAAACTTCAAGTTGCGTAAGAAGATGCCTATTGGCGTTATGGTAACTCTGCGTCGTGAGCGTATGTATGAGTTCCTCGAGAAACTCGTTCGCGTATCTTTGCCACGTATCCGTGACTTCAAGGGTATCGAGAGCAAGTTCGATGGTCGTGGAAATTATACTCTCGGTATCACCGAGCAGATTATTTTCCCAGAGATTAATATCGATCAGGTTGACCGCATCCAGGGTATGAACATTACCTTCGTAACATCAGCTAAGACTGATGAAGAGGGTTATGCTTTGCTGAAGGGCTTCGGACTTCCATTCAAGAATGCTAAAAACGATTAATTGATATGGCAAAAGAATCAATGAAAGCTCGCGAGGTAAAGCGTGCAAAGCTTGTTGCTCGCTATGCTGAGAAACGCGCTGCTCTGAAGAAGATTATCGCTACTTCAAATGATCCTGAAGAGGCTTATGAGGCTGCTCGCAAGTTGCAGTCTATTCCTAAGAATGCTAATCCTATCCGTTTGCACAATCGTTGCAAGATAACAGGACGTCCAAAGGGTTACATTCGTCAGTTCGGTCTCTCTCGTATTCAGTTCCGTGAGATGGCATCTCAGGGACTCATTCCAGGAGTTAAGAAGGCAAGCTGGTAAGCAAATATATCGACGCGGATAGTGAATTGTGAAATTTATTTTGTATCTTTGCAGTTCATTATCCGCTTTCAAGCGATTTTTTAATATTGTCGGGGTAGTCCCGATTAATTAAACATTTATATTTTATGACAGATCCAATAGCAGATTATCTGACAAGACTCAGAAACGCAATCATGGCTCATCACCGTGTTGTTGAGGTTCCTGCGTCTAACTTGAAGAAGTCTATTACTAAGATTCTCTTCGAGAAGGGTTACATCTTGAACTATAAGTTCATTGAGGATGGTCCCCAAGGTTCAATCAAGGTCGCACTTAAGTACGATCCTGTAACAAAGCAGAGCGCTATCAAGAAGTTGAAGCGTGTTTCTACCCCAGGTCTTCGCCAGTATACTGGTTACAAAGACATGCCGAGAGTAATTAACGGACTTGGAATTGCTATCCTTTCCACGTCTAAAGGTGTAATGACAGACAAGGAAGCTGCTGCAGAGAAGATCGGTGGTGAGGTTCTTTGCTATGTTTATTAGTTGGAGGATTGAATATGTCAAGAATAGGAAAATTACCAATTAGTGTTCCAGCTGGCGTTACAGTTGCTCTTAACAATGGTGTTGTTACAGTAAAGGGTCCTAAGGGTGAACTTTCTCAGAAGGTAGATTCTTCTATTAAGACTATCATCGAGGACGGTCAGGTAACATTCGAAATTGATGAGAATAGCCCAGTAAACTACAAGCAGAAGCAGGCTTTCCATGGTCTTTATCGTTCACTTGTTAACAACATGGTTGTTGGTGTAAGTGAGGGTTACAAAAAGACATTGGAACTTGTTGGTGTAGGTTATCGTGTTTCTAACCAGGGCAACTTGGTAGAGTTCTCTCTTGGTTATACTCACCCAATCTTTATTCAGCTTCCTTCAGAAGTTAAGGTTGAGACAAAGAGCGAGCGTAACCAGAATCCAATCATCACTCTTGAATCAGCTGACAAGCAGCTGCTTGGTCTCATCTGTGCAAAGATTCGTTCTTTCCGTAAGCCTGAGCCTTACAAAGGTAAGGGTGTCCTGTTCCAGGGTGAGGTTATTCGCAGAAAGTCTGGTAAGACAGCTGCAGCTAAGTAACTTTAATTCATCATTACGATTATGACAACAAAGAAAGAACAAAGAAGAATTAAGATAAAGTTCCGCATTCGTAAGAGTGTGAACGGTACTGCTGAGCGCCCACGTTTGAGCGTTTTCCGCAGTAATAAGCAGATTTATGCACAGGTTATTAACGATCTGACAGGAACAACCCTCGCTTCTGCTTCTTCACTTGGCCTTGAGAAGATGGCTAAGATTGATCAGGCTAAGAAGGTAGGTGCACTTGTTGCTGAGCATGCTAAGGCTGCTGGCGTAGAGCAGGTTGTTTTTGACCGTAACGGTTATCTCTATCACGGACGTGTACAGGCTTTGGCTGATGCTGCACGTGAGGGAGGACTTAAATTCTAAACGATTATGGCAATGAATAGAGTAAAAGTAAATAGTGATGTAGAACTGAAAGATCGCTTGGTTGCTATCAACCGTGTAACTAAGGTTACAAAGGGTGGTCGTACTTTCACATTCGCAGCTATCGTCGTTGTAGGTGACGGTAAGGGCGTTATTGGCTGGGGTCTTGGTAAGGCTGGTGAGGTTACTGCTGCTATCCAGAAGGGTACAGATTCAGCAAAGAAGAACCTTGTTAAGGTTCCTGTTTTGAAGGGTACTGTTCCTCATGAGGCAGAAGCTCGTTTCAGCGGTGCTCATGTTCTCCTTAAGCCAGCTGCAGCCGGTACTGGTTTGAAGGCCGGTGGTGCTATGCGTGCTGTTCTTGAGAGCGCAGGTGTTACTGACGTGATTGCAAAGTCAAAGGGTTCTTCTAACCCTCATAACCTTGTAAAGGCTACTATCGCTGCCCTCGCTGATATGCGTGACGCATATACAATCGCTGGTGAGCGTGGTATCAGCATGGATAAAGTATTTAACGGTTAATTTTAGGAGGTATTAAATTATGGCAACAATTAAGATTAAGCAGATTAAGAGCCGTATTGGTGCTCCTAAGGACCAGAAGGAAACTTTGCAGGCATTGGGACTTCGTAAGATTTCTCAGGTTGTTGAGGTAGAGGATACTCCAAGCTGCCGCGGTATGATCCGTAAGGTGCATCACCTGGTATCAGTAATTGATTAATTAATCTTTTAAAGAAAACAGTAATTATGAAATTAAATAATTTGAAACCAGCTGTTGGCTCTACACATTCACGTCGTCGTATTGGTCGTGGTCCAGGTTCTGGACTCGGTGGTACTTCTACTCGTGGTCACAAGGGTGCAAAGTCACGTTCTGGTTATAAGAAGAAGATTGGCTTTGAGGGTGGTCAGATGCCTCTCCAGCGTCGTGTACCGAAGGCTGGTTTCAAGAACATCAACCACAAGGAATATTTCGCTGTAAATCTTTCTACGCTTCAGGCACTTGCTGAGAAGAACAATCTTACTAAGATTGGTGTTGAGGAGCTTAAGGCTGCTGGACTTACCAATGGTAAGGAACTTGTTAAGGTTCTCGGTAATGGTGAATTGAAGGCTAAGTTGGAAGTTTCAGCAAATGCCTTCTCTAAGACTGCTGAAGAGGCTATCAAGGCAGTAGGTGGTAACACAACTATAATCTAAGTTAATGAAAAAGTTTATTGAGACACTGAAGAACTGTTGGAAAATTGAGGATTTGCGTCAGCGACTTCTCATTACTATTCTGTTCACAGCTATTTACCGGTTTGGGTCGTTTGTGGTGCTTCCTGGCATCAATCCTACCCTGTTGGAAAAATTGCAGGCACAGACCAAGGGCGGTCTTATGTCACTTTTGGACATGTTCTCCGGTGGTGCATTTTCTCATGCGTCAATCTTCGCATTAGGAATTATGCCATACATCTCAGCTTCTATCGTTATGCAGCTCCTTGCTGTCGCTGTACCTTATTTTCAGAAGATGCAGCGTGAAGGCGAGAGTGGCCATAAGAAGATAAATTGGTATACGCGTGTCCTGACAGTAGTGATCCTACTGTTTCAGGCACCGTCTTACCTGATGAACTTAAAAATGCAGGCCGCTGGTGCGTTGGCATCAGGTATTGATTGGACTACATTTATGATTCCAGCTACAATTATTCTTGCAGCTGGTTCAATGTTCATTCTTTGGCTCGGTGAGCGTATTACGGATAAGGGTGTCGGAAACGGTATCTCTATTATCATTATGATTGGTATCATTGCACGTCTGCCACAGGCGCTTATTTTGGAATTCGGTAATCGTGTTTCAGAAGCTATTGGTGGTGGTATTGTGATGCTTATCATTGAGATTATCATCCTTTATGCTGTTGTATGTGCGGCTATACTTCTTACACAGGGAACGCGCAAGATTCCTGTGCAGTATGCTAAGCGTGTTGTTGGAAATAAACAATATGGTGGTGCACGTCAGTATATTCCATTGAAACTTTTTGCAGCTAACGTAATGCCTATTATCTTTGCGCAAGCATTGATGTTTATTCCGTTGGCAATCGTTCAGTATTCATCTGATAGTACAAGTTCAGTACTTCAGTCTTTGATGAACACGAAAAGTTTGGCATATAACTGTATTTATGTGCTTCTTATCGTAGTGTTTACTTATTTCTATACTGCGATTACACTTAATCCAACTCAGATGGCTGAGGATATGAAGCGTAATAACGGTTTTATCCCTGGCGTTAAACCTGGAAAGGATACTGCAGATTACATTGATACTGTTATGTCTCGTCTTACGGGACCAGGGGCTTTGTTTATCGCTTTTATTGCTATTATGCCAGCATTAGCAGGATATTTGAATGTTGCTGATGCATTTGGTCAGTTCTTTGGTGGAACTTCATTGTTGATTCTTGTTGGTGTTGTTATCGATACTCTCCAGCAGATTGAGTCACATTTGATGATGCGTCACTATGATGGACTTCTCAATTCTGGACATACACGTGGCAATAGTGGTGTTGCAGCCTATTAAATCTTTATCTTAAGAAATGAGTATATTTCTAAAGACTGAAGATGAAATTGAACTCATGCGTGAGGCCAACCTGCTGGTCGGTAAAACGCTGGCAGAAGTTGGTCGTCATGTCAAGCCTGGTGTCACAACTCTCCAGTTAGATAAAATAGCTGAAGAGTTTATTCGTGACAATGGTGCTATACCTACATTCAAAGGTTATCCAAGTTCTTATGGACCTCCTTTTCCTGGTAGTATCTGTGCGTCTGTAAACGATGTTGTGGTGCATGGTGTTCCAAGTGAGGATGTTGTTTTAAAAGATGGAGATATTATCTCTGTTGATTGTGGGACTTTACTTAATGGCTTCAACGGAGATAGTTGTTATACTTTTTGTGTTGGGGAAGTAAGTGAAGATGTCAAGAAGTTGCTTCGTACAACGAAGGAATCCCTTTATAAGGGTATTGAGGTAGCACAAGCCGGTCATCATGTAGGTGATATTGGTCAAGTGATTCAGGATTATTGCCAAGCACAAGGTTATGGTATTGTTCGTGAATTAACAGGACATGGTATCGGACGTGAAATGCATGAGGAGCCATCCGTTCCCAATTATGGTAAGTGCGGAAGTGGTGTACTGCTTAAGGCTGGAATGTGTATTGCGATTGAACCGATGGTAACTATGGGTAAACGAGAAATTGGTTTACTACCTGATCGTTGGAGTATCGTAACACGTGATCGTCGTCCAGCGGCCCATTTTGAGCATACAATTGCGATTAGGGCTGGTAAGGCTGATATTTTATCTTCTTTTGAGGAAGTTGAACATTTAGAAGGACAAATTTTTTAATTAGTATATGGCAAAGCAAACTGCAATAGAGCAGGATGGAACAATTCTTGAAGCACTTTCAAATGCAATGTTCCGAGTGGAATTAGAGAATGGTGTTGACATCACCGCTCATATTTCCGGTAAAATGAGAATGCACTACATCAAGATTCTTCCTGGTGACAAGGTGAAGGTTGAGATGAGTCCATACGATTTAACTAAAGGTCGAATCGTTTTCAGATACAAATAAACAACATAGAGATATGAAGACAAGAGCATCATTAAAGAAGCGTACAGCTGACTGCAAGATCGTTCGTCGTAAGGGTCGTCTGTTCGTTATTAACAAGAAAAACCCTAAGTTCAAAACACGTCAGGGTTAAGTTAAAAAAGCGTAAAGAGTAAGATTTCTCGTAATTTATGCTTACCTTTGCGTGCTTTTTAGCGTTAAATGACATTTAATTTTTTAATTATCAAACAATGGCAATAAGAATTGTTGGAGTAGATTTGCCCCAGAATAAGCGTGGCGAAATCGCATTGACCTATATCTATGGTATTGGTCGAAGTAGTTCAGCAAAGATATTGGATAAGGCTGGTATTAGCCGTGACCTGAAGGTCAGCGAGTGGTCTGATGACCAGGCAGCCAAGATCCGTGAAATTATCGGTGCTGAATTCAAAGTTGAAGGTGATCTCCGTTCTGAGATTCAGATGAACATCAAGCGCCTCATGGATATAGGTTGCTATCGTGGTGTTAGACATCGTAATGGTCTTCCTGTTCGCGGTCAGAGTACTAAGAACAATGCTCGTACCCGTAAGGGAAAGAAGAAGACTGTTGCTAATAAGAAGAAGGCTACTAAGTAATTCTAAGGAGGAAATTAATTATGGCAAAGAAATCAGCAACATCTAAGAAAAGAAACGTAAGAGTTGATGCGTTGGGACAGCTCCACGTACACAGCTCATTCAATAACATCATTGTATCTTTGGCTAACAACGAGGGTCAAGTTATCTCTTGGTCTTCGGCTGGTAAGATGGGATTCCGTGGATCAAAGAAGAATACTCCTTACGCTGCTCAGATGGCAGCAGAGGATTGCTCTAAGGTAGCTTTCGATCTCGGTCTTCGTAAGGTTAAGGCATTCGTTAAGGGTCCAGGTAACGGTCGTGAGAGCGCAATCCGTGCGGTGAACGCAGCAGGTATTCAGGTAACTGAAATCGTTGACGTTACTCCATTGCCACACAACGGCTGCCGTCCTCCAAAGCGTCGTCGTGTATAATCACATCTTATAACAATTAAAAGAATTCATATTAATTATGGCAAGATACATAGGTCCAAAATCACGAATTGCACGCCGTTTCGGTGAGCCAATTTTCGGCGCAGATAAGGTATTAGCTAAGAGAAACTTCCCTCCTGGACAGCACGGTAATAACCGTCGTCGTAAGGTGTCTGAGTATGGTGCTCAGCTTGCAGAGAAGCAGAAGGCTAAATACACTTATGGCGTTTTGGAGCGTCAGTTCCGTAATCTGTTCGATAAGGCTGCAAAGGCAGAGGGTATTACTGGTGAGGTTCTTCTTCAGAGCCTTGAGGGCCGTCTGGATAATGTAGTGTTCCGTCTTGGTATTGCTCCAACTCGTGCAGCTGCTCGTCAGCTCGTTAGCCACAAGCACATTGTTGTTAACGGTAATGTCGTAAATATTGCTTCATATCAGGTAAAGGCTGGTGACGTTGTTGGCGTTCGCGAGAAGGCTAAGTCACTTGAGGTTATCGAGGCTGCTTTGGCAGGCTTTAACCACAGCAAATATCCTTGGCTTGAGTGGGATGATAACGCTAAGTGCGGTAAGTTCCTCCATCGTCCAGACCGTGCTGACATCCCTGAGAACATTAAGGAGCAGTTAATCGTTGAGTTGTACTCTAAACAATAAAATTCATTAAATTAATGGCGATATTAGCATTTCAAAAACCTGATAAAGTAGTGATGCTGGAGGCCAATGACCATTTCGGCAAGTTCGAATTCCGTCCTCTTGAGCCTGGCTTCGGTGTTACCATTGGTAACGCTCTTCGCCGCATCCTCCTTTCATCGCTGGAAGGTTTCGCAATCAACACTGTCCGTATAGCTGGTGTTGAGCACGAATTCTCTTCAGTTCCAGGTGTAAAGGAAGATGTTACCAACATCATCTTGAATCTCAAACAAGTTCGATTCAAGCAAGTAGTAGAAGAATTCGAGAATGAGAAAGTTAGTATCACCGTAGAGAATTCCACCGAATTCAAAGCAGGTGATATCGGTAAGTATCTGACTGGATTTGAAGTGTTAAACCCTGATTTGGTGATTTGTCATTTAGACTCCAAGGCTTCTATGCAGATTGATTTGACCATCAACAAGGGACGTGGTTACGTTCCTGCTGAGGAAAATCGTGAATACTGCACTGATGTAAACGTACTCCCAATCGATTCCATCTACACCCCAATTCGTAACGTAAAATATGCCGTTGAGCCATATCGTGTTGAACAGAAGACCGACTATGACAAATTGGTTGTTGAAGTTACGACTGATGGTTCCATCCACTCAAAGGATGCATTGAAAGAGGCTGCAAAGATACTTATTTATCACTTCATGTTGTTCTCTGATGAGAAGATTACTCTCGAGAATCCAGATCAGGAGGGCAACCAGGAGTTCGATGAGGAGGTTCTGCACATGCGCCAGCTCTTGAAAACCAAGTTGACTGACGCAAGTCTCAACTTGAGTGTTCGTGCACTTAACTGCTTGAAGGCAGCTGATGTAGAGACATTAGGCGACCTCGTTCAGTACAACAAGACGGACCTCTTGAAGTTCCGTAACTTTGGTAAGAAATCGCTTTCTGAGCTTGATGATTTGCTCGAGAGTCTGAATCTGTCGTTTGGAACCGACATTACAAAGTATAAATTGGATAAAGAATAGTTGACGAGTTGTCTAAGCGACAAGTTGACGGGTTTATCCACAACAAGTTAAAAACAAAATGAGACATAATAAGAAATTCAACCATTTGGGTCGTACTGCTGACCACCGCGCTGCGTTGCTTTCAAACTTGGCAGTTGCTTTGATTCAGCACAAAAGAATCACTACGACTCTTGCTAAGGCAAAGGCTCTTAAGAAGTATGTTGAGCCGCTGATCACACGTTCTAAGAATGGCACAACTAACTCACGTCGTGTTGTATTCCGTTATCTTCAGAACAAAGAGGCTGTTACTGAGCTCTTCAAGGAGATTTCAGTTAAGGTAGCTGATCGTCCAGGCGGTTATACACGTGTTATCAAGCTCGGTACTCGTCAGGGTGACGCTGCTCAGATAGCATTTATCGAGTTGGTTGACTACAATGAGAATATGGCTAAGTCTCCAAAGGCTGAAGCTAAGAAGACTCGTCGTAGCCGTCGTTCTACAAAGAAGGCTGATGCACCTGCAGAGGCTGCTGAGAACGTTGCTGAAGAGGCAAAGGCTGAATAATCCGAATAGATTTTATCTCTATAATAAGGAACTCCCGGTACTTAATGTATTGGGGGTTTTTTATTTTATGCAGTTGCTACGTTGCCTATGTATATATATTGGATTTATTCCCTCTGATTATCAACTTTCAATTTTCTTTTGTAGTTTTTTGTGCATCTAAGTTTAAAATTCTTTTTTAGAGTTGCTTTTCATAATTATTTTTTTTATTTTTACGATATAAACTTGATATATGTTACGATGTAAAAGCACACTCGTAATTATATTCTCGTTTTATAAGGAAAAGTGTACCATAACTTTTTCTTCATCTAATTTTTAATCTCAGTGCTGATAATTGTATGCTTATGAAGAAACTATTACTAATTATTTCTTTGTTTGTGACTTTAACTTCTTATGCACAAACAAATGGTGAAATGAGGATTGCAACATCTACAGCCGTAGGGCAAGACTTTGAATTCCGTGTTACTCGAACCAATGACACCAGTAAAGTTTTTGTTGATTGGGGAGATGGTAATAAGCAAGAAGCTACGTTAGAAGGCTGGAGTAATAATAAGAAGGTAACAGGAAAGTTACTTAAAGACACAATTATTGTCTATGGTGATTTCTCAGCCGTTGAGGTCTCTGACGTAAAAGCAACATATCTTGCTTTTAAGAATCAGCCTAATTTAAAGCAAGTTGAAGCAAAGAAGAACGAATTAACCTACGACGGTATTGATTTCTTTGGTGCTCCTAATCTTGTTACACTTGACCTCAGCTATAATAAGATTACGCGTTTAGACCTGCGCAATTTTAAGAAATTATCTAATTTTACAGCCAATCATAATGCAATTTTGGCAACTGTTTTATTTCCAGATGGCAGTACTGAATTACGAAATGTAGACTTATCAGATGGAGATATTACACACTTTTATCCTATCAGTCTCCCTAATCTGCGTTATCTTAATCTTGCGAACGGTAGTTTGTTAGAATTAGAATTGGGTAATAATTATCCAGAGTTACGTGATGTTGATATCAGCGGGAATATTGGAGTAACATCTATTGACGTTACGCAACAAGCTAAACTTGAGAAACTCCTTATAAAGGGTACAAAGATAACAGAGCTAAACCTTATTAATAATCCAGAACTTATCATGCTTGATGCGTCTAATACTGATATCGCAAAGCTTGACTTAAGTAGTAATAAGAATATAACAACGCTTGAACTTAGTGATTCGAAGTTGTCTCGTTTAGATGTGTCTAACCTTGCGAATCTTTCTACAATTAATATTGATAATACGAAGATACAACGTATTGATTTATCGCACCAACGTTTTTTGCGTAGTGTGAGCGTACGAAATACTGGAATACAATTCCTTGATATGCATGGTGCTATCGGTACTAATCGACTTAATCACCTCGATATGCGTGACTGTAAGAACACTACGCCTCAGTCACTAAACTTCACTTTCAAAGCAATGCCGTCTCATACAGGTACTTCTTATCGTACGAATGTTTTCCTATCAGGGGCTAACTACGAACACGCCAATACTGGGATTTTAGATGATGATGCCGACAATTCTTATAAATTAGATGTTCATGGTGATGCTACTGCGTCTATGGATTCTGTCTCTATAACTATGCAATCATCTGAAAATGGAGGTAGTTATACGCTAAGTCAAATCCCTGATGATGGGTATTTTGCAACTTATGAACCTGTTACAGGGAAAGTTCTGCCTGGATTCCCAATTAAGATAGATGCTAAAGCACCTGCTGGCTCAAAGTTCGTTGGTGTAGAGGTAAATGGAAAATTAATAGCTGACAGTATATTTGTTGTGTCAGAAGCGACGGTTGTAAAACCTGTTTTTAGTGTTTCTGGTGATGATGATTATATCAAACTAACAGTTCCTACAGGTGTAGACCAACAGTATTTCCTTTCTGTTAATGGTGAGGATAAAGATGTTTCAATTGACTGGGGAGATGGCGAACTTGTAAAAGTGAAGGTTAAATCAACTCCAACAACCGTAGAGGGGCAAACGTTAGGAGCGACTGTAACGATATATGGTGCTGTTACAGGAGCTGATTTCTCAAGTTATCCAGGTGTAGGCGTTGATAATAAGATAACTGCTATTGATTTGAGTCATAATATTCATTTACGTTCTCTTTCTACGTATATGAATTCTATTACGTCTATAGATGTCTCTAAGCTATTGGATCTTGAATCTCTTGATTGTTCTTATTCAGACCTTAGTTCCTTAGATGTTAGCAAGAATAGTAAACTTGTTAATTTACGTGCTTATGGTAATCAAGTTGATAATATAGATGTTACAGGTGCTGTTGATTTAGCTTATCTTGATGTAAAAAATAATTGGCTGGAAAGCTTAGATTTAAGCCATAACAAGAAACTCGTTTGTTTGAATATAAGTAGTAATGAGATAGAGGCTGTTGACGTGAGGGATATTCCAGAACTTTATGTTTCAAATAATAAGATTACAGCTCTTGATGTTAGCAAGAATCCTGCATTGAAGACATTGCAGCTATCTAATAATTCAGTTTCAAACTTAGACTTAAAAAATAATCTTCAACTTGTGACACTTACTGTAGATGGTAATCGATTAGATGGACTGGACCTTACGGGACATGAACGATTGACCTATCTGAATGTAGGAGGTAATAGATGGGATGCATGTACTTTAAATGATCTTTATTATAGTCTTTCACGTTATCCAAAACTTCAGAGTGGGAAGTCGCCACGTGGTAACACACTTTTCGTTCATGGTGAAAAAGCCGGAGAGTATAATGATGCCGAGCATGCTGAGTCTTCTATTGCTAAGTTGAAGGGTTGGACGATTGATTACGAGGGCGATGGAACAGGTTGTAACATGGCATATATTACAATACAGGAGCCAGAATATGGAACGTTAAAGATATTTACAACAGATGGTGTTGAGGTTCTGACGGGCACAAAGGTGGCTAAGAATACAGATCTTGTCATTAAAGCAATACCCGCATCTGGATACAAACTTGAAACTTTGACACTTAATGATGAAGAAGTAGATTCTCCTAATTTTAAGGTTACTTCTTCTGTGACTATTGGAGGAATATTCACAGTTTCGAATCAAATAGACACTCTTTCTAATGATGCACTTAAAGTGTCTGGGGGTAAGAATTATCTAAACTTTATGACAGAATCGCCTACGCACTTGCAAGTCTATACATTAAATGGCAAATTGATGTATTCTGGTATGGTGAGAGTAAGTAAGACAGTTAGTTTACCATCAGGTATCTATATTGTTAAAGCGAAGGACTATTCAAAAGTTATAGCAGTTGAATAGAATGAAATTAAACTTGTCCGCATGAGAAAGCGGAAAGAGTAGAATTAGCAATCCCGAAGGTCATTATAAACTTTCGGGATTGTTTTTTGGCATAAGTGTTTTTACTTTAACATCCTTGACACATACCCATTATGTCGGAACCATTTATGTGCCCAGTTAGGTACCATAAAGATATAGCCAGAGATATCTTCGTGTGGGGCGCAGTCAAGTTGATTGCCAATGATGTCTGCAGATTCTTGTACAGATGTTTCGTATAAGCGTGCTAATTCTTCACGTATGAGCGTATATGTGATGTTCCGGATAGAGGCTGCATTGATGGGTTGATTTCCTAATAGAGCCAATAATTCTTCTTTAGAAGGGATTTTCACTTTTGGTCCTACCCGTAGTCCTTCAAAGCAGTATTCTCCGTCTACCTTATACATTGTAAATCCATCTTTACGGTTGCGTTCATTACAATCCTCTGCCATTTGACGTGCAATAGGGTGGGTGATACGTTGTAGTATCTCTGTAATAATCGGTTGATGGCGTAATTGTCCGTACGTATATCCTTCACTGTTGATTCCACCAGAACCCGATGGGATATCAGAGTCGGAGATTATGCATAACTCTTTTCTTTCCATTTCTCCTTGTTTAAGTATTCTGATTAAATTTTAGTTCAAACTTTGTGTAGAAGTCCCTAACATAAATGAAATCGAAGATGCTGAAGCTTGTATGGTCGTATAGGTTATGAAAGTGCTGATGAAGGTGTAAGTTGTGACTCCATTCTCTGTCTAATCCTTCATTCCAACAATCATCAGCATCTTGCATTCCCATGAGTTCCATTTCTGTCTTGTTGTCTTCCTCTCCATGATATCCGCTAAAACTCATACAGCAACCATATTTGCAATAGATGTCGTTATAACTTTCATCATTGAGAATCTCCCATATCATTTCTGATTCTTCCCCTCGAAAAGGATTACTTTTCGGGTATTGTCTGTCTTTTCCTAAGAAGATTTTACACTCTACACCCTCAAACTGCAAACTACTTCCACTATCTGCCAACATTTTCTTTGTATTGTAATACAACTCTCTGCTTTGTTGATAGTTTTTAATTAGGGATATTCATAATTTTTCTAACTAATTGTTTGTCAGCATAATATATTATTTGTACCTTTACATAAAATCCCCCGAACGACCCATCACGGGCAGAATCGGGGGAAAACTTAAAATAAATCGTCGTGAAGATACAAAAAATTTCTGATATAACACCAACTTTGCCCTTTACAGAGTTCGATTTTTTACAGAGCTATCGTGAAAGCTTTGCACAAAGCGAACTTGGACGCATTCATTCCCAGCTCCCACTAAAGGAGTTGGCAGCAGAGTATACGATCCTTAGCCATAAGAGCAAGCGAGGCAAAAAGCCTCTTTTCTCGGGTGAAGGAGAAATAGCCCTAATGTTCCTTAAGTCATACACAGGTCTGTCTGACGATGGTCTGATAGAAATGCTTAACGGAAGCATCCACATGCAGATGTTCTGTGGTGTTCTGATAGACCCCTCCTGTCCCATCAAGGATGGAAAGATTGTAAGTGCCATACGCAATCGTCTTGGTCAGTTTCTTGACATAGACAGCTTTCAGGGCATATTGTATGCCAAATGGAAAGACAACCTTAAAGACAAAGACCTGTGCTTGACGGATGCAACCTGTTACGAGAGCTACCTGCGTTTTCCTACGGATATCAAGCTGCTCTGGGAGTGTTGTTATTGGCTTCACACTCTGCTGGTCTCCGAGTGTAAACACCTCTCAGAGCGTATTCCGAGAAGCAAGTATAATAATATTGACAAGGCCAGGCTTGCATACGCTAAGCAGCGCAAGCACACAGCCTCGTCCACGCGCAAGCTCAGGAGAAGACTCCTGAGGCTCCTGTCCAAACTCCTGTCCCAATGGAATCGTCTGCGTAAACAGTACAGTCCTTGCATCTGTCTGTCGGCAGAACAAGAAAAGCGGCTGTCCGCTGTGCGTGAGGTATGCCTCCAACAGTCAGAACTATTCTCCGGCAAGGAAGTCAAGCACCGTATCGTCAGCATCGACCGCCCCTACCTCCGTCCTATTGTCAGAGGCAAGGAAAACAAGCGTGTAGAGTTTGGGGCAAAGGTCAACAACATACAGATAGACGGCATATCATTCATAGAGCACCACAGCTTTGAGGCATTCAACGAGGGTGTCCGTCTTAAGCTATGTATAGAATATCAAGAATCTTTGACGGGAATCAAAGTCAAGCGTGTAGGTGCCGATTCCATATACGCCAACAATGCCAACCGCACTATGTGTACAGAAAAAGGCATAACGACCTGTTTCACTAGAAAAGGTCCAAGACCCAAAGAAGAAGCTGAATGTCTCAAGACAGCGAGAAAGATTATTGGAAACCTCAGAGCTACGGTAATGGAGGGTAGCTTTGGAAATCAAAAGCAACACTATAGCCTTGGACGCATCAAGGCACGCAATATGTTTAGCGAGAGGCTACTACTCTTCTTCGGAATCCATACAGCAAATGCTGCCATTCTTGCCGCAAGGGAGATGGCTCGGAGGGTGAAGAAGGCTGCCTAATAAAACTTAAGGATAATTTTACAAGTCCATAGATAGTATGGAAAGGGCAGGTGTGCTCATATGACTCATTATTTGAGATTTTTGAACAAATAACACAGCATATTCTTTTTCTGGGACCTTCTCCAAGGAAAAGAATGCAGTTTTTGGCTGCCTTGGAGAGCTCTAAGAGGGAATTAACTGAAATTCCCTAATTACTACTTCTTTAAGTGTTTCGTTGAATTTCTTTAACAGCTGATAGTTTTCATCTGTTGGTTTGAATAGTTGGTTAAGGAGCATTCGGCGATTAAAGATGAGAGTTTCCATCTTCTCGTCACGTGCTTTTAATTGTGGATTCTCGTAATAAGTCAAAAGTGAGGACTCTGTCTTGTTGATTCTTTCTTTTAAAGTTTCCTTTATTTTCATCTTAAAATATAATTCAGCGAAAGTTAATGCATATTGAAAGATTATGATTATTTCTGTGGAATATCTTGTATTAGAGTCTGTTAATAATGAGAAGCAAAAACTACTTTTTTGCATTTAATCTTATTTTTGAAAAGCCTTACAAAGTCTCAAGTTCTGCTCCGAAGGCATTATAGAGTCTTTCAAATTTTTCTTGTACTTCTTTATTAATCCTATTATTTTCAGTAACTATTCAGCGATAATAGATATATAAGTGCATATCAATTTCTCAAACCTTAAATAAGGCTTGAATCGCATTATATGGCGTTTTGTCGTGCTTCTTAGCTGTTTCTACAATCGAATGAAGTTCAAGGAAAGCGTCTGCTCCGAAGTCTGAACGAAAAGCACAGGAGTTCTTCAGTTTGATTTTTAGCTTGCGTATTCCACGTTCGCTTCCATTATTGTCAAATGGTATCATCGGATTTTCGAGGAAATTGAAAATGTAATCTCTGTATTTGACCAAGCCTTTTCTGAACGTAATAAACTTTTTACCAAGCTCCTCTATATTCTGTTTGAGCAGATTGTCTAAACGTCGGGTCCATGACACCTTGTCTATAACGTCGTTCGGATTGGTATTCCGCTTGTGAATGGCTTCACGGAACAGATTGGTTACTTTCCCAGACCACTCTTGCTTAGTGTTCAACTCTGAGAGATATTGCAGTTCGCGCAGTAAGTGAGCAAGGCATACCTGATGATTGAGGAAATGGAGTGCAAAGTATGCGCTATGGCGGTCGGTAACGGCAGTCATTCGTTCCAGGCTATCGCCAAATTTGTCTGCTAATACCTTCGACCCTCTTCCATTAGCACGGAAAAGCAATGTGTAATAAACGGTTTGTGCAATCCATGCCCAGTCGAGTCTTTTCTTACAGTACAAGCCGCTCTCATCGAAACCAACAACTGCTGATGACTTGATATATTCTTTAATTTTATCAATCACAGGTTGCGCATTTCTCTTTGCCTCATTTACCCAGTTCACCAGTGAGCCTTCGCTTGGAGTGAGACCAAATACCTCACGCAAAAAACTTGCTATGCGACCATAAGGAAGAAATTGCACGACACTCAGATAAACCACTAAGGACTTTATGCTTGAATCATATACCACGTTGTTTGACCGCCGTCTCGGTGCTGTCCGAATACGTTCACCACAGTTCTTGCATACCATCACATAGTGTCGGATTTCCCTGATTACGGGCTTCAACTCTGGAATGGAAATAACCTGCGTCACATAATCAAGCACACGTTCTGCATCTGATAAAGATTCTCCGCAACGAGTGCAATAGTTGGGTACCTCATCAATTATCTCGTCAGGTATGGAAGAGTAAGACAACTTATGCCCATCATGCCCCTTTTGTCCTCCCGGCTTCTTACCACTTGGCTTACGGAGGCTTCTTGTTCTTCTGATAACCTCATCCTTCATACGCTCCTTGCTTGGCGGAGTGCTGCTATTATTAGAGTTTTTGTCAGGATTTTCATACTTAGCCAAGCGTTCCTATAAGTTTATAAGTTCCGTATCTTTCTTGCGAATTTCAAGGTTCAGAGTATTTATGTTACGGTTCAATTTGATAATCTCGGCATACTGCTGATTAACAGTTGCACGTAATAATCGCATCTCTTCCGTCATGCCTTGTAATACTTTTGATATGTCCGTAACCTGCTCTTTCATAGGTATAAAGGTACAAAGAAAATCTGAAATACGCAAGAAAAACAAGCATATTTATAGCCTTTATACGAAGATTTTAGAGGAGAAAATACAGACTGATCGATACCGCTGAATAGTTACTATTTTCAACTACGAGAGGTTTATATTTAAAGAAATAGTCTCCTATTATTTTAAGTGTAATCAGAATACTACTGCAAACTAAATAAACTATTGCATAAATGGATGCTTTGGTGAGTGCCCAATTTAAGCAACTTTCAAAAATTTCAACTTCTCCTCCAAATATTTTCCATATACACCAAAGTAACCCTGGCACAATTAAGGTTAATGGGTATATTAGTATTGTTAACCCTACATTAATAGATAACGAATCTATAAAATCGCTTTTTATACCAGAATGTACTCTTCTTACTTTTCCTTCTCTTGAAGATTTACTGGGATCCAGTTTATCAAATATTTCTTTTTTATAACTTGTTATTATTCCAGCAATCAAAGTACTATTCCCAATGTATTTATGATAACTGTATAATTTGATAGGGAGTTCACCCATGATTTTGTCAAATTCAAGTTGTAAAGCTTTACTTTTTTGATAATTCTGTTTCTGTATTTCTTTTCTATTGAGCCAATCAAAGAAACGGTCTATAAGACCCTTCTCTTCCATGTATCTGGATATTTCAGTAATATCTATTTTGATATTTCCTATCCATTTATTTCCTGACATTGCTAAGGTCCCTTCGAAACATTTAACTAATCCTTTTGTTGCATCTCTCATTAAAGCATACTTTTCTCTCATTAGAATTTCATTTTCTTTCTCTAACGCTGAACGAATAAAGACTAATTTTGCTTTCATAAAGAAAATATAGTTCTGTATGAGTAAAATGCTGTTCTTACGAAAGACTTCTTTAAAAGAGTCTGATTCAGAGGAGGATAGAACTTCTTTGATATTTGTAAGCATTATGTCAAAAGAACTTCCTACGAGTTCTGGTGATGATATTTGTGTCAATACCTGCAATTGAGCAGAAAGAATTTGTTGACCGATGTAATTTGTCGAATTCTGTAGATTTCCTATTAGGTCTTTTGCTTGATCAATTGTTGTAATAGAATTATTATTTTGTTCCATTATTTACTGTTTGAAAAAATATACAATAAAGATTCTTATTATAATTTCAATAGTTATTCTCCCTTATATCACAAAATATTTTTGATATAAAGGAGAATATACTAACAGCGTATGACGTATACTTCAATGTTTTTATTGCAGATTTTTTCCTCTTTCAAATTAATAATTATTTTCTGTGTAGTCCGATGTTTATCGTTTATTGGGCATGATATCCAAGCACAGAAACAATTTAATGATATTGAATGGAAGACGATAGTAAAGTTCTTATCTTTGTCAGCATCGTAGTCTGTTTTCGGTAGTTTGTCTTTACTGTCATACTTGTTTTCTTCACTGAGTAAATGTTTAGTTATTGTATTAGGATTCGTATACGAGTCAGTAAACCAAATAGGTTTATTATTATCTATATCTTTGATAGCATTTTGTAAAAAAGTATTTTTATTAGGCATGATATATTTTTTTATTAGTCACTCCAGTCCAAACCATCACCATTATTTTCACTCACTTCATTGGCGTAATCCTCATTCCAATATTAATTTCTTTCTTTCTGTCGTATACTTCGTCTGCGGTAAACCAATTATCCCAATCATCAATAAAATACTCTTTCTCGTCATACTCATTATACCTTGTATCTGAGTATTCCATACCTTTAATTTTTCCCATAGTTGTCTATTTTTTTATTATTAATAATAACTCTATTATTGAAATAGAGCTTCGTTTGTTCTTATCATTTGTTTGTATATACTCTGCTTATATTCTGCTGTACATTTTCTGCGTGGATGGTTGACTATCTTGAAAGCTTCCTCTTGCTGAAAGTCTTTAAAATATTGTATTCTACATCCTCCACCGCAGATGTATCGCAAATCGCAATTTCTACAAGATATCAAGTTATCTACACATGAAATTCTACTTGCTTCTTTTGAGAAAGAGAGTATCTCTTCAAAAGAATTTCTTCTTATGTTCAAAGAAGTTGGGAGCATAGATAATGAAGGACAGAAATATACGTTTCCATTTGACTCTATTGTCAGGTTGCCAAATTCACAATTGTTTTCTAACAAAAAGTGTGTATGGAAATCAATGAAAGCTAAGTCTAAAACGTCCTCACCCATACAAGATTTGTATATGGATTCTGTAATAGTCTCATATTCTTGTTTTTCTGGTGAAGAAAATTTTATCTCTCGCCCATCTAATAAACTTGTTGTGAAACGGATTCCGAAAGGCTTATCTTTATATTTTTCTATAAGTTCCTTTCCAAAGGTTGCATACCCTTGTATCTTATTTTTTAGAGTTTTGTCAAACCAAGGGGTGATACCAATATCTGTTGGCACACCGTAAGATAGAAATGTATCAACAGTATTGAGTGCCTTCTCGAAGTTGTCTTTACCCCTGATTTTAGAGTTTTCTTCTTCGTTAATCCCATCAATACTTATCTGAACACGTGATAGATATGGACTAACAGCTTTAATGTCTTCTTCTTTCCATAAAGTTCCGTTGGTCAGAACTTCTACATTTAGTCCTGAACTATGCGTGTGTTTGATGATATCAAGAAGATCTGTTCTCATACAAACCTCTCCCCCTGTGAATGTTATTTGCTCACCTCCACTCTCTTTAAATAGATCTATTACTTTATAGATTTCTTCTGTAGTTAACTCCTTTTCTTTCTTCTTTCCTGCATACATATAGCAGTGGGGACAGCTCATATTGCATGCATTGGTTAAATGAAATTGCATAACCCCACTATAGTTTGCAGGTCTTACATCTTTCTTCTCAAACTGCTTAGCTTCTATTTGAATTACTACGGTATGTGCATTCTTTTGGTTGCCTTTAAAAGACTTTAAGGCTGTCTCAAGATTGTTAGTTTGTAAGAGTTTGAAAAAGTCTATTTGTTCTTCATTCTCAAGTACAATCCAATTAGCAGTAAGAGGTGAAACTATCACATAGAGCCCTAAAATAGACTCTATGTGTAGTTGTTCGGGAAAACTATAAACCTTTAGTGGGCTTATGCTTTTTCTTTTCTCCATATTTGAGATGTTACAGAATACCTTTGGAGCCTGTGTGAGTCTTTTTGCAACATACAGCATAGCAGCCGTAGAAAAGTCTTTTGTCTTTTTTCTTCTCGACGTAATAGATAATTTCCATAATTTCTAATTATTAAAATGTTAGTAATGATGCAGAGAGGATAAAAGAAGAAAGGGGACACGGCCCGCTTTATCTTTATTTATCCGGTTCGGTTCTGGAAAACACCTTGGAGTCAAAATAAAGTAAAGACAGTCCATGCCCCCATATAGGATAGGGGCACAGAACCTGCCTAAACTCGATTAGTGACGACTCCTTAGTTGAATTTTCCAGATTTAACCGGGTCGAATAACCTCGTTTGCAAGTTTTGTGCAATGAATGGCGAGTGGTTTGTAAAGTACCCACCAAACATGGCACAAATGTAGGGAATTTATTGGAAATGGCAAAATAATAATGAAATAAAGTAAAGAAAACACAATGAAAAGTATATATTAATACTACTCTAAAGAATATAATTACGATATATTTGCTTGGTAAAATATGTTCAGTAGAAAGCTTGTTTACTGTTTTAGCTAATAGAAGCTATCACATTTTAGCCTATTGGCTATCAAACTTGCTTTCCTCTTTATCCATTCTTTCCCAGATTCTTTTATAAACCTTACGGTTGTTGCCAAAAGGATAAAAGCCGAGAATACGCCAGTTAGGAGGGTAAGTGTGGCGGCTGTTACAGTTTGGGCAGGGCATTGGAACTGACATAGCAGTTGCTCCATACTCAATATCTAATGCACGGAAAGTGTTGTTGCAGTTATCGCATCTGAAATTCATATAACCTCTGATCATAAGTTTGATGTTTTAAATTATATTTCTTTGTCTTGTCGTGAAGAAAGCAACTTCTTTGTCGGGAAAGAGTTGTACTATCACAAGTGAATAACACATGGTTGAAAAGTATGAACTATTTACTCCTCTATGAGCCGAAAAAACTCAATTTAACTGGTAGTTGTGAGTAGGATAGTACTGCAGATTAAGGCAACTCCAAGGGTAAAGATAAATGTTGTTTTGTTCATAATTTATTAAGTTTTTGTTTCTGTTTGCAAAATAAATGTATCTTCGTGAGAGGCACAAAGGATTTAATTTGTATTTTTGCGGAAGAGTAGCTTAAGTGCTGCGATTAGTAATATATGAAGAAAGGGGAAGTCAAAATTGTAGGAAAGAACTTCGGAATCTTCTTTACAGATTGAGGGTGAAAAGTGGTGTTAATAACAGAAAACGTTTGGAAGGACTTGTATCTCTATAGTGTGTGTAGGCAGGCAGAAGATGACAAAGCTAAGAATGAAAGATATGAAATTAGACGATAAAACTATCAACTTAAGTACTGAGGAGGCTAAGACGTGCGGAAAGTCTGTCAGGACTGATACTGAAGACGAGACTATAAAGGTAAAGCTGAATGCTGTCTATCGGCTCAGACTATTATATAATAGTGGTGAAGAGCTATGGAGACATATAGGAAAATCGGGCAGTGGAAACAATTCCTTTGGTCGTGTTGGAGGGAAAGATGCCTTTTTGCGTAAGGCTGTTTATCACGAGTTGGAGCGTGAGTGGGAGGATGAAATGGGGATTTCTCTTGACAGATTGATAGACGCTTATGGGTTGGCGGAAAGACTGATGGAGAGGTACAAGCCCTTGCTGGGGGATGTCGAAGATAGGGATGTGAGGACAGAATGTTGTGAGCAAATTGTCAATGTCTGTGTTTTTGATGATGAGATAACAGAACGTGAGGGTACGAGGAAACAAGAACTTCTACTACGATTAAAGGAAGAAGATGCTTATTGTCTTGCGGTTTTTCTATTGATGTTACTCGGTGCACTGCCCTTGTCAGTCGAGACACGACAGGGCGATGCGAAGCAGATGAAGGGACAATATGAGTCGGTCTATAACTTCTTTCTACGTGTATGTCATCGGAATATACTTTTTGTACAAACCCCAAGGATGACACTTTTTCATAAGGTTTTAAAGGAAGCGGAAGAGAAACTGACGCGTATTCGGTTGGTAAAATTTACGGCTGACATACTTTGTAATCTATCAGTTCTTGCCAGCGCAGAGCAAGTTGCAGAGAATGGTCGGCGTGGTCAGTGGGACCAGTTATACCCCAACCTTGATGGTTATTGGCTTGGTGAGCATCATAGTGAGCAGAAATTAGATTACTGGGGAGTAGAAGAATTAGCGACAAGCTATCTATTTTGTCATTATTTTCAGAAGGAAGGCGAGGTCGGTAAGCTGCATCAGCAAGAGTTTACTATAAGTTTTTATCGGAATGAGGAGGATTATGCCTGTGTGCAGCATCCTCGTTCTGTCTTGCAGTGGTTGAATAACGACAAGTTATCAAAGGATGATATCACCTATCCATACTTTGTTTTCTTCGGTGGAGATAGCCCGACGAAGATAGCATTTGAGTCATTTATGATGGACGTATCTTGGTTTCGTCCGATGCAATTGACACGTGCAAAAGATGATTGGAATCCCCCAATAGAAAAAGGAATGAAGGTGACAAATGACTTTGAAGCTTATTCCTATACTTTCTATCTTGGCTTAGAAGCTATTACACCAGATTTTATCTCTGTAAAAGATGAGAATGGGAAGTCATATAGAGTTTCTGTTTCTGAGCATGAAGAGTTGAGAAACTGTACATTGAATGATGCTATTGGTATTATCACTTGGGCTGGTAAACGTTATATTGCGTTTGATCATCTGATGCTATATCTGCCGATAGACTCATAGTAAATGTGGCTGTTCGTAACTGTTGAAAATCAGCAAGATGGAGGATATATTTAGTAACTTTAGGGTTTTCCCCTCACTGAGTAGGGAAATATCTTTGTAAATGTGAAAATATGTAGCTAATTTTGCCAACGTTAAGAATTTGTAAGTTATGAAGAAGTTTTTAATTCTTTCCCTCTCGGCAGCCGTGGTGCTTAGTAGTTGTAACACCTATACAGGCTCAGGTGCTATCACAGGTGGCTCGTTAGGAAGCATTCTTGGAAGCGCTATTGGTGGTATTGCTGGTGGAGCGAGAGGCTCAGATATAGGTACGATTGTTGGTATGGCTGGTGGTGCTATCATAGGTGCTTCTACAGGTGCAAAGGCTGACAGACGTGCGAAAGAGGATGTACACGACCATTACGAGAAGGTGCAACAGCGTAAGGCACGTGAAAGAAGGAATCAATCAGGATACGATAATTATAATCAGACAGACGACTATGCACGGCCTAATAGGGTAGATGGAAGCGGTTTTGATAGCACCAACTCTGGTGACGACCGTATTTACGACTTCCAAGGCAGTGATTATACAGGCAGTTACAGTGCGGCACAGCCAAATACCAAGGCACCAGCTGAGTCAAGTGTGGATAAGTTGGCAGGTAATTATCAGTATACACCGAATATTGAGATTATCAATGCTCGTTTTGTTGATGATAACCAAGATGGTATCTTGTCGCGCAATGAGGTGGGTAAGATTATCTTTGAGGTGATGAATCGAGGAGATAAGACGATCAGTGATGTACAGCCTTCAGTGTTGGAAACAACCGGTAATGCACACATTTACATCAGTCCATCTATTCACATTGAGAGTATTGCACCCGGTAAGGGCGTTCGTTACACAGCACTTGTGAAGGCTGATAAGAAATTAAAGGATGGTATGGCACGATTTGCTTTAACTGTTTTGCAGGGTCAGAAGAGTATAAGCAAAGTGACAGAATTCAATATAAGAACCAGCAAGTAAGATTGTTGATAAACAGAAAACATAAATCGTCAGCAAATCGTCTTACGATATGGATTCTAAAAGGATAAGATTAAATAGAGATTATAAAGATATTATTGTGTAAGTACTAACTACTGATAACTAAAACTTTAAATGACGGAATGGGGCTGTATCATTAAACTGGTGCAGCCTCTATTTCTTTTTAACCCAAATCGGTCATTAGAGGCTAAACTTATTTCTACAAACAACTTATTCCTATTAGCCTAATTAGGCTATTTGGTCTAATTGGTCTAATTAAGCTAATAACTTATTATTCTGTCATAATTTTTCACATCATAATTTTGAATACATGCTCTTTTGGCTTCTAAAAGATGCCTAATCAGCTTGCAATAGGTGCCCTTTAAGGCTCTTACTAACGCCCTTTTGAAGTCCAATTAAGCACCTTTTACTTTACAGCTTTATAACTAATTGATTTCCTGTTGATTACAAACCTGCCTTTTATACGTGTTTTTACCGTTAGTTATAGATGCTTTCTTTGAATTTATGTAATGATTTTTCAGGTTCTTATCTATAGATTTTCGAAATCTTAGAGACAAGGTTTTCAATGTCAGAGGATGATAATAGGATAGAATGTTGATAGTCTTAGCCAAGTTTTTGTTTAATGTGTAACTATGGTTCTTCCGTTGAAACAATACGAAAAGCGTCCACACATTTAACGGAGGAACCTTTTTAGTGTGGGGATATAACGGTATTAACGCTCCTCCCTATGGGGAGGGGACGGGGAGGGCTGCTTGCTTATGTCTTATTCTTTTCTATTCAAAAAGCCCAGTTACACCATCCTTCACACGTTTGAAGAAGTTGGTCCAACTGCTACTTGAATTGTTCTTTGAAGTAGTCGATTGTGTGGTTGACTTGTTCTGCTGAGCAGTTTGCTGTCGGTTGGTTGCAGCAGGAGTGGTACGGGCTGTCGCCTGATTCTTAGTCTTGGTAACCTGCTGGTTAGCTGGAGTAGAAGTTTGTACCTGCTTGCGTGTCTCGCTAATGTTTTCTTTCTCCACCTTGCCTTGCTGAAGATTCTTTTTATTATTTAAGCGCGTGTCAACTTTGCGCTCAATCTCTTTAGGTTTATCCTCTTCAACCTTTTCCCATTCAGGGATAAACTCATAGCATACGCCTGCAGTACCATATTCAATTTCAGGCATTTCAAGTGTACCATTTGACTCAGAAGGGAATGGTATCTCTGTTTCTTTGCGTACAAGCTCAACCTTCACGTAAGCCACACCACTGGCAAGTGTACCTAATTCGCGTGCAGCAGCATAGGATAAGTCAACGACACGACCACGAACAAATGGGCCACGGTCCGTTACGCGGACAATGACAGACTTACCATTACGAGGATTCGTAATCTTTAGACGTGTACCAAAGGGGAGTGTGCGATGTGCACAAGTAAAAGCATTACGGTCATAGCGTTCGCCATTACTCATTCGGCGACCGTGTAATCCGTTACTATAATAAGAAGCTTTACCATCTGACTGTGCTTTTATAGTCAGTGTAAAGACGTTGCATAGCGCAAATAACGCTATAAGGAGAAGTTTGGTTCTATACATATTAATTTATTAGTATCGCCAGCCTTCTCTCATAGAGTTAACTCCCTCCCTGCTTTGGAGAGCAGGAGAGGGAATAGATAGACTGGTTTTTTTATACGACACCCTGGGCAAGCATAGCCTTCGCTACCTTCATGAAGCCCGCAATATTGGCGCCCTTAATATAATCGATGTAACCATCAGCCTGCTTACCATACTTCACGCACTGCTCATGGATAGAGCTCATGATGTAATGGAGCTTCTGATCAACCTCTTCCGGACTCCATGAGAGACGGAGAGAGTTCTGTGACATTTCGAGACCTGATGTAGCCACACCACCTGCGTTGACAGCCTTACCAGGAGCGAAGAGCTGCTTCGCTGCCGTGAACTTATCAGCAGCCTCTGCTGTACAACCCATATTTGAAACCTCAGCTACGCACAATGGCTTGTAAGCAAGAATCTTGTCGGCATCCTCACCATTAAGTTCGTTCTGAGTAGCACATGGCAAATAGATATCTGCCTTCTGCTCCCAAGGCTTGCGACCCTTGAAGAACTGTGAGCCAGGATATTTCTCTGCATATGGCTCACAAACATCATTACCACTGTTACGGAGTTCGAGCATGTACTCAATCTTCTCACCGCTAATGCCTTCTGGGTCATAGATATAACCATCAGGACCACTCAATGTGATAACCTTTGCACCAAGTTCGGTAGCCTTCTTAGCAGCACCCCATGCAACGTTACCGAAACCTGAGATGGCAACAGTCTTACCCTTGATGTCAAGACCGTGAGTCTCCATCATCTGGTGAACGAAGTAGAGTGCACCATAACCTGTAGCCTCTGGACGGAGGATAGAGCCACCCCATTCTCTGCCCTTACCTGTGAGCATACCCTGGAACTGGTGAGTCAGCTTACGATACTGACCGAAGAGGTAACCAATTTCACGACCACCAACACCTATATCGCCTGCAGGAACATCCTCGTCAGGACCGATGTGACGATACAACTCGTTCATGAAAGCCTGGCAGAAACGCATGATTTCAGCATCGCTCTTACCACGTGGAGAGAAGTCTGAACCACCCTTACCACCACCCATAGGCAATGTGGTGAGTGCATTCTTGAAGGTTTGCTCGAAACCGAGGAACTTCAGGATGCTGAGGTTTACTGATGCGTGGAAACGCAGACCACCCTTGTAAGGACCGATAGCGCCATTAAACTGCACGCGATAACCAATGTTTACCTGAACCTTACCCTGATCATCAACCCAAGGTACGCGGAATGTGATAACACGCTCAGGCTCAACAATACGCTCAATAATACTTGCGCGCTCAAACTCTGGGTGCTGATTGTAAACATCCTTTACAGACATGAGTACTTCATGTACGGCCTGTAAATACTCTGACTCACCTGGATGCTTCTGCTCCAGTGCTTGCATGATTTTTTCGACTTCCATAGTAAATTGACTTTTATTTGTTTATGTTAGATAGTATCATTCAGTTCAGAATGGTACGGCAAATATATCCAAATTCTATCAAAAGTCCAAATGAAAATCAAAAATTTTTCATTTTTTTCTTTCTTTTTGGAAGCTACTTAAGTCGCAAAAAATGGTAACCAGTATGCAAAGTAATAAAAAATATATTATTTAAGTTGCGAAAAGATAGGTTGACTTGTATTTATTTTGTATTTTTGTCCAATATTAAGTTTTGGATTATGAGTGAGCAAATTCCTGCAGAATGGGGTAATTTTTACCTAAAAGACGTTAGTTTCGTCAATCTGATGATGCGACGAATCTACAATGTTTTGATAGTAGCTAATCCATACGATGCCTTCATGTTGGAGGATGATGGACGCGTGGAAGAGAAGATCTACAATGAGTATATGGAATTAGGTCTGCGTTATCCGCCAACCTTTACACAGGTGTCTACTATCGAAGAGGCCTCTAAGGTGCTCAATACTGTAGACATTGACCTTGTTATCTGTATGCCAGGTAATGCTGATAACGATGCCTTTGATGTTGCAAGAGCAGTGAAGGCAGAGTTCCCAGACATCCACTGTGTGGTACTGACTCCCTTCTCTCATGGTATTACAAAACGTATACAAAACGAAGACCTTAGTATCTTTGATTATGTGTTCTGTTGGTTGGGGAATACCAATCTTATTCTTTCTATCATTAAGTTGATGGAGGATAAGATGAATATAGAGAATGATATCCATGAGGTGGGAGTACAGATGATATTGCTGGTAGAAGATTCTATCCGTTTTTACTCATCTATTCTACCTAACTTATATAGCTATATTCTTACGCAGAGTCAGAACTTTGCCACAGAAGCCTTGACCCGTCACGATGCTTCCTTACGTCAGCGTGGACGTCCAAAGGTAGTCTTAGCACGCACTTACGAGGAAGCATGGGATATCTATCAACGTTATAAGGACAACTGTTTGGGTGTTATCTCTGATGTGAGGTTCCCTATTAATAATGTGAAAGAACAGGGGACTACTGCGACCGAAGGGAACATAGCCGTAGTAGCGAAAGACCCAGAGGCAGGCTTAAAACTACTTCGTGCCATAAGGAAAGAAGATGAATACCTCCCTTTGATTATAGAAAGTTCGGAGAGTGAGAACCGTGAGAAGGCTGAGGCAGAAGGATTCCACTTTGTAGATAAGAACTCAAAGAAGATGAGTGTAGACCTTCGCCACCTACTCGAGGAACACATGGGTTTTGGTGATTTCATCTTCCGTAATCCAGAAACACGTGAGGAGGTGATGCGCATTCGAAGCTTGAAAGAGTTGCAAGATAACATCTTTAAGATTCCACGTGACTCTATGCTCTATCATATCTCTCGCAATCACATGAGTCGTTGGCTCTCTGCACGTGCCATTTTCCCAGTTTCTTCCTTCCTAAAAGGTATTACATGGCATAAACTACAGGATGTAGATATGCACCGACAGATTATCTTTGATGCCATTGTTGCCTATCGAAGGATGCGCAATGTGGGTGTTGTTGCCTTGTTTGATAGGCGAAAATTCGACCGATATGCCCATTTTGCTCGTATTGGAGACGGCTCGTTAGGAGGTAAGGGACGTGGTTTGGCTTTCCTTGATAATGTTATTAAACTCCGACCAGACTTCAATCGCTTCCCCAATGCAAAGGTACAGATACCGAAGACAGTCGTTCTTTGTACGGATGTCTTCGATAGCTTTATGGAACAGAACAATCTTTACCAGATAGCCTTGAGTGATGCGAGCGACGAAGAGATACTCCAAGCCTTCCTTCATGCCCAGTTACCAGATGAGTATATAGGCGATTTCTTTACCTTCTTTGAGGCTACTCGCTCACCAATCGCGGTCCGTTCCAGTTCGTTGTTGGAAGATAGTCACTATCAACCCTTTGCTGGTATCTATTCTACTTATATGATTCCTTATCTCGAGGATAAGTATGAGATGCTGCGAATGTTGGCTTGTGCGATTAAAGCCGTCTATGCTTCGGTTTATTATCGTGACTCCAAAGCCTATATGACTGCCACAAGTAATGTCATTGATCAGGAGAAGATGGCAGTTATCTTACAGCAGGTTGTCGGTAAGGAGTATGGAGATCATTTCTATCCAAACATCTCTGGTGTTCTTCGTTCTCTCAACTATTACCCGATAGGAGAAGAGAAAGCAGAGGAAGGTATTGCCTCTTTGGCTTTGGGTTTAGGTAAGTATATTGTCGATGGTGGGCAGACACTGCGCGTTTGTCCGTTCCATCCGCATCAAGTGTTACAGATGAGCGAAATGGAAATAGCCTTGCGCGAAACCCAAACTCAGTTCTATGCGCTCGACATGAAGCATATCAGTGAGGACTTTAAGGTAGATGACGGCTTTAATATCCTCAAACTGCGTGTGAAAGATGCAGAGACAGATGGTAGTCTACAATATATCACTTCCACTTATTCTCCCGAAGACCATGCTATTTATGATGGACTCTATGAGGGAGGAAGAAAGATTATTTCTTTCTGTGGTGTCCTCCAACAGGACGTCTTTCCACTACCAGAGTTGTTACAAATGGCAATGACATACGGTGCTGAGGCTATGCGTCGCCCAGTTGAGATTGAGTTTGCTGTTAATCTGAATGATGACCGTACGGGTGAATTATACCTCTTGCAGATTCGTCCAATCGTTGATTCTAAGCAGATGTTAGAAGAAGACCTTACTGCAATACATGACGAAGAATGTCTCTTGAGGAGCCATAATTCTTTGGGGCATGGCGTTTCTGACGATGTACAAGATGTTGTGTATGTAAAGACCGACAGTTCTTTTACAGCATCTAACAACCCAACTATTGCTGATGAGATAGAACGGATAAACCGTAAGTTCCTTGATACTGACAAGAATTATGTACTCATTGGTCCTGGTCGTTGGGGTTCAAGCGACCCTTGGTTGGGTATTCCTGTGAAGTGGCCACATATCTCGGCAGCCCGTGTCATCGTTGAGGAGGGACTGGAACACTATCGTGTAGACCCAAGTCAGGGAACACATTTCTTCCAAAATCTCACCTCTTTCGGTGTAGGCTATTTCACAATTAATCCTTATAAGGAAGATGGATTTTATCAGCGTAGTGTACTTGATGCCCTTCCAGCTGTGGAAGAAACTCAGTGGGTGCGCCATGTTCGTTTCCCAAATCCATTAAAGATTATGATGGATGGTAAGAAACAAGAAGCCCTTATCATACTTCCTCAAGAGGAAAAGGAATAGACGTCCTCTTTAAGAAAAGGTATGATTCTATAAAAGTAAAGCCATCATCTGCGGCAATAGACTGTGGATGATGGCTTTTTTGTAAACCTTATATTTTTGGCAGTAATAAAAGTCTCTACTAAAAGCTGGAGGAAATGACGATAATATACAACTATTTTTTTATTTTGAGTTGCTGTCATATTTAACATTTCTCGTAAGTGTTTTGTAATCAATAGGTTTGAATTATATTTCGCATGACTTCAATGACAGCAAACTTCGTTTTGCTTTTCCCCTCGCTATTTAATAAAGGTTATGTCCTTACTTGATATGCCATGCGCCCTAAACGTTAAAGATTAGCTACGTATTTCGATTTGCTTTTATATTTATTTGCTATTTTCTTGTTTGTTTCATATATTCTCACTACCTTTGCGCCCAGTTAAATCAAAATTAACTTGTAATAACAATGAGCGTCATAAAGAATATTAATTCAGTAAAAGTTTGCACCTTTGGAAATAAAGGCGTAAACACGGTTTGTGCTGCATTAGATTCTTTAACGAAGAAAGACAGAAAAAATAGTGCAAATTATTTGGTAGTTCCAAATAATTTTGTACTCTCTCTCTCTCTCTCTCTCTCTCTCTCTCTCTCTCTCTCTCTCTCTCTCTCATATAGGCCAGGCCTAACCTCCCCACTTTTTTCTTTTCGCATACGCGCGCGAGGCGTGCTGTGCAACCCCTGTAAACAAAGGACTTTTCGGAGTTTCCTTTGTTCGCTTTTTTGTGTCCCTACGTAAACGAAATAAAAAGAAATTAAGCACGAAATAATAACTATTTTTAATCAATAAAACAATGGAGAAAAAGAAACAAAAGAAGAACTATTCTGCACCAAAGTGTGAAATAGTTCACGTAAATGAAACCACTTATTTGATGGACGCATCCATGCCTGGTCAGCACAAAAAGGCAAACCACGCTACTGGTCCAGCTGCTGCTAAGGCAAGTCAATGGAATGAGGATGACTTTGAAAACGAAGCCCCTACATCGTGGGAAGACTAACAGAGAGTTATTAACTAAAAGAACAAAGTAAAACGAATAAATGATGAAGAAAACAATGAAACAATATTCATTCGCATCGCAACTAAAGTCTTTGGCTGTCGTGTTCGGCATTGCCTTGACTTTCGCATCTTGTGCTAAGGACGATGTGGTACAAAATCCAACCAACAAAGAGGGCGATAACGATAAGAACCTAACAACTTTCGTAGCAGGCGACGAGGCAAAAACGCGTACGTCATTGGATTATAACAGTAGCGATTTCTCTTGGGAAGCAGGCGACTATATCTATGTTAAGGACGACGACGGCATAATGAGAAAGAGTACGAATGCTCCAACTCAGAAGGTAGCTTCTTTCCGATATAGAGTTCCTGGTAAGTTTGGCGCAAGTGCAAGCTATAAGGTCTATTACTTGGGTAAGAATAGTAACGGTAGCCAGGTAACAATCTCCGCAACGCAAAGTCAGTCTAAACCAGACAACACCGAGCATTTTGGCACAGCAGGCGACTACGGTACAGCTACGGCAACAGGAGCAGTAGGCGGTAGCATTTTTAGTTTTCAGTTAGAGCATCAGCCAGCTTACTTAGTTTTCCAGCCTTACACAAGTAACACAATTCTGCAAAACTGTTATTTAACTAAGGTAGAGGTAACTTCTGACAACGATATAGCCGAAACATACAGTGTCAATACAACTACAGGTGCTTTGGATGCTTCTGCAGGTACAGGTAGCAAACAAATCATCTTGACTACAAGCGGCAGTAGTACTAATCCAAACGGCTTCCCACTGACTAACAGCGCAGCCAGCGTAACCACAAACGGAGCTTATATGGTGATTAAGCCAGGAACTCATATCTTAAAAGTACGTTATTGGGTAAAGGACGTAGCTACCAACGTTGAGGGTACCATCACGAAGACGCTTCCTGCTACAGCTTACACTTCTAATACGTACTACGATATGACAGCTAACCTTAACGTACGTGACTACGACGGCGACCATTATTACATGTGGGATGCCCAGCAGCAATATTGGTATGGTTACGAATGGACAAGGCACTTGCCAGGAAACACAGGTCAGCCAACACTAAACGGTAACAGTTCATCAAATTACGCCCAGAGTAACAGCGATGTGTCTCGTTGGTACAACAAGAGTTTCCCAGGTTGGGGCATAAGCAACCCTGCCACTCACGCACCATGTAAGGATCTTCCCAACGCTAACGAGCTGTCTTGGTATGCAATGTTCGGCGATCCTCGTTGGGACGCAGATGAATTATGGACTACTATGGGTCATTTATATAAAGGTGGCATGTGGTTTAAGAAGAAGTCCGTGTTACAGGCAGAGAATCATTACGACACAGAGAAATCCGTCGATAATACAACCGACTTGCGTACAACATTTAAGAACTACTACAACAGCAATAGTAGTATTAGAGACTCTGGCCTCCCTTCTGCAGCCGATGCAAACAAATATTTCTACCTGCCCGCCTTGGGTTACTACAGCTCTGGTCAGCTGTACGCCGTTGGCAGCTACGTCTACTATTGGTCGTCAAGTGCTCACCCATGGTTCAGTAACACCGCTTACAGCCTGTACTTCAGCATCGGTACCGTCTACGTGGACAGCTACAACCGCCGCAGCGGGTTCAGGGCGGAGGCGTTTCAGTAGTTCTCGCGATTGCCCCTTTAAGAAAGCCCCACCCCGACCCTCCCCGAAAAGGGAGGGAGCCTAATGGGATAAAGGAGGGTGAGAGGTAAAGGAAAATCTAACGGGTTGCAATAAAATTTCTAACCTGTTAGAAATTTACGGGGAACGTGTTAGCGAGAAATTTCTAACGGGTTAGAAATTTTCTTCCGACCCGTTAGAAATTTTGCTCTGACCTAATATATGTTTTAAGCCTCCGCATTGTGCGAATTTTCCAAGCTTTGCGGAGGTTTTATTTCTTCTGAATACTGAACAAAAACGCTTTTACTTAAGCTTAATTATGCTGGGTATAAGAAACGGAACTAATGAAAAAAGTGTTGCTGCAAAGTGCAGCATAAGTAAGTAATAACTAATAAAATCTTAAACACAATGAAGATCAAATTGATTGAAAGAAGAAAGCCAGGCACCAAGACAGGTCCTGGGAAGTTTTATGCAAGTCCTGTGAACGTGGGGAAGAAAACCTTACGGGATATAGCGCATGACATTGCGGGACGTTCTTCGCTGACACGTGGTGATATTGAAAACGTACTATCAAACTTTATGGATTGTCTGCCTCATTACCTCCGTGACGGCTTTAGTGTGCAGTTGGGGGAGTTTGGCACAATGCGCCTGACACTTTCAAGCGAAGGGGCTGCAACGGAAAAGGCTTTTAAGACTGAAACGATTAAACCTCGTGTAGTCTTTACGCCAGGAAGAGAGTTGAAGAGTGAGCTTGCCATAAACTCTTACGAATCGGTGAGAAAGACAGAAGAGGCAGGGAAAGACAAGAAGAAAAAGGAAAAGAAAGAAGAGGAAAATGGACCTGTACCAGACACCGTTTAATCCTCATTGAATGCGAAAGGTTTTGGGTTAACAGAACAGATTTGAAAACAAACTCGGTTTTGAAAGATTCTGAATTAATTTTTATTCATGTTTTTAGAGATATGCCCTTGGTGCGATATCAATAGCAATACTTTTTAATTTATTAATTTAATTTTCGTTTTCTTGCCCCTGTCACCACTCTTGGTGTTATGGGGCAAGTTTTTTATTAATGTTGTAATATATCTTTACGCTTTGTTTTCATGTATGAGTTTATAAAGTTGAGGTATGTTATGCGATGGTATTTGATATGGATTATATATTTTCTATTCTCAAATAATTGTATTTTAGGAGTTAAAAGGAAGAGCCATTAGCGGACCTTTTGCTTACCAGTTGAGAGCATTTCAATGGTTTTGAAGCGGATGCTATGCGGCATTTCTGCCCGTGACAGTTGTGGACGGAGCCAGTTGAGGAGTGTTGCCTCTGTTAGAGTAGCCTTTGTTGTACACTCTATTTCCGTGTGGATGACATTGCCAAAGTTAGGGTCGGGAACGGTAAAGGCACGTGCAGCAATAATCATAGGGTGGGAGAGAAGTACATGTTCGATGTGTTCGGGCTGAACGTTCTCACCTCCACAGACTACCATTCGGTCGGCTCTTCCATGATGGAAGAAGTAACCTTCGCTATTCTGTGAGACTAAATCGCCTGTATTTTGCCATTGATTCTGTTTTCCATGCATCGCCCAACGAGAACGTACCCAAAGTGTTCCTATTCCTTCTTCATTGAGATTTTTTATTTTACAGTCAACTCCTTGGATAGGCTTACCTAAGGTTGTCTCTTCAAAGGAAGCTAATTCTTTGGGTGTTGCCAACATAAAAAATCCTGCTTCAGACGTACCATAAAGGTTAAAGAGTACCTTACCTATTTCTTTATGTGTCGTTTCGATGAGGCTTTTAGGCAGTCTGTCGCCACCGCTTATCAGACAACGTAGACTCTTCATCTTCTCCTTTGCATTTTCAATCTGCCAAAAACGTGCGAGCATTGCAGGAACAATTGGTATAACCTCTATCTGTTCACGCTGAATAATCTCTAAGGTTTTGATAGCATCGAAGCGTTTTTGTAGACATACCTTCTTACCCATAAGTAAGGAGATGATAAGCGTTGAAAGTCCGAAGCCATGATAGAATGGCAGTGAAATCAGCACACTCTTATATTCGTAGATTCTGATGTTGTGTAGTAGCGCAAGCAATGGAGGGAGAAAAGAGGTGACAGAAGGGCGGCGGGCAATACTCTTAAAGTCACCACTTGTTCCCCCTGAGTGAATGGTTATTTCTCCTCCTCGCCAAATTTTAGGGAGTTTTATATCTCTTTTTTGTGCCTCCTTAGAAAAAAGGATATCGCTTAGCGTCTCTGTTGTAACAGCCGTACAAGGAGTTTCTATGGGAACCTGTTTGAGTTCTTCGTCATATATAAAGAGTTGATAGTGATGCTTTTGTAAGACTGCTGTTATCTGTTCCGTACCTAAGTCTGTGCTAAGTAAGGTGGTGTGTATGCCTAATCGTGAGAGTGCATGTAGTAGGATGGTTAAGGTGAGGCTGTTACGTCCTATCAAAGCCACTCTCATTTTGGGTTGGAGGTGGTATTTTGTGTAGAGAATTTGTGCGAATTGACGAGTACGAGTGTAGAGCTCTCGATAGGTCAAAGATTGGCAATCATCAATGACTGCACAGCGTTGTGGATAGAAATAAGCAACAAAGCGAAGTAGCGCCATTAGGCTAATACCTTCCAAGATGAGGCTTTTTGCCCACACAAATAAGCCCTTTGGTGAGATTATGTGTAAGCGATAGAGGATAGAAAGGATAGCTTCATTCTTTCTTCTCATGGCAATCGCTTATAATATAGGTGGATAATCGGAGCAAAGAGATAGGCTATTGGGGCTGATAACTTTGCCCACCAAGGTTTATAAGTCCTAACCTCCCGAATGGCAAGTTTCAACAGAATATGGGCTGCATCAGCTGGAGCGTAAGCAGGTAGATGCTTGTATTGTTCGTTAACATCTGACATCGCTGTGTGAACCAAGGGTAAATAAGCTATCTGCACGTGAACACCTAACGGCGCAAACTCGCTGTCTGCCGTTTCGCACCATGTGTTTGCTGCACTTTTTGAGGCATGATAAGCCGACCAGCCCGGTGCCATTGGATAGAGTATACTCACTGATGAAGAGTAGATGATTCGTCCTTTGCTTGCTTTCAAAGCAGGTAAGATAGCTAATGAAAGTGCGACCAAGGAACGATAGTTGAGGTCCATCGTACGGTCATAGTCGTGGAGCCGGTCCAGTGCATCATTGATTTTGCGGTGGATAGATTTACCAGCATTGCAGAAAAAGTAATCCAACTGTGGTAGTGTTTCCTTTAGTTTCATGCAGAGCTGCTCCAGTTCTTCTCTGTTTCTTAGGTCTATTGCGCAGTACTCTGCACTATTTCCCATTTGCTTAGCCTTAGAACATAAGAAACGTAACTCCTCTTCACTTCGAGCAATGAGGAAGACATTTGCACCTGCACTGATTAATTTTTCGGTTAATGCTCGTCCTATCCCATGCGATGCGCCCGTCACAAGTACCCACTTCCCAGAGAAGTGTTCTCTTGTAATATCAGGTGTTATACTTATGGGTGGGTAAGCCAATGCTCCTCCAATAGCTATTATCTTTTTTCTGAGAGACGTCATAATAACTCTTTTCTAACGATCAGTAGTGCTTGTTTTGATAACCAATAGCGATGTGATTAATGCTCCGCACATCATGTGTTAGGCATGAACACCATGCGTGTTGGGCATCCGCACATTATGTGCTAAGCAAAAATACGTTGAATGAAAATGGGTAGAACGCTTTATAGTTGTCGTTATAACATGGCATCGTAAGGCACTAATACCAAAGTTATACAGAGCAGCTCTCTTAGATATCCATGCTGTTTTATACTTTCCTTTTCCCTATTTCTTTATATTATTTCCAACGTGAAATGCTGGTAATCACGTACGATTGTATAAAGAAACTTCTCATCAGCAGTGTTCGTGTCAGATATTTTGAGATGTTCTCGTACCTTAGTTGCAAGGGAAGCAATACGACGTTCGCGCTCGTATCCGTATTCAGAATTGAGCGTACGTTGGATGACATCAAGTTGGTTAAGAGAGAGGTCTTCAGCTTGTGGATAGACAGGTTTATACTTTCTATCAAGATAATAGAACTCGTCAAGTGATACTTGAATCTTGCGATAGTCATTAAGTTGGATGACCATTGTCCCTGCTGCGAGGTCGCCAAGACGTTGTGAATTCTTAGAGATGAGAATGACAAGTGCGCCAACACCAGAGAAACCAAGGTCGACAAGTTGTAGAAGCCAACGCATAAAAAAGTCACCAATGCCTGGTGTCGTTCCGTCTTTTTTCACAACACGGATATGCATCACCATCTTACCAACACTTTGCCCATGGTTGAAAAGTTCCATAAGGAAGTGGTAAAAGAGGGCAGGAAGGTAGATACCTAATAGGAAGAATAATTCATTCGAGGTAAAAGAAAGGTTTAACTCTGCTATTAGGAGGGTTACACCAACCAGATAGCAGATAATTAGGAAGTCATCAATTATTTGTGCAACGATACGCTCTCCTAAACTTGCCGGCGACTGACTTATTTGGACGTACTGACCTGTTATGATATTGGCTTCGGGCATTTTCTTGATAATTAAATGTTGTTTCTGTTGCAAATGTAAGAAAAAAACTCTAAATTTGTTGCGTAAATGATAATAATGTGTAAATTACGTGTGGACTTTGCATGAAAGAAATTCTTTTCATACGCAATAATATTGAGAAGTGGCGGGCGATGGAAGGCATGATAGATAATGTCAAATTTGAAATGCCTGACCAGTTGGCTGATGCTTATACAGAGCTTACAGCCGATCTTGCTTTTGCACAGACACATTATCCTCGTTCACGTATTACCATCTATCTCAATAAACTTGCTTCTGCACTTCATAATGAAATCTACCGTAATAAACGGGAGAAGTGGTCGCGATTGTTAACTTTTTGGACGCAGGAGGTTCCTGACGTGATGTGGAAAGAGCGTAAGTTGTTGCTTCTGTCATTCATTATTTTTATGGTGAGTGTGCTGATAGGTGTTGTATCAACCTTAGGAGATGAGTCCTTCCCACGCTTGATACTTGGCGATGGCTATATGGATATGACCCTTGAGAATATAGCGAAGGGTGAGCCGATGGGCGTATATGGCACTGAAGAAGAGGGAAGTATGTTTCTTGGGATTACGTTGAACAATATCATGGTGTCGTTTAATGTGTTTGTTTCGGGCGTATTGACGAGCTTTATGTCTGGCTTTCTTTTGTTCCGAAATGGTATCATGGTTGGTTGTTTTGATACCTTCTTTTATCAGCATGGATTATTAGGTGAAAGTCTTTTAGCGACGATGTTGCATGGTACGTTGGAACTTTCAGCTATCATTGTGGCTGGTGCTGCAGGCTTGGCTATCGGTAATGGTTGGTTATTTCCAGGTACTTACTCGCGCTTGGTTAGCTTTCAGCGAGGTGCAAAGAGGGGAATGAAGATAGTTGTTGGAACTGTACCTATCTTTATCTTGGCAGGTTTTATTGAAGGATTTATAACTCGTCATACCGAGTTGAATGACTTTATCCGCATTGGTATTATACTTGTATCATTAGCGTTTGTCGTGTATTATTTTATTTACTTACCTTATAAGCGTAATTATCATTTAGAAAATGCAAATAGAAAGACCAAAGATTGAACTTTATCAAGTTCGTAGTTTCGGCGAGAAGTTCTCAGCGATTTTTGAGTTTATTCGTGAGAATTTTAAGTTTTTGTTGCGTGCATGTACCTATCTACTCTTGCCACTTTGTTTGGTACAAGGTTTCGCAATGGAGATGATGATGAAGGTCTTAGCACCTTATTATACCAATACCTTCGATATGGGGGAGGATGTAGACGTGGCGCAGGGGATGCTCCTTAGATTAGGTGCTTCGTACGTGGGATATAGTATTTGTCTGCTGATAGGTTCTACCTTGTTGGCAGGAATCTGCTATAGTATGGTGAAATACTACCATAAGAGTCCAAATAGACTTCGTAATACGACACTGAGCGACTTAAAACCTATAATCATTCAGGTGATTAAACGCTCGTTGTTAATGACCGTGGTTCTTGTCGCTCTGTTTATCGTAGTTTTGGTTCTTATCATTTCTTTTGCTGCAATCACAAGTGCACCGATACTGGCCGTTATACCAATTCTTGCGTTAGTAGTATGCTGTTTGCCTGTTTCTATGGCGTTACCTGTCTATGTTTTTGAAGATGAGGAAACGTTGTTTAGCTCAATAACTCGTGGCTTAAAACTTGGCTTCCATTCATTCTGGTCATTGTTTGGCTTGATGTTTGTGATAGGATTCTTGACTAATATCCTGTCTTCATTCACATCAATTCCTTGGTATATATTGACTGTTGTGAAGTCTGTTTTACTGGCTACTGATACCACTCAGAGCTCTTTTGCAGCAAGTCCGGTGTATAGTTTCTTCGTTTATTTGTCATCCGTATTCATGAATTTCGGTATGTATCTTACGATGACAATCTCTACCTTTGCTTTAGCTTTTCACTATGGAAGCATCGCAGAGGAGGAAGATGGATTCTCTGTAGAGGACGACATACAGCACTTTGAGGAGTTAGCAGAGAAAGATACCGACATTGATAACTTTGATAAACTCTGATAAAACGGTTCTATGTTACAGCCATTAAGTGATACTTTGTCGTGTGATTCAGCGTTACTTCATCAGTATCGTGCTGATGAAGCGTACAACTATGCGCGAGAGTTACAGGCACCTGAACTTGATTGGTGGGATTGGCTGATGTCAAAGATAGGTGAGTTCCTCTCTGATCTATTTAGTATTCAGGGCAAGGGGGACTTCCGTATCGTAATATACATTGTTATTGCACTTGCTTTTATTGCCCTAATCGCCTTCATCTTATACCGTTATCAATTCAAACTCTTTGGTAGAGCAGGTAAGGTGACGAATGAAAACGATGAAGAAGACAATATCTACGGTGTAGACTTTGAGGCTGTTTATGCCAAAGCAATGGCACAGAAGGATTATTATAAGGCTGTAAGAATTGTTTATCTGCGTACACTTCGTTGGTTATCAGATGGTAATAAGATTAGTTGGCAGCTCTATAAGACGCCAACTCAATACACTCGTGAGTATCTATCTGTAGAATTTGAAAGAATGACTACAGCTTTTATGCGTGTAAGATATGGTAATTATCAAGCGTCTGAAGAACTTGTAGGACTACTGATAGACTTAGAAAGTAAGATAAAGAAAGGAGGTAAGGAATGAACAAGCGCTTTTGGTTCTTCGTAGCTGGCTTCCTTGTCTTTGTCTTTCTATTAGAGTGGAATGCGCCTTCAAAGTTTGTTTGGGAGCCTACCTTTAATCATTACGATAAGCAACCATTTGGTTGTGCGGTGTTCGACTCGCTGATGGAGAAGTCTGTTCCTGCTAAGTATGAGGTGACAAAGAAAACAATAGCACAGTTGGAACGTGACGGATATGGTAAGAAACCGCACGCCTTCTTAATTCAAACAGTTAGTTTTCGTCCTTCTGCAACAGATATTCGTGCGCTGGATAGACTGTTGAAAGCTGGTAATAAGGTGTTTATTGCAGCGTCTTCTATTGAACCTGATTCCCTATACCCTGATTTGCAGGTAGCTATTAATGGGCAATATGGGTTCTCTCCTATGGAGGTTACGTCCTCAATTGTGAATCAGTCAATTCCTTATGATACCTTAGTTTGGTCTCAACAGTTGCCTTATCAGGAGAAAGAATACGCTGTCTATGCCGCGATGGCTGGTAATAATGTTACAGTAGAAGGGAAGGCAGTGTGCGATACTTTGGTTAGCAGTTGGCTTTCAGCGGAGGAATCTGATTCTACAGATGGCTATTGGTTGGCACATATGGTTAGAGTGAAGCGAGGAAAGGGTGAACTCTTTGTATCTTGTGGTCCATTGTTAATGACCAATTATGGTATCCTTGATACGCAGACTAATGGTCTCATCTTCCGTATGATGTCCCAATTCCGAGGCTTGCCAATTGTTCGTACTGAGGCATATGGACCTGAGACAGAATATGAAACAGATACTCCACTGCGCTTTTGGCTACAAAATGAGCCTCTCCGATGGGCTATCTATCTTACTTTAGGAGGGTTATTACTCTTCTGTATGTTCTATGCACGTAGACGACAACGCGTTATCCCAGTGGTAGAGGAACCAGCAAATCGTTCGTTAGAGTTCGTGAAGTTGATTGGTACCCTTTATCATCAGAAGCATATCAATCGTGACTTGCTGCAGAAGAAGTATGGTTATTTTGCCGAGACCTTACGTCGTATGACGATGATAGATGTCGAAGATATCGAGTCAAGGAAGGAGAACATAGCACAGATAGCCATTCGAACAGGAATGCCAGAGGCTGAAGTGCGAATGATATTTGACCGTGTTGACCGTTATTTGCAGGGTGATGATGAACTGAAAGATGCTGCTCTGCGAAAGGCAATAGACGGTATGGATATGATAATCAATAAGCTATAAACGCAATGGATGAGCAAAAGAAAAATGTAATTGAAGAGCAAACAATAAATAAGATGGAAGAGTATAAAGAAGAAAGAACCGACCTTGCTGCATTCAGTGAAAAGGTGATGCAGTTGCGAGGAGAGATAAGTAAGGTTGTTGTTGGACAGCAGGAAGCAGTTGCCTTGTTGTTAACAGCGATTCTTGCAGATGGTCATGTGCTGATAGAAGGTGTGCCTGGTGTTGCTAAGACCTTGTTGGCACGATTGATGTCTCGCCTGATAGATGCGCGTTTTAGCCGTATTCAATTCACGCCAGACCTCATGCCAAGTGATGTACTCGGTACGACAGTCTTCAATATGAAGACCTCTGAGTTCGACTTCCATGAAGGTCCTGTGTTCTCTGATCTCGTCCTTGTCGATGAAATCAACCGTGCTCCTGCAAAGACGCAGGCTGCCCTTTTCGAGGTAATGGAGGAACGTCAGGTGACGATTGATGGTACAACTCATCCTATGAGCGATGTTTATACAATCATTGCGACACAGAACCCAGTAGAGCAGGAAGGTACTTATCGTCTACCAGAGGCGCAACTCGACCGTTTCCTCTTTAAGATAAGCATGGGCTATCCTTCTATTGATGAGGAAATGAATATCCTTAAGTGTCATCAGGAGAAGCGGAATCTTATCAAGTTGGAGGATGTTAAGCCAATACTTACTATTGACGAACTGTTGCAGATGCGTAGGAAACTGGATACTGTATATATTGAGGAGAGCCTCCTACGCTATATTACAAATATTGTTCAGCAGACTCGTACTTCAAAGGCTGTCTATCTCGGTGCCAGTCCACGTGCCTCTGTGGCTATGCTCAATGCTGCTAAGGCTTCAGCTTTGTTGGGTGGTCGCGACTTTGTAACACCCGAAGATATCAAGTTTGTTACGCCAAGTATTCTTCAACATCGTCTCATCCTCACTGCTGAGGCTGAAATGGAGGGATATACCCCATTGAAGGTTGCACAGAAGTTGATTGACAAGGTCGAAGTACCTAAGTAATGAGCTTAGTCGAGTAGCACTCAAATAAATAAAGACGAAATGTTCCTTACTAAAAGGTTTTATTTTATATTAGCAAGCCTTACCCTGCTCGCAGGCTTTGGTTATGTGTTCCCACAGCTTTTCATGGGTGCAAAGATACTTCTCTTTATCTTTGCTGCTATGGTTGTGGTCGATGCTGTTATGCTCTATCATCGTCGTGGGATAACAGCGAAGCGAACCTGTTCAGAACGTTTCTCTAATGGCGATAAGAATGTTGTCAAGATAAGTTTAGAAAGTAAGTATTCCTTCCCTGTGTGGCTGACGGTAATAGATGAGGCTCCAGAGGTGTTCCAACGGAGAGACATAAGCTATAAGAGTCATCTAACAGCGATGGGTAATAATACGATTCGTTATACGCTCAGACCGATGAAGCGTGGCGTCTACTCCTTTGGTAAGATTCGTTGCTTCACACGTACAGTCTTAGGACTTGTCGAACGTCGTTATACGTTGGGTAACGCAGAAGACGTTAAGGTCTATCCTTCTTATATGATGCTGAATCGCTATGAGCTTCTTGCGATAAGCAATAACCTTACCGAAATGGGTATAAAGCGTATACGTCGGGCAGGTAACAACACTGAGTTTGAGCAGATAAAAGACTATGTGAAAGGCGATGAATACCGAAGTATAAACTGGAAGGCAAGTGCACGTCGCAATCAGTTGATGGTGAATGTCTATCGTGATGAGCGTTCTCAGCAGATATTCTCGGTTATTGATAAGGGACGTGTTATGCAGCAATCGTTCCGTGGAATGACGCTTCTCGACTATAGTATCAATGCTTCTTTGGTGTTGTCATACGTTGCCATGCGCCGTGATGATAAGGCTGGCTTGATAACCTTTGCAGATAGAATGGACACGTTTGTTGCTCCTTCGAAGCAAACTGGTCAGATGCAACTTCTCTTAGAGTCACTTTACGCACAGGAAACGAAGTTTGGCGAAAGTGATTTTAGTGGTTTGTGTGCCAATGTACATAAACAAGTTAGCAAGCGAAGTCTGTTCGTTATTTACACAAACTTCTCTGGTATGACAGCTCTCAATCGTCAGTTGGCTTACTTGAAGTTGCTTAGTCAGTGGCATCGTGTGCTCGTTGTCTTCTTTGAAGATGCAGAGATGAATGATTATATTCGTTCTCCGAAACACTCAACAGAGGAATATTACCAGCATGTTATTGCTGAGAAGTTTGCTAATGAAAAGCGTTTGATAGTATCAACACTGCGTCAGCATGGTATCTATAGTGTTTTGACAACGCCAGAAAAACTCAGTATTGATGTTATCAATAAATACTTGGAAATGAAGCAAAGACAGATCTTAACATAGTAAGTCTTACTCATTTTCTAACGGAGAACGTAAGGTTTCGCTCTTCCAACACCTAAAACTAATGGGCTGAGATCCGATTGTGGATTTCAGCCTTTATTGTTGTTATGAATAGATGAGGTGGAGTTTACGTTTGACATTAGGTTTGTTATGATAGATAATAATGGTAGAACCGAAGTCACTTATTAAACAAAACTATTGCTATTAGCCTCAACAGTCTATTCTATTATCCTCCTCCAACACAGGAAATCTTTTTATTTAAAAACATCAAAAAGCGTAGATAAAGGCTTGAAAAATTATTACATAAATTTAGATAAGGCATCTATAAATAAGGATAAAAACACATATAAAAAGCAAGTTTGCAACTAACAGGGAATCAATTAGTTATAAAGAGGCAAAAGAAAAGGTGCTTAATTGGACTTCAGAAGGGCGTTAGTAAGGGTCTTAAAGGGCACCTTTTGCAAGCCAATTAGGCGTCTTTTAGAAGCTAAAAGAGCATGTGTTGGTTTTGAGCTACGTGAAAATAGTTTACAAACACAGGTGATATGAGAATGAATTGTTTGTAGAAGACGGATAGACAGGTTTTCTATTTGCATTTTATCTTTTAGTTTATCCCCCTTTGTAAGACTATCTGCTTTGGTATAGTCATACCATGTAAGGGAATAAGTCATTATGTTATTTGCAATCTATAGCATTCAACGGAAGAACCTAATATGGTTATCAGAAGTTCTATTCGTTATAAATAGGTAGTGAGTAAAATGTATTGTGAGCTCGTAGTAGAGGGACTTGCAATTCGTTAAAGTTTACTTTTAGAACTTTATCTATGGTGTTAATTCAGTGTAAAGACGATAAAATCAGCCTGAATCGCCTGTTTGTGTTAATTGATAGGGCAGGAAGTTGTAGATTTATATATTGTAGCTTTGAATTCCTCTTATAGGTGTAAGTTAGTGTTTTTGGCTGTCTTTTGGTTTAAAATCATTATTATTAGGTATTGTATTGTAATGTTGATTCTTATAACTTTGCACTCGATTAGAATTTAATATAAACTGAATCAGTAACATGAGAATTAAAAAATTATTTTTTACACTTGCTGTTACACTGTTAGCTTCCATGAGCACACTCTCTGCTTCTGCAGCTGACTATGTGAAAGTAAGTGACAAAGATGGCAAAGACACTTACTTTGCTCTGTCTGAGAAACCTACTGTTACCTTCACTTCCACTGCCATGGTTTTAACTGCTGGAAGCCAAACAATAGAGTATCCTCTGACAGATTTCCGTGCTTTTGCCTTTGCTAATCAACCAACAGGTATTGGAACGCTGGATGTAGAAAGCAACAATGCTGTCTTTTCCTTTGGTAACTCCTTGAAGGGAGAAGGGCTGAAAGCAGGTAGTCAAGTAGCTGTTTACACAATCAACGGACAGTTGGTAGGTCGTGCAACCGTAAGCCAGAGTGGTTCTGTTGAGATTCCTCTTGACGGACAAACAGGCGTTTTTGTAGTTAAATCATTATCTAAGACATTTAAATTTATACGTAAATGAAAAAGATCTTTACTTTAGTAATCGTATCTTTCTTGAGTGCACTCGCAGTACAGGCGCAGTCATTAAAGGTAACAAAAACTGATGGTAGCGTTGTAACTTATAACGCATCAGATATTTCAAAGATTGAGTTCTTGCCAAGTGAAACCCCTTCACAACCAAAGTTGATACACGAGTATGCAGGCTATTTGACTGTAAAGAACAGAGTACTCGACAATGTTCGTTTTGACACAGGTGCTAAGATTAAGGTGTTGCAGGACGGTGGTAAGTTCCTTGCAGAGTTCTCCGATACTCAGTGGGGTACTGGTTCTTTCGTGATAACCATGGCTAATCACGCCATTAATGGTACTGGTAAAATGAAGATTGCGAACCCAAATGGTGGTGGCGCAGCGAAGGAATATGATGCTACGATGAGTGGTTCGATGAGAGAAATTAAGATAACAATCCCATCACTCATGGGTGGTACTGATATTACTTGGCATTATGTTGAGGCTTCAGCAGCGTCTAAGGTGGCAGGAAGTTATACTGGTACGACCTCTTTGTTGGTAGGACCAGCCTATGGACCTTATGATGCAAGTAACGTATCTTATAAGATTACTGCTAACGAGGATGGTACCATCAATGTAACAACACCTACAGAGAGTTATGCAGGAATTATGATGGTGGGTAACTTAACGATAGATTCATATACCGTAAAGAATCTTTCTTACGATGAAGCAACTCACAGCTTTATTCGTGATTATAGCAGTGATGGTCTTAAGGTACATCTTAAGTCTGAAGGAGGTCTGATGAGTCTTAATAAAGACTATGCTTTCGAGTCACCAAGTAAGATTATTGTTAAACTTGATGAGAATGGGACTTTGACAATTACAAATAGCTATAGGCTTACACATATGCCACTCTCAATCTCAGCAACATATACTGGTAAAAAGGCTAAGTAAAACGTTATACGCTAATGCACAGAGTATTTCGCCCTATTTCTATCCTTGCAGGCTGTGCCATTATGATGATGGTGACAGCCTGCAACGGCATTTTTGACGATATATATGATGAGGCTCCAGCTACTCCAAGTGTGACAACGGAGGGTCAACTGCTTGTTAATGCCTCCAGTTGGAGGGACTGGTATTATGTTGACTTTGACTCTTTACAGATGTATATCGAGCGTAAAGACACAGCAGGATTGCTTAAGGCACAGACGAACTTCACGCATTATGCCATCCCAACGAGTCTGACATCGGGTAGTGGTGATGGGAAAACGGGTATGTACACTTACTGGTTTGATGTCTTCGGAAAAGGTATCTCGGTAAATGAAAAGCGTGGCTTTACTGCTACTGATGCGCAGCCTGAACCACAGTCGTGGAGCATTGCCTTTCATCGTAACAATGTAAGGACGAACGGTGGTGCCGTACTTGAAACGAAATACACCTCTTTGAATGAGCTTCCAAAGAATAGTTCCTATTTCTTAGGAGCAACATTCCAAGAAGATGAATGGACAGAAAACGAGGTTTGGGAGGACCAGTCACAGATGCTTATGAGTCTGATTGGCTGTCAAGGAATACGTATCAATAAGGTACTATCGTCTTGGTTGAAAATCGAAATACCCCCAATGCCACCATCTTTTACCATGAATAGTCATGTCTTTATCCTTCGTCTGAAGAATGGGAAGTATGCTGCTCTGCAGTTGGAGAACTATATTGGTACCGATGGTATCAAATGTTGGTTAAGAATCAATTATAAATATCCATATTAACTACAACAGAAAACCATCCCACAAACGGCTCTTTCAGAGAATAGGGATAAGGTTATGAGATCTTTTGATTGGTTATGAAACAAAAAACCATTATACTTTCAGTTCTTGCCTGTCTGCTTCCTGCAACGATGTGGGCAGATGAATTGCCTGATTCCATTTATAAATGCTTAGAATTAGAGCAGGTAGTAGTGACGGGAACACGTACACCGAAGCTACTTGCCAATACCCCTGTGTTGACGGAACTCATCACATCTGATGATATTATGAAGACAGATGCCACCAATCTGCGTGATGTTTTGCAACAGGTAATACCAGGTGTTGAGTTCTCTTACGCTATGAATCAGCAAGTGCACATGAACTTCTCTGGCTTTGGTGGACAGAGTATGTTGATTCTTGTGGATGGTGAACGACTTGCTGGTGAGACGATGGACGATGTCGACTTCACTCGTATTGGTATGGATAATGTTGACCATATCGAGATTGTGAAAGGTGCTGCTTCAGCTCTTTATGGCTCTAATGCTGCTGGTGGAGTTATCAATATCATCACCAAGAAAAAGCCAAATCCATGCGCACTTAACTTGAATATGCGCTTTGGTCGCCACAATGAACAGCGTTATGGGATGGCGTGGCAGTACGCAAGGGGGAAGTGGAATAACTTGCTTACGGTCAATAGGAATAGTTCTGACAACTTCAATGTAAACAATGGACCTAATCCAATCACACGTGTAGTTTCAACTATCTATGGTGATGCTGTTTGGAACTTTAAGGAACAGCTTACTTATCTGTTGAATGATAAGCTTCGTTTGACAGGACGTGCAGGTTATTTCTATCGCCAGTTAGTACGTACATCAGAAGTGCCAGAACGCTATCGTGACTTTTCGGGTGGTCTTCGTGGAACATGGACACCAGACCTCTACAATAGTGTGGACGTCTCTTATGCTTTTGATCAGTATGATAAGTCAGACTATCAGCGCATTACTCGTCTTGACATCCGCGATTATTCAAATGTTCAGAATAGTCTTCGTATGCTGTATAATCACACTTTTGAAGGGGAAAACGTCCTCTCTGTGGGTGCAGATTATATGCATGATTATCTCTTCAATACCAACTTAGAGGGTCGAATTCGTAAGCAAGATTCTTTTGATGCCTTTGCACAATACGACTGGAATATCAATCCGAAGTGGGAAGTTGTGGGTGCTTTGCGTTACGACTACTTCTCTGATGGGCATATCTCACGCCTAACTCCGAAGGTGAGCGCACGTTATCAGCCTATACATAACTTAAACGTTCGTCTCAGTTATGGTATGGGTTTCCGTGCACCTACGTTGAAAGAGAAGTACTATAACTTTGATATGTCGGGAATATGGATTGTTGAAGGTAACGCATCTTTGAAGCCAGAGGTAAGTCAGAACTTCAATGCTTCGGTTGATTATACAAAGGGGCACTATAACTTTACGGTAAGTGCTTATTGCAATCGAATAGAAAATAAGATTGCTACTGGTGCACCTTATTACAAGAATCCATCGGATGTTGTACCACATCTTCCTTATATCAACCTAAATCATTACATTGTTAGTGGTGGAGAAGCTACGGCACAGGCACGTTGGACAAATGGTATCACGGCTCGTTATAGCTATGCTTATACCCACGAACGTTTGCCAAAGGATAAGAATGATAAGGCTGTAAACAATCAGTATATACCTGCCCGCAAACACTCTATGACAGGTCATATAGATTGGGACCATCAGTGGACGAAGAATTATGGTACGAACATCGGACTTGATGGTCGTTTCCTTTCCGCTGTTGATAATGAGGAGTTTGTTGATTATTATGACATCTCTAAGGGTATAAAAACTATTCATTATCCAGCCTATGCTCTCTTCAAACTCTCTTTGGTGCAGCGTATCAGTAAGAGTGTGAAGGTAAGTGTAATTCTTGATAACATCTTTAATTATAAACCAGAATATTATTATTTGAATTGTCCATTGACTGATGGAACAAATCTTATGATAGGAATGTCTGTTGATGTTGATAAACTATTTTAAACTCTTAATACCTTTTTAATTTATGGGAAAAAGTAAAATTTATTTATGGCGAGCACTCGCCTCGTTTATTTTTGTATTGTTCACGATGCCTTTGAGTCATGCACTTATGATTATGATGGAAAAGACCATGACTGCAGAAGCTGTGAATTATGCTGGCTTTGCTATGGGATTTTTGGGATTAGTAATGGTAATTGTCGGTGTGTTTGTCAAAGGTGATACTCGTCAGACACTTTGGGGACTTATTGGTGGTTTGCTTTTCTGGACCGGCTGGGTGGAGTTTCTCTTCCTATATTACGCTCACCGCTTTGGTGTACAACCAGAGATTGAAAACGGAGAGATTGTGACCAAGCCTGAATATCTGATTCTCCCAGCTACTTTCGGTTTCTGGATGATGATGATGACAATGTATATCTTCAGCACACGTAATGGTTGTAACTTTATTAATTGGATTCAGAAACGCCTTTTCGGAAAGCGTAAGAAAGAGATTGCTTTCCAACCAATGACACGCCACACATCTATTGTCACCTTTATGGAGGTAAATATGATTCTTTGGGCTTTTTATCTCTTGCTGATGTTCTGTTATGATAAGAACTTCCTTGGCGACCATCATCCAGTAACTTTCTTAGTGGGTATTGGCTGTTTCATCGGCGCGCTTTATATGTTTAAGAAGCAGCTTTATATCGCTTCATGGGGTGCTAATATTCGTATGTCAATCGCAACGGTGATTGTTTTCTGGACTCCAGTGGAGATTCTTGGACGTATCAATTTCTTCAAAGAGTTCTGGGGACACCCACAAGAGTATGCAGTACAGCTACTTTGTATCTTGGGTGTTTTCATCCTTCTGTTGGTCTATATGTGGCTGAAAGGCTCTAAGAAAAAGCATAGTACTAAGTAAATATAATGGCTTTGATAGGAGAAATGCCATAATGTAGTCTATCAATAGAAAGAGCTACGTATAAATTTAAGATTACTTGTCAGCAACTTTAAGGTTGCAAGCAAGTAGTCTTTTTTTGTTAGTTTCAATCGCTTGTTTTGTACCCAAGGAATGAATACTTTTATACCCAGCTGCTGAGTCGTACCGTACCTAGCGAGTAAGTTCTCCCATACCCAACTGCTGGGTATGATGCTACCCAACCGCTGGGTATGATGCTACCCAACCGCTGGGTATGATGCTACCCAACCGCTGGGTACGATGCTACCCAGCAGCTGGGTATAAAAGTATCCATTTGTTGGGTAATAAGGGCTTTTTTCTTTATAAAAACATAAAAGGAAGAACTTTCTCAGTCTTTTATTACTAAGAAGGAGAAGTGCTCTCTCTTGAATTAGTTTTGTGTATAGAATTGATCAAGGTGTATAATATTGCTTTTCTTTGGCTGTTCGTGCTTTGTAGTATCGTTTTTTTTTCGTATTTTTGTGGCTGCAATATAATTAAAAGAGATGAATAAACTATTTTTGTCCCTTAGTTTGTTGTTGATTAGCTTTGCAGCGGCTGCACAAGACCGTCTGCCTAAAGTAATGCTCAAAGACATAGAAGGGAAAACCGTACAAACCGACACTATTTCTAATAATAGCAAGCCCCTTATTATAGCTTTCTTTGCTACTTGGTGTAAGCCCTGCAATCGTGAACTCACAAGTATTGATGAAGTTTACGACGATTGGCAGCAAGAAACGGGTGTCCGACTCGTAGCTGTGTCTATTGATCAGGCACAGAATGTTAATAAGGTGAAGCCAATGGTCGACCAGAATGGCTGGCGTTATGATGTTTTGCTCGACCCTAATGGTGAGTTTCGTCGCTCGTTAGGTATTCAGTCTGTTCCTTATACCGTGTTGCTTGACGGACAGGGTAAGATTGTTTATAAGCACAACGGCTATACTGATGGTGCTGAAGTAGAGCTATATAAAAAGGTGAAAGAAGCGGCAGGTAAGTAATTCTATGAAGAAATTGATGATGATAGGACTGCTTATTGGTATGAGTAGTATATCTCTTTGTGCACAAGAGGAGTCCGATAAATTACGCCTTTCTGGAAGTCTTCAGAGCGATATGCTGTTGGCTCAAAAGGACAGTACGATAGGTGCTGAGGCTACAGATGGTCGTTTCTTGACGAACACTTATCTCGACTTAAAGCTATCGAGCCGTTATGTTGAGGCTGGTGCAAGACTGGAGTATTTGAAGCATCCGCTTCCGGGATATGAGAATGACTTTAAGGGTTGGGGTGTCCCTTATGCTTACTTGAAAGGTCGTTACAAGAATGCGGAGCTTACCTTGGGTAGTTTCTATGAGCAGTTTGGCTCAGGTTTCATCCTCCGTTCGTACGAAGAACGTAGCTTGGGAATTGACAATTCTCTGCAAGGTGCGCAATTGAACTATCGCCCTTGGGCTGGTGTTGCAGTGAAGGTATTGACTGGTCGTCAACGTCGATATTGGAATCACAACAAGAGTTGGATGACTGGTGCTGATGTTGAATGGAATATTGACGAGTTGTTTAAAACTCTTCAACAGCATAGTACGTATATAACCTTAGGTGCTTCCTATCTTAATAAACATGAGAGAGACGAGGTGATAATGGTTGATCCAACCCATCGTTTGCACCTTCCGCTTAATGTCAATGCCTTTGATATGCGTTTGCGTGTGCAGCATCGCGCTTTTAATGTATTGGCAGAGATGGCAATGAAATCGCAAGATCCTTCTCATGATAATGGTTATATCTATCGTAATGGTTACGTTGCAATGCTTTCGGGTTCCTATTCAAAGCGCGGAATGAGTCTGCTTCTGCAGGCAAAACGCAGTACGAATATGGGTTTCCGTAGCCGTAGAGGAATGGAAGGAATCTCTTCTTTTGTCAATCATCTGCCCCCATTTACGATGGAACATACCTATACTTTGGCAGCACTTTATCCTTATGCCACACGTCCAGAGGGTGAGTGGGCATATCAGGTAGCAGCTGCCTATACCTTTCAAAAAGGTTCTTTGTTAGGTGGTAAGTATGGAACGACAGCAAAGGTGAACTTCTCACATGTTCATTCCGTGCGTAAGAATGGTGCAGGTGACATCGGAACAGATGGTTATGGCAGTCCGTTCTGGGCATGGGGAGACGCTACTTATTATCAAGATATTGATGTACAGTTGGAGAAGCGACTTGCTAAAGATACGAAACTCAATCTGATGTATATGTATCAACGTTACAATCAGACATTACTCGAGGGGCATGGAGGAATGCTCAATTCGCATATCTTTGTGGCAGATGTCAAACAGAAGCTTTCGCCTAACACAACGTTGCGTGTAGAAGGACAGTATCTTGTATCGAAAGATGGCGATAAGGATTGGTTGTTTGGACTGGCTGAGCTGTCGCTTGCACCACATTGGATGTTTACATTGAGCGACCTCTATAATGTTGGTGATACTCGGGTGCATTACTACCAAGGTTATGTAACCTATAGCGGGGGTGCACATCGACTGCAATTAGGCTATGGTCGTACACGTGCAGGCTTTAACTGTTCGGGTGGTGTATGTCGTTATATCCCAGCAACAAAGGGCTTAACACTCTCTTATAATTATAACTTCTGATAGGAAATGAAAAGTTTTTATATATCTCTTTTAGCTGCTGTTGCGTTTTTGACAGGCTGTGATTCGGTTGGCTCTGATGAAAGACTGATAGAGATTCCAGCTGCGACTGTTCAGCGCAATGTACTGATAGAAGATTTTACAGGACAGCGTTGCATCTTTTGTCCGGCTGCTTCAGAAGCGATAGCAGAGCAACAAAAACTTTATGGTGCAGACAAACTGATTGCTGTTGCCTTTCATGCTGGTCCGCTCGCAATCAAGAGTGGAAGTGGATTCGTTGGTTTGCGCACTGATGTGGGAGATACCTATTATAAGTATTGGGCGGTTCCAAATGTGCCAAAAGCCATTATCAATCGTCGTGGAGGTGTACTTTCCAAAGATGCTTGGGCTGGACGTATCTATGAAGAGTTTGCTCAGACAACAACAGTCAATATAGATCTTAAATGTCAGTATGTTACTGCTACACGTCAGATGGAGATTGAAACCGACTTGAAAACCTTAGCTGACGATGTGAAAGGGAAGCTACAGCTATGGTTAGTTGAGGATAGTGTGGTGGCTCCACAGCTTTTCCCAAACAACAAAGTGGAGAAGGAATATGTGCATAATCACGTCTTCCGTGCTGCTATTAATGGGGAATGGGGAACGGAGTTAATGCTCTCTGCGAAGGGTATTCATAAGGAGAAAACAACGTATACACTCTCAGAAGGTATCGTTCCAAAGAACGCATGGATAGTAGGTTTCTTCTATAATGATAGCGGAGTCTTGCAGGCTGTGCGCCAAAAGGTATCTCTCTAATCAATGAATCATCATCAATTAAGAATATAATTATAAAAAAATCAATATGAAATTACGTTTACTCGTGTTTATTGGTCTGCTGACCAGTCTTTTTGTTAGTGCACAGGCACAGACAAGTACAAATGATGTTGCCTTCCTCGATGAGCAAGGTAGAGTTATTCCTAACGGCACTGTTGTTGTCTTGAATAAGGCAGTTACAACAGAATTTCCTTTTGAAGGGTTTGAAATTGCAGGAAAGGTGTTTATTCAGAATAAGACTGATAAACCCCAGAATGTTTCTCTTTCCTATACTATTAACGAAATAGATGAAGGTGAAGTGAAGGTTTGTGCGTATGAAAATTGTACTATTAATCCAGATCCAGGAACTTATGAAGTAGGCACTAAACTGTTGTCTATAGGTCTTGAAAAAGAAACAGTTGAGATAGAACATACGTATGGTGAAAGAGAGAATTGTACAATTACGCTGAAACTTAAAGTAAAAGAACTCGGTTTTGATAAAGAGAAGGAGGGCCCATCAATTACTGTTAAGTTCGATACCAAGGCAACAGGTATTGGTGCTGTAGCTTCACAGAAGGGTATTACTTACGATGTATTTAATACTCAGGGGGTATTGTTGCACAAGCAAATTACATCTTTGTCAAATCTCCCTAAGGGTGTTTACATTGTGAAGCAGAAAGGTATTGCTTCTACAAAGAAGTATGTTGTTCGTTAAGCATATAATTTAGTAACCCATAACTTAATATGTTACATAAGTTTTATATACAGTTCATTGCGCTTATTGCAGTGTTCTTTTATGCCGTGAACGTCAATGCTCAAACTTATAGTCTTATTCCTTCTTCAGGACAGAAGGTATATGTCCCTATCACAGCAAAGAGTGTAAAAGGAAAAATCACAGTTTCCAATTACGGTAGAACTGCTATTCGTGACTTCGATTATACACTTTCTTTCAGTGGCAAGGAGCTGATGTCGAAGAATTATGTCCTTACAAATCCATTGAACCGCATGGAGGGAACAACGATAGAGATAGATGTCCCACCATATACTCAGTTGTCAGAAACCGACCTTTTGTTTACAATTACAAAGGTAAACGGAGAGTTGAATAGTGCTACTATCAACTATGCAACACTACCGAGAGTAACTGTTACAAAGGTGCCTCGCAGAAAAGTTGTAGTTGAAGAGTATACTGGAATGTGGTGTGGATACTGCCCACGTGGTATTGCACTTATGGAGAATTTGGCACATAAATATGGTGAAGACTTCATTGGTATTGCTATCCATACTGGAGGTAGAGCTGATCCATTAACTTGTACGGACTATGCATGGAAAGCTACAGATTACAGAAGTCGCCCTTCACTTGATATGAATAGAAATCTTTTACTGGGTTATTTCAAGGCACAAACTGAGTTTGAAGAGGAACGATCAAAAGGAGCAGATATGGACATTGCCGTATCAGCTGTATGGGATAAGGAAAAGAACAATATTACGGTAACTCCCAGTGTAACCTTCTGTGTGAATCGAGATGAAGCCCCTTATGGCTTTGCTTATGTGCTGACGGAAGATGGTATGTCTAATCCTAACTGGGTACAATACAACAATTTTTCAGGTAGTACGGCTGATCGTGGTATCACAAAAGAATTCGATTATTTTATTGATGCTCCTCGAGATATTCGTAATCTTGAAAATAACTTTGTTGCCATTGCAGCAGAAGGAGTAAAAGCTCCTTTGACAGGCTATATCAAGACTCCGATTAAGGCAGACGAACCACAGAGCCATACATATATCTTTAAGAATATTTCTAATAAGAAGATAATACAAGACAAGTCGAAATTGAAAGTCTGTGTTCTGCTGATTAATAAGACTACCGGGCGCATTGAGAATGCTGCCAAGTGTACGATCTCTGAGCCAAACACCACTGCAATCTCTACCGTTTCAGAAGGAAAAGATACCGCTGTTGAGACAGCACGCTACACACTTGACGGTCGTCGTATCACGACTCCACAAAAGGGTGTTAACATTGTGAAGTACAGTGATGGCCGTGTTAGTAAAGAGGTAGTGGCACAATAATGTCATCCTGACCTTATATTTATTTGTATTATGAACAGAAAATTGACTGATTTGTATCAGCATAAAGCAGAAGAGACGACCAAAACGCTCGTCTCTCTCCGTAGCCGTAGTCGGTTTTTTATCCTGACAGAAATCGTTTTTTTTTTTAGTTGCCATTGTTTTTGTAGTTCTCTATACCTTATTGGCAGATGCAGCTTGGACACTTCTCTGTGCCTTGGCTGCCTTGTGTTTTTATCTTTACATCCGTCGTCGTGACGTACTGAGCGACCGAAAGATAAAGACAGCAGAGGCTCTGCTGCGAGTTTATCAGAATGAGATAGACTATCTAAATGGCAACTTCTCTGGCTTTGAAGCTGGCGAACAATATGTTAATCCGCAACATCCTTATACCTTTGATATGGATGTTTTCGGAACTGGTTCGCTGTTTCAAAGGATGAACCGCACTATCTCAACTGGTGGTAGTGTCCAGTTGGCAGCCTGTCTGTCTACGGAATGGGTCAGTGCAAAGAGGGAGGAACTTGTTGGGCAAATACGTCAACGAATGGCTTCTGTTGACGAATTAGGGAAGTCAGAACCATTCTTGTCAGAATTCAAATCTTTAGGTGTAAAGGAACGAATCAATACGGAAGAAGTGCTGAAAGCATTGACGGATGTTCATTGCCAGAGCTTTCCAAAGTTTTTTCATAGCTCTCTTTTACGTTATTTCTGTTATGCTGATTTACTCGGTTTCTATGTGAGTATTGTGCTTTCCATTGTGGGATTGGTTCCTTTCTTATTACCTGTATGGTGGGGAATATTTAACTTTATGTTCTCTTTTCTTTGTGGGCATAAGCACATGCGTGTCATTTCTGAACTGATAGCAAAGGTACATACGCAGGTAGATGGCTACTTACGTGTATTGAAATTGGTTAATAAGACTGAGTTTAAGTCGGCTGAACTACAAGCTTTGAAACAGAAACTTGCGGGTGCGGAGGAGTCTTTTGAACAATTAGAACTTATCTTACAAAAGATTGATAACAGAAGTAACGAGGTGGGTGTCTTTGTCTTCAACAGTTTTGCCTTAATCGATATCGCTATCGTAAGGCTCTTTCTTCATTGGCAACATACTTATGAACAGCGCACGAATGAGTGGATAGATAGTCTAAATCTCTTTGATGCTTTGGTGTCAATGGGTAACTTCCGATTGAATGAAGATAGGGCAGTACAGGCAGAAATCAGCGAGGAGAATAAGGTAGTTTATGATGCGAAAAATCTTTATCATCCGTTCCTTGGCGAGAAGGCTGTTGCAAACGACTTCACAATCCATGATCATGAGTATTATATTGTTACGGGTGCGAATATGGCAGGTAAGAGTACTTTCCTGCGCTCGTTGGGTATAAATTACCTCTTGGCGATGAATGGTTTGCCTGTTTTTGCAGAACACTTGAAGGTTTCGGTGTTTCATCTTTTTACGAGTATGCGCACGACGGACGACCTTACGCATGGCATCTCTTATTTCAATGCTGAGTTGCTTCGTTTGAAGAAGTTGTTAGGCTCGTTGCGTGATGATGTACCAAGTTTGATTATTTTGGACGAGATTTTGAAGGGAACAAACTCTCTCGATAAGTTGAATGGCTCTCGTCTTTTCTTGCAGTATATTGCCGAGCGCAATGTAACAGGCGTTATCGCCACGCACGACCTTGAACTTTCAAAGATGGAAGAGGAATACGCAGGGCGTTTTCATAATTATTGTTTTGAGATCGAGTTAGGCGAGGATATCACTTATTCGTATAAGATTACAAAGGGAGTAGCACGAAATCAGAATGCTACATTCTTGTTGAAAGGAATCTTAAATCCCAATCGTATTTGAGTGATATCTCTTTCATATTGTTGTCCAAACTGTTTGTTTGCTTAGAAATTTATTTACAATTCAATAGCCGTTTTTACCTTATCCTTAGGGTAAAAACGGCTATTTTTTTGCTCTTGTAAGTGTCATGTATTCAATTAGTTACAAAACCGTAAAGTGAAAGGTGCTTAATTGGACTTCAAAAGGGCGTTACTTAGACTCCAAAAGGGCACCTTTTGCAAGCCAATTAGGCGTCTTTTAGAAGCCAAAAGAGCATGTATTGGTTTTGAACCGTGTGAAAATAGTTTACAATGCGACTAATAAACAGATAAGTTGTTCGTAGAAGACAACCTCTTAATTCATGTTCTCTGGTGAGAGAATAAAGCGTTCAATGACGTGTGCAACACCATCTTCTTCATTTGATAAGGTAACGAAGTCAGCTTCACTTTGAATGTCTTTTGCAGCGTTTGCCATAGCAACGCCAAGTCCGGCAAAGCGAATCATGCTAAGGTCGTTATAACCATCGCCACAAGCAATAACCTCTTCACGGCTGATATCGAGCGACGAGATAAGACGGTCGAGCGAGCGTGCCTTGTCGATACCAAGTGGTACACATTCAAGGAAGAAGTCGGCAGAACGATAGACATCCATCTTTCCTTCCAACTCTTTGGCTAATCTTATCTCCAACTCGTGGAGTGGGGTAGGGTCGCCAACAATCAGACATTTGTTGATAGGATAGACCAACTGATTGAGGAAGTCGTCATATTGCATGACAGGCATCTTATTGATGAAAGCCTCGTGTTGTACGTATTCATCATCTTTATTAGTAGCGGCAATGCCCTCACCTTGATAGGTTAGGATTTCCATTCCTGCTTTTTTGGCTTCTTGAAAGAGGATAGGTACAAGCTGTTCGTCCAACTTCTGTTCAAAAAGAACTTCGTTGTTGGTGCAGTCGATAATCTTTCCTCCGTTGAAAGCAAGGATATATCCACCATTATCTTTTAGTTTCAACTCTTCTGCTAAAGGGACTATTCCGTAGGTAGGACGCCCAGATGCCAATACGACATGTACTCCTGCAGCTTGTGCTTGCATGAGGGCTTGTTTTGTACGTGGTGTAATTTCCTTTTTATTATTGGTCAGTGTGCCGTCCAAATCGAGCACAATCATTTTATACTTCATATAGTTTGAATACTTTTTTCTTTGTAATCTCCCTTATGGGTGACGACTCATTATTATCAAGTAATATTAATCTATTTGCAAAGGTAAGGCTTTTTGTGGATTAAAGACAGCGTTTTAATTGATATAAAACAATAAGTTTTAAAAAGTGCAAGGTGAAAACAATAAATCGTGAACGTTTGTTTTTGTGTGGAGAATTAACCGTTTCAAAGGCATTTTAAACTAAAAGAATAATATTAATTAATTGTAGAGAGTTATGAAGAAGTATTTAGCCGAAATGATTGGCACAATGGTATTAGTCCTCATAGGATGTGGTGCAGCAGTATCTTTGGGTTGTGACCCAGTAAACAATCAGGCTGCAGTAGTTGGTACAGCAATGGCATTTGGTCTTTCAGTAGTAGCAATGGCTTACGCTATTGGTGGTATCTCAGGTTGCCACATCAACCCAGCAATTACACTTGGTGTATTCTTGAGTGGTCGTATGAGCGCAAAGGATTGTGCTATGTACATGTTGTTCCAGTTTATTGGTGGCTTGATTGGTGCAGCTTTGTTGTTCCTTCTTGTAACCAACGCAGGTAGCGGTTTTGCTGCTGCAGGTGTTGGTTTAGGTGCAAATGGTTTGCAAGATGGTATTAGTGTAGCAAGTGGTTTGCTCGCAGAGATTATCTTTACTTGTGTGTTTGTACTCGTTGTATTGGGTGCAACTTCAAAGACTAACGGCGCAACTGGTAAGTTTGCAGGTTTGGCAATCGGCTTGTCACTTATCCTTGTTCACCTTGTATGTATCCGTTATACAGGTACATCTGTAAACCCAGCACGTTCCTTTGGCCCTGCTATCTTCGCACAGCTTGCAGGCGGTTCCTGCAACAGCATTGAGCAATCTTTGGATCTTTATCGTAGGTCCATTTGCTGGTGGTGCACTCGCGTCAGTAATCTGGCGCGTTATTGAGCCAGCTGAGAAGTAATTCATTTATCAGATAAATGTTTGATTAGGCTTATTAGGCAGTCATGTCTAATAAGCCTAATTATCTTTTATTCCAAAAACTATTGCCCTTTATTACGGATTTTAACACTTTAGGTTTATTAAATATGTGGTATGTTTTGGCTATCAGAAAATAAAACCGTACTTTTGCATGTGTAAATAGGTATAGACTTATTAATTTTAAAAGATAAAAGAAATTATGGCAGTAGATTACAAGAAATTAGGTCTCGTGAACACACGTGATATGTTCAAGAGAGCAATTGACGGCGGTTACGCTATCCCAGCATTCAACTTCAATAACCTCGAGCAGCTTCAGGCTATCATCAAGGCTTCTTCTGATTTGAAGTCACCAGTTATCCTTCAGGTTTCTAAGGGTGCTCGTAAGTATGCTAACCAGACTCTTCTTCGTTACCTCGCAGAAGGTGCAGTAGAGTATGCTAAGGAGTTGGGTTGCCACCATCCAGAGATTGCACTTCACCTTGATCATGGTGATAGCTTCGAGACTTGCAAGAGCTGTGTAGACTTCGGTTTCTCTTCTGTAATGATCGACGGTTCTTCTCTTCCATATGAGGAGAATATCGCTTTGACAAAGAAGGTTGTTGAGTATGCTCACCAGTTCGACGTAACTGTTGAGGCTGAGCTCGGTGTACTTGCTGGTGTTGAGGATGACGTTGTAGCTGAGGTTTCTCACTATACAAAGCCAGAGGAGGTTGTTGATTTCGCTACTCGTACAGGTTGCGACTCATTGGCTATCTCTATCGGTACTTCTCATGGTGCTTACAAGTTCACTCCAGAGCAGTGTACACGTGACCCAAAGACTGGTCGTCTTGTTCCTCCTCCATTGGCATTCGATGTTCTTGCAGCTATCGAGAAGCAGCTCCCAGGTTTCCCAATCGTTCTCCACGGTTCTTCTTCAGTTCCTCAGGAGTATGTTGACATCATCAACGAGCATGGTGGTAAGATGCCAAACGCTGTTGGTATCCCAGAGGAGCAGCTCCGTAAGGCAGCTAAGAGTGCTGTTTGTAAGATTAACATCGACTCTGACTCTCGTCTTGCATTCACCGCAGGTGTTCGTCAGACATTCGATGAGCACCCAGAGTACTTCGACCCACGTCAGTACTGTGGTAAGGCTCGTGAGTACATGGAGGATCTTTACAAGCACAAGATCACAGACGTTCTTGGTTCTGAGAACAAGCTTGCTAACCTCGACTAATCATTTGTTGAGGTCGTCTTGACTAAATAAAACATTAGCGGCAGCTTCCTTTTGGGAACTGCCGCTTTTCTTTTGTGCCGCTTTCTACGAGGCATTGCCTCGTAGGCTATGACAGAGGAAACAAAAAGCCCCGCATGGAAAGAACCATGTGGGGCTGTTGCTTATACTTGGAAGGCTTTATTACCTATCGACAATAGCTGGAATGGGAAGACTTTATCAATCGTCCAAAAGTTTGAAGGCTTTAGGGAGATAGTTGATAATGTCTCCTGCAACAAGACTTTCCTTACCTAATTCTTTCGCTGCTAAGTCGCCAGCAAGACCATGGAGATACATGCCCACCATACAAGCATTCTGCTGGTGGTAACCACGAGCAAGGAGGGCTGTGATGATGCCAGTGAGTACATCACCACTACCAGCTGTTGCCATGCCACTGTTACCAGTCGAGTTAAAGATAACGTTGCCATTAGGTAGGCAGAGTGCACTGTTATGTCCCTTAAGGATGATATAAGCCTGTAAAGACTTTGCCAACTCACGTGTACGATGGAGACGCTCATAGTCAGCATTAGCAGGAGAGCCTGTAAGACGGTCGAGTTCCTTTGCGTGAGGCGTCATAATGATTCCCTTTGGTAGTTGTTGCATCCATGCACGATGGCTTGCAAGAATATTCAAGGTATCAGCATCGGCAACAATAGGACATTGTGCGCGTCTTATCTGGGCTATCATCGCAATGGCAGTAGGCTCCTGTCTGCCTAATCCTGGACCTATTGCAAGTGCGTCGAAATCATCTGTATCAACTGCTTCGGTAAAGGCTGTCTCCTCATGGTCCATTTGTAAGATAGCTTCAGGAACAGATATCTGCATGATATCGTAGTTCTTTTTAGGAGTATGCACCGTAACCTTACCCACACCGCTACGTAGACAGGCACGAGTTGCAAGGATAGCTGCTCCCGACATGCCGTAACTTCCTGCGATGATAAGTGCATTACCCATATCACCTTTGTGTGAGAAGTCATCACGATGGAGTAAACGCGAACGAATGTCGTTCTCTTCTAATAGGTAATATTGTGCTTCTGTCTTCTGAATAAACTCCTGATTCAGACGGATATCAAGGACCTTTAGCCTACCAATAAATTGCTGTGCATCAGCGAAAAGGAAGGATAATTTGCGTTCGTGGAGGGTTAATGTGAGGGTAGCGTGAATGATATTCGCACGTACGTTATACGTATTGTCCTCCGTCATCAAACCAGATGGAACGTCAATACTCACAATCTTTGCAGGACTTTGATTGATATATTTCACCAAAGAGGCAAAACCACCAGCCAATGGTTTGTTGAGTCCAGAACCAAACAAACCATCAATCACCAATGTGTCAGCGGTTAATTCAGGTGGGTCAAACTTCGCAGTGATTTCTGTAAAATCCTTTGCATGCTTGCTATCGAGCAAACGTTGGCGGTTTGTTACACAGTCTTCTGATAGATGATTGGTGATATTGAAGAGGTAAGTACTAACTTTGTATCCCTCATTTATCAGCAAACGTGCCACAGCAAGAGCATCGCCACCATTGTTGCCAGGTCCTGCAAAGACAACAATTGGCGTATGTGTCGACCACTCCTCAGTGATAGCACGAGTAATGGCTTTTGCTGCACGCTCCATCAAATCAATAGACTTGATTGGTTCGTGTTCTATAGTGTATCTGTCCAGTTCGTGAATCTGGGCACTTGTAAATATCTTCATAACGATGGCAAATTTACAAAATAAATGCGGATAGTTTGGTATTATTTTCGTAATTTTGCGCTAAATTATAAATAATGAAGAATGAGTCGAGTAACAATTAAGGACAAAACGTTTGAGACTTCTATTCCTGAAGCCGAGATTTTGGAAAGAGTAAAGCTGGTAGCTGATCGTATAAACAAGGATTTTGAAGGTAAGACTCCGCTCTTTCTTGCGGTGTTGAACGGTTCGTTCATGTATGCCTCTGACTTGATGAAGCATATCACTATCCCATGTGAGATATCCTTTGTTAAGTTGGCTTCTTACCAAGGTGTTACCTCAACGGGTACGATTAAGGAGATTATCGGTTTGAACGAAGATATCCGTGGTAGAGAAGTTATCATTGTAGAGGATATTGTTGATACAGGTGCAACTATGAAGCGTATGCTCGAAACGCTCGGTACACGTGAGCCTGCTGGTCTTCATATAACAACCTTACTGTTGAAGCCTGGTAAGCTTACTGTTCCTTTGAACATTGAGTATGCAGCAATGGAAATACCAAATGACTTCATTGTTGGCTATGGACTTGACTATGACCAGCAGGGTCGTAACTTGAGAGATATTTATACTTTAGTACAAGAATAATGAAGAATATTGTAATTTTCGGTGCGCCAGGTGCTGGTAAAGGTACTCAGAGCGACAAGATGATTGAGAAGTATGGCTTCGGGCATATCTCAACAGGTGACGTACTTCGTAATGAAATTAAGAATGGTACAGAGCTTGGTAAGACTGCAAAAGGATACATTGACAATGGTCAGCTCATTCCTGATGAGTTGATGATTGATATTCTTGCAAGCGTATACGATAGCTTTGGCAAGGAGCATAAGGGTGTTATCTTCGATGGTTTCCCACGTACAATCCCACAAGCAGAGGCTTTGAAGAAGATGTTGGCTGATCGTGGTCACAATGTGGCAGCTATGGTTGAACTCTTTGTTCCAGAGGATGAGTTGATGAAGCGTCTGCTTCTCCGTGGACAGCAGAGCGGTCGTTCTGATGACAATGAGGAGACAATTAAGAAGCGTCTCAATGTTTACAGCAATCAGACTTCTCCATTAATTGATTGGTATAAGGGTGAGAATATTCACCACCATGTTGAGGGTCTTGGTACTGTAGAAGAGATTTTTGCACGTATTGAGTCTGTTATTGACGCTCTGTAGACCTTTGACCTTTGAGGTTTGAACTTTGAACTTTATGATTTGTACCGTATGTTGGAGAGAAAAATCGTAGAGAATGATATCTATATCTTATCAAAAAGTTTTGCACTAAGGGTTGTACGGTTATATAAATACCTGACAGATGAGCATAAGGAGTATGTCCTATCAAAGCAACTTCTTCGTTCTGGGACGAGTATTGGGGCTAATGTTCATGAAGGAAAGAACGGACAAAGTCGTGCAGACTTCTGTAGTAAGATGAATATCGCTTTGAAAGAAGCAACAGAGTCAAACTATTGGATTGATTTATTAAGGGAAGCAGAATATATTAGCGAGAGTGAGTATAAACCTTTATCAGATGATTGTCATAAGATTCAAGCAGTCTTGACCAAAATAGTTAAGGCAACTCGTTCTTCTCTTAATCAATAATATTTCAAGTTACAGTACAAATCATAAAGGTCAAAGTTCAAAATTCAAAGTTTAAAGATGGAAAGTAATTTTGTTGATTATGTAAAGATATACTGCCGCTCTGGTAAGGGTGGTAGAGGTTCCATGCACCTTCGTCATGTGAAGTATAACCCTAATGGCGGACCAGATGGTGGCGATGGTGGTAAGGGTGGAAGTGTTTACTTGCGTGGTAACCACAATTATTGGACGCTGTTGCACTTGAAGTTTCAGCGTCATATCTATGCTGAACATGGAGGTAATGGCGGTCGTGATAAGTGTCATGGTACAGATGGTAAGGATATTTATATTGATGTTCCTTGTGGTACTGTTGCCTATGATGCCGAAACTGGTAAGTATGTCTGCGATGTTATGCATGACGGACAGACGGTGTTACTGCTGAAAGGTGGACGTGGTGGATTGGGTAACTTCCAGTTCCGTACAGCTACGAATCAGGCTCCACGCTATGCACAACCAGGTGAACCAATGCAGGAGATGACTGTTATTCTTGAGTTGAAGCTGCTGGCTGATGTCGGTTTGGTGGGCTTCCCAAATGCAGGTAAGTCTACTTTGCTGTCTTCTCTCTCAAGTGCAAAGCCAAAGATAGCCAACTATCCTTTCACAACGATGGAACCATCGTTAGGTATTGTCAGCTATCGTGATAACCAAAGTTTCGTTATGGCTGATATTCCAGGTATCATCGAAGGAGCCAGTGAAGGTAAGGGACTCGGCTTGCGTTTCCTCCGTCATATCGAACGAAACTCCCTTCTGCTCTTTATGGTACCAGGAGACACCGACGATATCAAGCGTGAATACGAGGTGTTACTAAATGAGTTACAGCAGTTTAATCCAGAGATGCTCGACAAACATCGTGTCTTAGCGGTAACGAAGAGCGACCTTCTTGATGATGAGCTCATTGAGATGCTGCGTGAAACGTTGCCAACAGACCTTCCTGTTGTTTTCATATCAGCTGTTACAGGACAGGGAATTGATGACTTAAAGGATATTCTTTGGAAAGAACTTAATGCAGAAAGTAATAAGCTGCAAAGTATTCTTTCGGAAGATACACTTGTTCATCGTGACAAGGATATGTCACGTTTTGCTGCCGAGTTAGCAGCTGAGGACGCTGATATTGATGATGTTGAAGAGGTGGGTATAGACGAATTGGATGAGGTAGAAGATCTCGAAGATTTTGAATACACAAATGATTAAGCCTGTTCTACATTACTTTAATCTTGCCGACGAGGTAGTCAGCTTTAGCACTACCCGTCATGGCGGAGTTAGCAAGGGAAAGCTTGCTACACTCAACATCAACCCTCATCGGGGTGATGAACCATCTGCTGTAGCCGAGAATCTGCAGGCTGTAGCAGTAGAGATTGGTGTTCAGGCGGATAAGGTTATCCGTTTGCATCAGATACACGAGACACATTGTCTGATTGTGACGGATGAGTTTTTTCATCTTTCAGCTGCTGAGCAGTACGAGATGGAAGAGGGAAAAGATGCTGTCGTTACCGATTGTCGTAACGTCTGCATCGGTGTTCATACTGCTGATTGTGTTCCTATTCTTTTTTATGACCCTGTTCATCATGCCATTGGTGCAGCCCATGCTGGTTGGCGTGGTACGGTGCAGCGTATCGTTCAGCACACACTTCGCAAGATGACAGAACTATATGGTACTGACCCAAAGGAACTCAAGGCGGTTGTTGGTCCGTGTATTTCGCTGAAGAACTTTGAGGTAGGTCAGGAGGTTTATGATGCTTTTTCGGCTGCAGGCTTCCCTATGGAACGCATTGCACGTATGTATGAGAAATGGCATATCGACCTTCCGCTTTGCAATCAACTTCAGTTAGAAGAACTTGGTGTGCTAACAGCTAATATCCTTCAGTCCGCTATCTGCACTTATGATAATGCTTCCGACTTCTTCTCAGCACGTATTCTCAAAGAAGGATTTGGTACTATCTATACAGGTATTGCATTGAAATAGATACCTATTCCATGGTTATTACGGAATTATTCTCACGTAAATAAATATTTCTTGTCGTGAAAATAAATATTTCCTTTCATGAAGATAAATCTTTATTTTCATGAAAATAATTCGGAAAAGACGTTTTTTACAATGATTTTATACCTTCTATTTGGAAGGTAATAAGATGAAGAAAAGAGATTGAAAAGCATGTTTTTATCAATAATTTAGTATCTTTGCTATCTTCGAAGGCGTTTATTTCGTGTAAAGATATTTATTGTATAGTATGAAGAAAATCCTGTTTTTCCTTTCAATATGTATGCTGTTGGTTGCTTGTACAGACAAGCGACAGGAGCAGATAGCGAAGGTTCTCGTCCTGTTGAATAGAACTGGAACATACAATGAAATGCAAAATACTAACGGTAGACAGTATTATCTGAATGTGGATAGTCTGTTGGATTGTATTGATACGACTTATATTAAAACATGCAAAGGACCAAGAGCCTTTCCTGTGGTACAGTCTTTATTAGATTCATTATGTACTACGAAAGAACTTTGCGAACTCACTAATAGGAGCTATTCTGCGGTTGTTCGACTTGCAGCTACAGATGCTTTGATACGTCGAAAGTATGCATACTTAGAGGAAATATTACTCTCGAATTATACTGATACGACGAAGATTTATGTGCAGTCAGATGATGTTATAGAAGAGGAATATGCTGGTAGCGTGTTCTTACGTAATGTTCAGTCATGCAGAGATAAGACAGTCATTAGTAAAGAAGATTCTTTGCGTAATGACTCTTTAGCACTCTATACACCCGGATTGTCCAAATATCAATATACAAAGAAACTTTTATTGAGAGTTCCACCAAAGGAAAGCTATTACTCAAGGATAAAGGAGATTGTTCTTAAAGAACGAACCTATCAAGCATTGAAGGCTTTAGCTTCCTATTGTAGAGAGGAGGATAAATCTATCTTATTGGATGCTTTATCACATTATGATAATGAGAATGAAGATGTTGGTTGGGAAGATGATGAAACCGATAATGCCTTGTTGGCTGTTACGGTTTGGGCTTGTCAAGATTTCATTCCTTTGCTGATGCGCATCCGAGACTATGAAATAAAGAAAGATGATGGTAGTATGCTACCTCGTAGCAAATACTTATTTGAGGCAGTAATGGCTTATAATAATCAGTGGGCATACAACTTTATTGACGCAACGCTTGCCTTGTCTTCAAAAAAGAAAGACCGTGAATATAGCTCTGATATAACGATGGCAACAAACTTTCATTCGGCTATGTTATCTCATTATAATCCTCGTTTTGCCAGCTTATTAAGGAAGTATCCTGGTGAAGACTTTGGTGATGGCTATGAGTAAATAGCCGTATCATCAATAACAAACGCCCTCATTTCTCCAGTTCCCTTTGACAAGGACGGAGAAATGAGGGCGTTCGTTGTTTTCTTTACTTGTGTCGGTTAGCACGTTGCTGACGGTATTTAGCCTTCTGCTTTGCACTGCCAGAGCCGTGTGCACCAGTAATATACTTCTTTTTCTTGGCTTTGGTTTTCACCTTGCCATCATCGGTTTTGGGTTTCGAGGCACTTCGAAAGACCATTCCGGTTTCAATAATATCGTCAATATCACTCATATACAATCTTTTTAATGATGAAATAAACGAACGCCAGTAAAAGCCATTGCGATGTTGTATTTGTCACAAGTGTCAATAACATGGTCGTCACGAATACTTCCACCAGCCTGTGCTATATATTCTACACCACTCTTATGTGCACGCTCAATGTTGTCGCCAAATGGGAAGAAAGCATCAGAACCGAGTGCAACACCCGTATTCTTGGCAATCCACTCTTTGCGTTCCTCACGTGTTAGAGGCTCTGGGCATTCTGTGAAGAATTGCTGCCATACACCATCCTGTAGTACATCTTCATACTCATCAGAGATGTAGATATTGATTGTGTTATCTCGATCGGCACGGCGAATACCCTTCTTAAATGGAAGATTCATAACCTTTGGACACTGGCGCAACCACCATTCGTCAGCCTTACTACCAGCTAAGCGAGTGCAGTGGATACGACTCTGCTGTCCAGCACCAATACCGATAGCCTGTCCGTCCTTCACATAGCAAACAGAGTTACTCTGTGTATACTTCAATGTAATCAGCGAAATGATGAGATCACGCTTGGCATCCTCAGTGAATGTCTTGTTCTTTGTAGGGATGTTCTCGAAGAGTGCTGGGTCATCAAGCTTCACTTCGTTGCGGCCCTGTTCAAATGTAATGCCGAAAACTTGCTTCTTCTCTATAGGAGCAGGCATATAGTTAGGGTCAATCTTAATGACATTGTATGCACCCTTACGCTTATCCTTCAGAATTTCTAAAGCCTCTGGAGTATAGTCAGGTGCGATAACACCATCGCTAACCTCACGCTTTATCAGCAACGCTGTCTCCTTATCGCAGGTGTCACTGAGCGCACAGAAATCGCCATAAGAACACATACGGTCGGCTCCACGAGCACGTGCATAAGCACTGGCAAGCGGTGTAAGCTCGAAGTCAACATCATCGACAAAGTAAATCTTCTTGAGTGTATCACTCAAAGGGAGACCTACTGCAGCACCAGCTGGGCTGACATGCTTGAACGATGCAGCTGCAGGCAGACCAGTAGCGGCCTTCAACTCTTTAACGAGTTGCCAGCTGTTGAGCGCATCAAGAAAGTTAATGTAGCCGGGACGACCACTGAGAACTGTAATTGGGAGTTCGCCTTCCTCCATATAGATACGTGAAGGCTTTTGGTTCGGATTGCATCCGTACTTAAGAGCTAATTCTTTCATATAACTTATGTGGTATATGTAAATTGGTAGTGCAAAGATAAGGAAAAATAATGGAATACGCCGTTACGCTTGTCGTTTTTAAGTAAATTAGCCGTGTTGGTTTGTTTCTTTTGAAGAAATTCAGTACTTTTACACTCGAAAAGAAAACAATCTTTGGAGCGTGAGGACTATCCTGCGCAGGCTGAATACCCTCCGGCTCCTCTAATCCCTTTAAATTACTTAAAGATATGCAAGCATTACACACAGACAAGGCATCTGCCGCAGTAGGTCCTTACAGTCAGGCTATCGAAGCCAATGGTTTTATTTTCGCATCTGGTTCACTTCCTATTGACCCAGCTACCAATGCTTTTGTTGAGGGTGGTGTGAAGGAACAAACTCGCCAGTCGCTCACTAATGTACGCAACGTGTTGGCTTCTGCAGGTGTAGACCTGTCTCATGTTGTTAAGACAACAGTGTTCCTTTCTGATATGGAGAACTTCGCTGCGATGAATGAAGTTTATGCCGAGTTCTTCAAGGAACCTTATCCAGCACGTTCTGCATTCGCTGTAAAGGCTTTGCCAAAGGGTGCGCTTGTTGAGATTGAGTGCATCGCAGTGAAATAAATTGCATTGATTAGCCTAATAGCATACACTTTCTGATGCCGCTATTAGGTTGAAATGACGAAATATTAGTGTCCTTTTGTAATGGGTAGTATTCTATTTCTATCCTTACAGAAGGACGCTTGTTATTTTCGTTTTGTATTCAAACAAGCGTAGTTTCATTGCTTTTCTGTCGTTGTATGGATGGTCCGCACGTGTGGTGTTGATGCTTCGCACATAGGGTGCTAACGCTTCGCACATGATGTGCGAAGCACTAAAATGTTGTGTGATAGACTGGTTATAAGAGGATAGAAAGTGGTAAATGAGATGCTATGTTACCCTGAATAATGTTTATTTGATTATGGTTTTGCTTATCCATAACTGATACATTATTTTCTATTTCAAAGCGATTTTATATAGCGTAGTACGTAATTTATATTTACACTCCTTGTTTACAAGTTTAATTAACATATTTAACTTTAAGAAAAGTCGTTGAATATTACTTAATTACTTATTCTTTTATTACTTTTGTATCACGTTAGTATATATAGTGAAGAATGAGAAATGAAAAAGAAGCTTAGAACCATTATCGAGGAGCTTGGTCAAAAGGCAAATATCCGCAGAGAACTGGCTTCTGACTTAGAAAGATTGTCCAGTAGGTTAGCACTTTATCACATCCACTTGGAATCGTCATCTTTGAATAAGTTGATAGGTTATTTCAAGGGGAAGGAAAAACCTTCTAAAAAGACTTTAGACAGGCTGGCTCTCTTTGCTGGTTTCCAAAATTGGAAAGACTTAAATGCGGCTTTGCATGGGGAAAATGATGCAAAGTTGAATTACGAAGATTAATTGCTCTGTAGAGAGAGTGAGTAGGGGAGGATTCTCTGAAAGTTTATCTCTGAAGGATTGTAGGGACATATGATGTGTTTATCTGTAAGTGATACCTATCACAAGATAAGCAAAGCGTATGTCCCTACATTATTTATATGTGTTTTTACGGTGAGAAGTTTTTATCTTTACACTCAAAAAACTGATAAGAAGGCATTTTAGATTACATAATATGATAACTCTTTCTCTCCTTCTTTCGTTAGCTTTATCAATAATGAATGTCCAAGAATGCTTATTAATAGGTAAATAAAAAAGTCCGAAACCAATAGTTTCGGACTTTTATTTTCTTGGATTTCCAAGGGCTTACTTCTCTGCAACAACAGTTCTCTTCTCCTTGATGCGTGCAGCCTTACCTGTGAGTTCACGGAGGTAGTAGAGTTTCGCACGACGAACCTTACCGCGCTTGTTCACCTCGATAGAATCGATGTTTGGTGACTCGATTGGGAAGATACGCTCAACACCGATGGTGCCTGACATCTTACGAACTGTGAAACGCTTCTTCTCACCATGACCAGAAATCTTGATAACTACGCCACGGTAGAGCTGAATACGATGCTTGTTACCCTCGACGATTTTGTAAGCGACAGTGATAGTGTCACCAGCCTTGAACTCTGGGAACTGCTTGCCGGTTGCAAATGCTTCTTCAGCAACTTTAATTAAATCCATTTTTCTATTAATTAAATATTGTTTGTCGTTCCAACGTAACGTAATCCATGACTCTTCCACGATCAGCGGTTACGCCGAAAAGCGGTGCAAAGTTACTACTTTTCAATGAAATAACAAAGTAATTGTTAGCTTTTTAATGCTTATTTGTTGCAAGCACCTTGGCTATTTCTTTCTTAGCCTTTGCCATTTGCTTTTGGAAAGCATCAGATGATTGTACGGCAGCAAAGCCTACACTTGCACAAAGACGGCCTGCATCGACATCGCTCTGATAGTGATAGCCACAGATTACTCGGCTCTGACCATACTCGTAAGCGTGCTTCATAATCTCGTTACCACGTGATGGATTCAGCTCTGTGAGTGTCAATCCGAAGATCCAACCACGACAGGTATGACCTGAAGGATAAGAGCCGTTGTTAATCAACTCTGCCTCAAACTGAGGTTGAAGTGTATGCTCATGGAACTGTGCAAACGGACGTTTACGCATATATTTAGCTTTAGCACGGTCGACAGCATGGTTGCCATCAATACCTATCATGCACATGAGTTTGTAGGTCTCTGGTGTCTTTTCTGGTGTGATAAGCAAACCAAAAGAAGGAGCAAAGCCTACGAGAACAGAATCAACATCGAAGTTGGCGTCGAACTTTGCTTGTGCAGCACGTTCTTTGTCTTCTCTCATCTTTCGACCCCACCAATACTGACGGAAGTCATAATCAAATTGATAAGATGCTGTGTCAGGTGGAGCTGGGAGGTAGATACCTGCATCTGGCATAGCTGCTTCTGGTATGAACGATTGTTTTTTGTAATCCTGCGCATTGACAGTCATGCCGACGAACAGCATAACCATGCTAACGAACAAACTCTTTTTCATAATAATAAATGTTTTGTTGAATTGATTGATATGTGTTGCAAAAGTAAGTAATTATGCGTTTCTGTCAAAGGTTTAATGGCTTTTTAATAGTTGCATTCTGCGTTTGTGGTCTTTTAATAGGGTTGCAACTATTGTCTTTCTGAGGTGTAGAGGGCTGATAGTGTGTCTCTCATGTAGTAATGAAGGCTTATCTATACGTTGGTAGTAGATAAGGTGTGAAGCGATAAACCAGGCTTTTGAGAAGTCAGAGAATGGTTCTTCCGTTAAATGTGTGGACACTTTTCGTATTGCGTTAACGGAAGAATCGAAGTTACTCATTAAACAAAGGTATAGCTAAAATAGTCAACAATCTGTCCTATTCTCATACTCTGACACTAAAAACCATTTCATTTAAGACTTTGAAAATCTGTAGATAAGAGTTTGAAAAATCATTACATAATTTCGGGTAAAACATTTATAAAGGACGGCAAAAACACATATAAGAGGCAGGTTTGCAACCAACAGGAAATCAATTAGTTATAAAGTTGCAAAGTAAAAGGTGCTTAATTGGACTTCAAAAGGGCGTTAGTTGCCCTCAAAAGGGCACCTTTTGCAAGGCAATTGGGCGTCTTTAAGAAGCCAAAAGAGCATGTATTCAAAATTATGATGTGAAAAATTATGACAGAATAATAAGTTATTAGCCAAATTAGCCCAATTGGACCAAATAGCCTAATTAGGCTAATAGGAATAAGTTGTCTGTAGAAGATAAGATAGACATCGTACCTAATTACAATTGTTATGTAGTTTATCCCCCGTTCTAAAACCATCTAATTGGAGGTAATTATACCGGTGTTGGGTGATGGTTGTTGGGTGTTGAGTCTTTATAAAACAATCTTATTGGATGAAAGCATACCATGTATGTGGATTAATCTCATTCTACTAACAATCTACACTTTTAACGGAAGGACTAAAAGGAAAGCAGGGAAGCGGTAGAATACTTGTTCTATTCCGTCTTCCCTGCTTATAGTTTATGATATACTATGGGCTGCTTCTGTTTTTAGAAGGGTATCTTATATAATCATAAGAGGTAAACTTTATCTAACTTTACTTTGTTATATAATGTCCTTTTAGTACCTGAGAATAAGTATATCGAGTGTTTGAACATTAATACTTGAACACTGCTGTGAGTGTTATCTTGCGTCCATCAGCATGTGCATACTCTGCATTACGTGCCATCATCATAGATGCTGGTGTGTAATAAGTGTAGTTCAATAAGTTGGATACAGCCAAACTTAAGTCACAAACCTTCATCTTTACGCCTGCAGTAAGGTTTAGTAAGTTGATACGATTTACGATACCTTCACCCTCCTTATATACTCCTGATGCATTAGGAGTAAATCTGTCACGTTTACCGGTGTGCATGTATTGCAGTTGGAGATAGGTGTTCTTGACTGGAGCATAGTTGACATACATTGCCAACTTAGCAGCTGGAATGGAAATGTTCGACATGTATGTGTCCCAATCACCAGTAGCTGATTTGAGCTTACCTTCGAACCATGAGAAGTTAGCACCAGCCTTTAAGTTACGGAGAATTTGTGCATCTGCACTCAACTCAACACCATACACCTTCTGTGGAGTACGGTTGACTACCCAGAAACCATTCTCTATCTTGAGGTCACTTCCAAGCTTAGAATAGGTGTAGAAAACAGATCCATTCAACTGCAACCAATGGTTAATATCAGAGTAAACACCCACCTCGTAGTTGTTTGTTTTTACAGGTTCTGTTGATATCTTAGAGAGAACATCCGCCTTAGCAGCGCGTAGGGTACGACCTAAATCAAAGATTGAGAAGCCCTGAGAGTAGGCTACGAAGGGTTGAAAAGCAGGATATTTGTTATAAGAAACACCCACATTAAAAGACATATTATTATACTTTAGCTTTCCACCCTTGACCTGAACCTGTGGGTCGGAGAGCTTATTACGCAATACATCATAGTCTGGTACGTTCACATTAATGAAGTCATAACGTCCTCCAAGTTTGACGTTAAGGTGCTGCCAGAGCGTAGTCTTCATTTGAACAAAGGGCGCATGGTTGTTACTTGTCAGCCATGGCATCCAGTATCTACCATCTACCAAAGGTTGTGATGTCTTGTTGTAGAGATAGTCATAACCATAAGCTAAATGTGCAAAAGCATTCTCAGAGAATATAAGTCGAGTATTAAACTGGGTGCGGAAACCAAACTTACGATCCTTAACAGCCGACTGTCCGCTTGTTTCTTCCCATCTTGGCTGTGCTGGGTTAGCCTTACGGAAGTCGAAGATAGTATATATCCCTGAACCATAAACAGATGCTTCTAAGTCGGTATGTTTGAAGATATCCTTTGAAGTAAACTTGAGGTAAGCATTGTGATTGTATCTTGTTCCCTCATCAACTGCCTGTGGATCCTTATTACCAATGATACCAATAGAAGGACTCTGGAGGTATTTTCCACCGAAAGGAATCAATTTCGTGTCTTGCAAACTACGATAAAAATTATACATTAATTCGATTCTGTTCTTTGGAGATAGGGAATAACCGAGGTTAACAAGTACGTTTGTTGTATAGGTATCACCGAGTCCGTAGCGTGGAGAGATAAACTTTCCATCACCATCAATAGCACTGCCTGTACGTCCAAAAGCCCCATTTACGAGATAATCAAACTGACCCACACGACCATAAACTTGCTGGTTGATGCGATAACCTTGCCCTTTTCCGTGACGGAAGAAGTTGTAAGTTGAACCCGAGAGAGTCGTCTCTCCAGCTACAGCCTTGCTGGTGGTATTCTTCTTAGTTATGATGTTTATCAATCCTCCGATAGCACCATTACCATAGAGAGCGGTAGATCCTTTTACCACTTCTATATGGTCAATAGCAGCGATATCTATGGTTCGGATATCGCGGTCTGTTGAACGTAAAGGAGTTGATTGAGGTATACCATCAATCAAGATGAGTGCACTTCTTCCACGAAGTGATTGTGCACGCGAGCTTGTAGTATTACTTGATAGAGCCATACCAGGCGTGAGCATGCCCAAGAGATGGGTGATATCGGGAGCCGATTTGCTCATTTCTGCTATTTGCTTTTGGTCAATAATAGTAACTGTAGCAGCCGCATTCTGCTTTATTTCAGGCATACGTGTGGTGCTGATTGTTACTTCTTCGAGATGTTGTGTGGAGTCTTTAATCTCTTCTGATTGTGCATTACAAGGTGTTGTTGCCATTGCAAGCATTGCGAGAGATAGATAAATTGTTTCTTTCTTCATATAAATACAATCCTATGAGTGTTAATAAACGTCTGCAAAAGTATTTATATTCTATAGAACGTGCAATACCTAAAATGAGGTATATGTAGTTCTATGCGCTTTATTTTGAACGTATTTTTCTATGTGGCAATATATCTTTAGTCTTGTGACAAGCATTTGATTCGTTTTTTTTTCTTACTTTTGCATTATCTTTTTGAATATTATCGACTTCCGATGTTACCTAAGCAGTAGGGTGGGTGACGTTGGAAGTTAACCAAAGTAGGGCTATTTCCTACTCTGATAAATATTTATGAGAACTATAAAAGTCATTATATATGTATAAAAAAACGGTTTATCTGTCTGGATTAACAGCATTACTGGCGTTGACGGGCTGTGCTTCTCATTATGAGTTAGCTGGCATTCAGCGTACACGTGTGCTGGTTGATAATCGATATGATGCTACTCCTGATGCTGGGGCAGCAAAGTTTATGGAACCATTTAAGCACAAGGTTGATTCGGTGATGGGACCTGTTGTGGGCGAGGTTGACCACGACATGGTGGCACACCGCCCAGAGAGCGATCTCTCTAATCTGTTGGCAGACATCATGGTGTGGGCTGCACGCGATTATAATGAGAAGGTTGACTTTGGTGTTTATAATATGGGTGGTATCCGTGCAGCCCTTTCTAAGGGTAAGATTACCTTTGGTGACGTGTTGGATATTGCACCTTTCGAGAACAAAATTTGCTTCGTAACACTTTCTGGTGAGAAACTTTTAGAGCTGTTCTCACAGATGGCTCATACTGGTGGTGAGGCTGTTAGCCATGGTGTAGAACTTGTTTTCACACGCGACCATAAGCTAAAGTCAGCACGTTTGCATGGTAAGGAGATTGATCCAAAGGCAAGTTATCGTATTGCTACGCTTGATTACTTGGCACAGGGAAATGATAAGATGGAGGCGTTTAAGTCTGCAACAAGTGTTGTTTCACCACAAGAAAGCAGTAACAACACACGTTTCATCATTATGAATTATTTCAAGGAGCAGACAGCTCAAGGTAAGGTAGTTAATGCTCACACAGAAGGACGTATCCGCGTGGAATAATCTTTTAACGACACATAAATATGAAAAGAAATATATTATTGATTACTTTCTGCTTCCTAACTGTTCTCGCTTTCGGTCAGGATAAGCAGTTAACAATTCTGCATACCAACGATGCGCATAGTCAGATCTATCCGCTTAACACAAATCTTGCAGACACGATGAAGGCTGGGCGAGGCGGTTTCGTGCGCCGTGTGGCTATGATTAAAGAAGAGAGAAAGAAGCAACCTGACTTGCTACTCTTTGATAGTGGCGACTTCTCACAAGGCTCACCTTATTACACAATGTTCAAGGGTGATGTTGAAGTGGGACTGATGAATCAGATGCACTATGACGCTGCTACGATTGGTAACCATGAGTTCGACTTTGGTATGGACAATATGATTCGCCTCTTTAAGATGGCTAAGTTCCCTATTGTATGTGCTAATTACGATTTCACTGGTACGCCACTTCAGGGTTTGGTGAAGCCTTATGTTATCTTGAAACGTAATGGTTTAAAGATAGGTGTCTTCGGTCTTGCTCCTAAGTTGGATGGTTTGGTAGTGAAAGCTAACTATGGTCCAATTGTTTATAACGACCCTGTCGCTTGTGCACAGAAGGTTATCAACGAATTAAAGGCAAAGAAGTGCGACCTTATTATCTGTATCTCTCACCTTGGTTGGAACATAGAAGGGGTCAGTGATGAGGAGGTTATTGCTGGAACTCGTGGTCTTGACCTTGTATTGGGTGGTCACTCACATACCTATCTTACAAAGTTAGAGTACGTGAAAGACCTTGACGGCAAGATGGTTGGCGACGATCAGAATGGTAAGCATGCTATTTATGTAGGTAAGTTGGTGCTTGATATGAAGAAGAAAAAATAAGTCTTTCAATCGATAAGACCTATATATAAATAATGTGGGCTGTATCAGTATGATTGTCAATAGCAATCTTATTGATGCAGCCCACAGTCTTTTATACTTTCTAAAACGTTATTGAAAGTTTATTATTAAGCGAATACGTAGCTAAAACTGTCCACTGTCTATTCTATTATCACCTTTCGACACAGAAAAAACCTTCTTTTAATATATTGAAAATTACGTAAACAAGGATTTGAAAAACCCTTACATAATTTCGAATAAAACATCTATAAATAAGGGCAAAAACACGTACAAAGTGCAAGTTTGCAACCAACAGGAAATCAGTTAGTTATAAAATAGTATAGGAAAAGGTGCTTAATAGGACTTCAAAAGGGCGTTAGTAAGCCCTCAAAAGGGCACCTCTTGCAAGTCAATTAGGCGTCTTTAAGACGCCAAAAGAGCATATATTGGTTTTGAGTTGTATGAAAATAGTTTACAAATAGCGTCTGGTAAGGGAATAAGTTGTTTGTTGAAGCAGCTATCGTATCTATTTGCATTTTGTTTTATGCATGGTATTAATTAGATGTAATCAATTTCGTTTATTTATGAAAATCCAACCCCAATAGTAACTGTTACGATTATTCAGCTACTATTGGACGTTGGTTATGATGTAAAAAGCTATAGTCTAATAGCGTTCTCGTATTATGAAAGGTGTTTGTGAACCGCCTTTATCTTATGTAAACCTTACCAGATTTCTTGTCACTTTTTGCCTTCTTCATCTCATCTTGATGCTTTTGGATGATAGGCTTCAGATACTTCTTTGATTTTGTTGTAATCAGAATTACACCGCCAGTACGTGGATAAAACAACTTGTTGAAGTCACTGTTTTTGATAACATTCATACTAATGATATCTTTTTGGTCAAGGTTATCGATGTTCTGTACCTCAACTCCATCTACAAGAAACACTGGTATGTTCAGACTATCTTGCTTTTCTTTAGTCTGTGCGCTGATGTTTATACTTGCAACGAGTGCACAAAGAAGGATAATAAACTTTCTCATAACTACTTTTGTTTACGATTAGTAATGCACCAAAGATACTGTTTTCTTTATATTTTGAAACTAAGTCCTCGTTTTTTTAACATCTTTTATTATCTACCTGTTTGGCATAGAGAAAAGAAGAGGAGAGCCTCTGTAACAGAGAAATAGTACCTTGTCTTGAATAATAAAGACTCAGAGAATGGAAGAAATATGGCGATAGTTGATAAGGTTGATGTTGCCACTCGTGTTCTCAAAGTCGCCAGAGTAGACTATAGCCTTCTTACTTATGGGGGTCTTTATCCAGCCTTCAATCTGCGTGAGTGCCTTCTCAAAAGATGAACTATAAGTCATAGAAGACTTCACTTCAATGGCTGTTAGTTCCCCTTCCTGCTTGATTAAGAGGTCAACTTCATTCTGATTAGAGTCGCGATAGAAGAATAGTCCACCCTCTAATCCCATGTTATAGCGATACTTGATGGCCTCCATAACAATCATATTCTCAAAGATAGCACCACGCATCTTATCCCTGTCTAACTGTTGAGGACTCTCGATGTCGAGTAGATAACAGGCCAGTCCTGGGTCGTTGAAATAGAGTTTAGGGCTCTTCACCAGCCTTTTTGGAATGTTCTCATAGTAGGGTGGGAGGAGCGTTATGAGGTAAGAAGCCTGCAAGACAGAAAGCCAGTGGCTGATAGTCTTGGAACTTACGCCTACCTCTGCACCTAATTCAGAAGCGTTGAAGAGTGAGCCTATTCGTGCTGCACACAGTTTCAAGAACTTTGTGAAGCGTATTTGGTCTTTTATCTGTAGGAGATCTCTTACGTCTTTCTCCAAGTATGTCCTAACATAAGAGGGGTAAAAGAACTTAGCAATATTCTTCTTTGCACAGATAGAAGGGTAGAGCCCGTTGTAAAGGATTTGATTTAGATTGTCTAAATCAACCTTTCCTGTAACCTCCTGTATGGACATTGGCAACAGTTCGAACACTCCTGCACGACCAGCAAGAGATTCTGATAAGTTCTTCATTACCTCGAAATTCGAACTTCCTGACAATGCGAAATGTCTCTTGGGATTGTTATCTACAATGCCTTGTATGTAGTCTAATAGTTGAGGACACCTTTGTATCTCGTCAATAAACATTCCTTCATCTGTCTGATTAAGGAAGGCTATGGGATCATTCTTTGCGTAATCAAGAATGTTGAGATCCTTTAGACTGTATTTCTCGTAGAGTGGGAATAATTGAGTTAACAATGTACTCTTGCCTGATTGACGTGGTCCAGAGACAGCTATCACGGAGAAGTATTTTGATGCCTCAAGTATCGTTTCCTCTATTTTGCGATGTATATAATCGGTCATAAGTTTATGTAAATTTGAAGTTCAATTTCAAAATTACATAAAAAAGGGCATATGTACAAGTGAAAAGTGTGTTTTTAATAAAAAATTTATGCAATTTTGGAGTTGTACTTCAATATTGCATAGATTCTATAAGTGTTCTGGTAAGTCTTCTTCTAATATTGGTCTTCGATGTAATATCTGCTGATTTGGCGAACAATTGGCTTATTCGAAATAGAAAGTGAGCGCTATCATCTTTGTGCGTGTTTCGTTGACAGAGTTGGTGTACATGAGCATATTCTTGTCTTGGAGGTTCTTTGCATGACTCTTGTCAAGACTGTTTGTAAGGCTGTACATGAACTTCAATTCTGGGCGTAGCTTGAAATAAGGGAGATAGAAATCACAACCGAGTCCCACTTCTACGAAGACATCGCTACGTTTGAGCTTGATATAATCATTGTCTTTACCTGAGAGGTTGAGCATAGGATTCAGTCCTAACATCACGTAAGGGCGATGATTGTTAAAGCGTGGAGCAGCCGCAATGAGATCGAAAGCGCAAGAAATGTATGCTGTTTTGAGCTCTTGCACCTGCTCTGTAGGCTCTCCTTGTGCGTTAAGGTCTGTGATATTACGGAAAGTCAGATGTCGAGTGCCAAAGTACATCGCTGGAGCCATGCGCAACTGAAAGGTAGAGTTGAGGCGTAACTCACCCAATACACCCACTGTAAATCCAGCGTCCCAACGGTCTTGATCGGCTGAAACAATCTTCTGAACTACTCCGTTGCCATCATCAAGGTCGACCATCTGTGGTCCAACATTATTAAGTTCAAGGTCTTGCAGATGTGTACCAACGAGCACTCCGAAATGAAAATCACGCAGATCCGTATAGGGGCGGTTCTGCACTCTTCGTTCCTGTGCGTGGATTGTAAGCACAGAAGCCAATAGGGTGAAGGCTACTAATATTCTTTTCATAATTAATCTTCAAACGTATTTCTCATGGTTTTATTGTCTATATTAATAAAGTTCTCATCCAACTTTTCTGCCTTCTCATCCTTTTTAGGTAGGGAGTGGAAAGGATGTGTTGGTTAAAAAGAGGTTAATCTGTTGTCTATAATTGTTTCAAAAAGTTATGTAATCGCCTGTTTGTTAATAAGTTAGGTTGAAAATGATTTCATGTTTTTTTATTTTTATGCCGTCTAAATATTTGAAATTTTTATCAATATGTTTAGGTATTCAAGAAATTATTTCTACCTTTGCATCATCAAATTTAGGTATTGAGCCTATTTGTAATACAAGAACATTATTAACATTATAAATTATTTATATTATGGCTTACGTAATTGGTAATGATTGTATCGCTTGTGGTACATGTATCGACGAATGTCCAGTAGAGGCTATCTCTGAGGGTGATATCTACAAAATTGATGCAGACGCTTGTACTGAGTGTGGTACTTGTGCATCAGTTTGTCCAAGTGAGGCTATCAGCCTTCCATAAGGTTTTATAACCTGTTACTGATTAAATTCACAAGGCGAGTCGAAAGGCTCGCCTTGTAAGTTTTATGATAGTTTGTAATGGGAATTATTGGTAGGGACTATATGAACGCTATGAATTGTTGCTACTTCCTGATAAGTTTTCGTGGGGCAGTAGATAATTAGTGTGGATACTCATTTAGTTTGTGGAGCTACTTGGGCAATTGTTGAAATTCAATTTGCTGTCACTGCTGTCATTTGTTGTATGTGCTTAACTTGTTAGTTTATAGAAGAATAAACGAAGTGTTAAAAGTGACAGGAAATTGAAACAAAAATATTCTTGTAAGATATGTGTATGTACGATGAAGTTAAGAATAGCTTTATAATAAAATCTTTCCTGTCTGCTTAAGCTCATATTGAGGCGAGCACTGGGTTGTATAGAAAATAAAAAAGGTTGGTAATCATAATGATTATCAACCTTTTTGTAGCGGGACGGGGCTACGATCCCCGGACCTCCGGATTATGAATCCGACGCTCTAACCAACTGAGCTATCCCGCCGTCCATGTAACTTTCGTTCTTGAAAGCGGGTGCAAAGGTATGAAGAAAATATCATACTCGCAAATATTAAGTCGTTTTTTTAACGGATATTCGATAAAAAGTTTTATATTTGCACCTGATAAAAGGAATAAACGACTATATAACATGTTGTTATTTTGTGTGATAACTGCATTTTTTGCTTATGATATTACTGACGAATTTATCTGTTAGTTTGTTGGTAAGGCAATAAAATGGGGGCTTTATTCGTTAAAGATATGTCCTTCTGTATGGCGCATGAAAAGAGAATTGTAGTTCTAATATGATGTAGACCATGTTGTTTCTAATGATTATTTGTACAACTGCTAAAAACTGACTTGTATGAAGAATGTCTTTTAATAGAATGTTTTGAAGCGTTGATAGTAGAAAAAAGAGAGTTGTAAAAAGAATAATATTAAACGTAATAATTGAAGATGAGTAAGAAAATAGAACTGGAATACGAATTGAAAACACGGTCGGGCAGTGCTGTGTGGGCACTGATTAGCACACCAATTGGTTTGATGAAATGGTTGGCAGATGAAGTAACGATTGATGAAGATGTGGCAACCTTTATTTGGGGTGACCCGCTACGTGAACACGATACACATACAGCAACAGTTGTCGAAATGGTGAAGAACAATTATATACGTTTTCATTGGGACTCGTCTGAGAGTGATTCTTATTGGGAAATGAAGATGTTTCATAGCGAGATTGCTGGCAATTATCATCTGTTGGTTACTGACTTCGCTGATGATGATGATGTGGAAGGGTTGGAACAACTTTGGAATCAGAATATAGACCGCCTACATCGTATAACAGGGATGTAATCTTTTATAAATATATTGTAATCGGAATAGGGTATATGACACGGCGTTGATGTAGGCGTTCATATACTCTATTCTGTTGTTTAGAGGGATTGTAAGAGAGGAATGATATTCTTTGTTTACTCTGTATATTGTACAGATAGAGAAGGAAAGAGCTTTTTCTGTGTTACTTCTTTTGAAGGTATTGCACTTTATGAAGATGATGTATAAACAGAAGAGTAAAGGGTAGAGGAGGGTAGATGTTATAAAAGGAAAGACGCTGGTAAAAGAATAAAAATACTAAAAAAGACCATTACTCTGATATTTTTATGTAATTTTGCAAAAGGTAAGTCGCACTTTACAGATTAAAAGCAAGATTTCTTTGCTTTTATCCGTAATAGCTTCGCACATAAAATAAGGGAGGATAAGAATCTCGTTATTATATCATGTTTCAAATCAAGAAGTTAGATATATTCATTGCCAAGCAGTTTGGTATGCTTTTCATGGGAACATTCTTCATCAGCTTGTTTGTGTTGATGATGCAGTTCTTGTGGAGATATGTTGATGACTTGATTGGAAAAGGATTGTCAATGGACGTTCTTGGACAATTCTTTTGGTATATGAGCTTGATGATGGTGCCACAGGCACTTCCTTTGGCAATTCTTCTTTCATCGCTTATTTCTTATGGTAACCTTGGCGAAAGTTCAGAGTTGACAGCGATAAAAGCAGCTGGTATCTCTTTGATTCAGTCGTTTAGAGGATTGATTGTTGTTAGTATTTTTATTGGTTTTGGTTCTTTCTACTTCCAAAATAACGTAGGACCAATAGCACATAAACATATAGCCCAACTGCTTATCTCTATGAAGCAGAAGAGTCCTGAGTTGGAAATCCCAGAAGGAATCTTCTATGATGGTATTCCACAAACCAACCTCTATGTAGAGAAGAAAGACTTAAAGACAGGTCACCTATATAATATTATGGTGTACCGAATGACGGATAGCTACGAAGATCAGGCTATAATCCTTGCAGACTCAGGTATGTTGCAGTCTACAGCGGATAAGAAACACCTTGTATTGAACCTATGGAGTGGCGAGTGGTTTGAGAATATGCGCTCACAAGAAATGGGAAATAGTGCCAGTGTTCCTTATCGGCGAGAGACATTTGCACACAAGCATATTGTTCTTGATTTCGATGGTGACTTCAATCTTACGGATATGGCTGGTATCTCTAATGATGCCCGTACGAAGAGTATTCAGAAGATACAGCACGACAAGGACTCCTTAGTGCATGTTTATGATAGTGTGGGTAATGCTTTTTATAAGGATGCGCAGACTGTTTATTATCGAGATCCTAACCTTAAAGCTTCTGAGAAGAAACAGGCTATTAAGTTGTCGGGAGAAAAGGCATTTAACGTAGACTCGGTATTTAAAAAGCTTCCTGCAGACCAGCGTCGTTATGTTATTGACCAAGCGTTGTCTACCGTTCAGCAAGAAGTTAGCGACCTTGACTTTAAGAGTATGATAACCAGCGATGGTGATAGGCTAATTCGTCTACATGATATTGAGACGATTAACAAGTTCACCTTGTCGTTGATATGTATTATCTTCTTCTTTATCGGAGCTCCACTTGGTGCGATTATCCGTAAGGGAGGATTGGGTATTCCTATCATTATCAGCGTTATTGTGTTCATTATTTTTTATATCCTCGATAATACTGGTTATCGAATGTCACGTCAGGGAGACTGGGCGATATGGTTTGGTAAAGGATTGTCTATGGCTGTTCTTATCCCAATGGCAGTCTTCTTCACCTATAAGGCAAACAATGATTCAACAGTGTTCAATGCTGATATGTATAAGAACATGTTAATGAAGATGTTTGGAATGCGTGTGAAACGTAGTGTGGCCAGCAAGGAGGTTATCTTAAATGACCCTGATTATAGCAAGGCAGTAGAACAACTCAATGATCTGAACGTAAGAATTACGGAGTATGCTAAGACACGCAGGTTGAAGTCTGCGCCTAATATTATAAAGGTGTTCTTCCGCTATCATACAGATCATGTCATTGAGAAGATTAATGATGAACTTGAAAATGTCATAGAAGACTTAGGTAATACGCGTAATAAAGTCATCATGGCAGAATTAAATAAATACCCAATATTAGCAGTAAAGGCACATACAAGACCATTCGATCATAAGTGGTCGAACATTCTTGCAGCAGTTATAGTGCCTGCTGGTATTTTCTTCTACTTCCGAATGTGGCGTTTCCGCTTACGTCTTTATCGCGACCTTCGTACTATTATTAGCTGTAATGATACGATTATCGCAGAGATACAACGTATAAAGGAAAAAGAAGAAGCAAGGGGCTATTGATAAAAACAATATAAATCAGTAACTATATGGAAGATTTTAAACTCGATAGCATCGAAGATGCGCTGAAAGACTTTCGGGAAGGAAAGTTCGTTATCGTAGTAGATGATGAAGACCGAGAGAATGAAGGCGACCTTATTATGGCTGCAGAAATGATTACGCCAGAGAAGGTTAACTTCATGTTGAAGAATGCACGAGGTGTGCTTTGTGTTCCTATAACAATATCACGTGCGGAGGAATTGGATTTGCCTCATCAGGTTTCTGATAACACATCAGTACTTGGAACTCCTTTCACCGTTACGGTTGATAAGTTGGAAGGCTGTTCAACAGGTGTGTCTACACACGACCGTGCTGAAACAATTAAGGCTTTGGCTGATCCTAATTCTACTCCTCAGACTTTCGGCCGTCCTGGACATGTCAATCCACTTTATGCTCAGGATAATGGTGTATTGCGTCGTTCGGGTCATACTGAAGCCGCTGTCGACCTCTGTAAGCTCGCAGGTTGTTTCCCAGCTGGTGTGTTAATGGAGATTATGAACGAAGATGGTACGATGGCTCGTATGCCTGATTTGCAGAAGCGTGCAAAGGAGTGGGGTATGAAGATTATCAGTATCAAGGATATTATCGCCTATCGCCTGAAGAAAGAATCAAGTATTGTTGTTGGTGAAAAGGTAAAACTTCCTACTGAATATGGTATGTTTCACTTGATTCCTTTCCGTCAAGCAAATGGTTTGGAAAACATGGCTCTTATCAAGGGTACATGGAAAGAGGATGAGCCAGTACTTGTGCGTGTACACTCATCATGTGCAACAGGTGATATTCTCGGTAGTCAGCGTTGTGATTGTGGTGAACAACTTCATAAGGCAATGGAGATGATTGAGAAAGAAGGCAAGGGTGTTATCATCTATATGCAGCAGGAAGGTCGTGGCATTGGTTTGATGAATAAGATTGCAGCCTATAAGTTGCAAGACCAAGGTCTTGATACGGTTGAGGCTAACCTTCATCTTGGTTTCCGGCCAGACGAACGCGATTATGGTTGTGGAGCACAGATGTTGCGTCATCTTGGTGTTCATAAGATGCGTTTAATAACAAACAATCCAACGAAGCGTGTAGGTCTTGAGGCTTACGGTTTAGAGATTGAGGAGAATGTACCTATTGAGATTACTCCAAATAAGTTTGACTATCGCTATCTGAAAACTAAGCGTGATCGTATGGGACACGACTTGCATCTATAAGCGTAAGAATAATAGGAAGGCTTTAAGATAAGTCTTATCACGAATCCCACTATAGAGAAATGACTTGTTTCTCTGTGGTGGGATTCTTAATTTGTAGGCTTAAAAGAATGCCATTGTTATATCCTTTTATATCATTGGATATCGTTTTTATTATTGGATATATACGTTAGTTGCAATTTGAAAATAGAAAAACATGGATGGTGCGAACGCTTAGCACGAGTTGTGCGGAGGCTTAGCACACATCGTGCGGACGGCATTCATTATACAAAAGAATGCATGAGAAGGGTTTGTTTTTAGTCTTTCGGGAATGTTTTTCGATAGGTATAAAGATGAAGGAATAGAATATTAGTTTGTATAGTTTTGTTTATAAAGAGTTCATTTGTTATATAATTGTTTAATTTAAACTGTCAAATCGGCAGTAAAAATGTTATATAGATAAAATAAAGAAAGAAAATTTGCGTTATCAAAATGAATTTGCGTACTTTTGTACTTGATATTATTTATAAAGAAAGATAAAGTTCGAAATGGCACAATTATCAGATCGTTTAAATCGATTGGCGCCTTCTGAGACATTAGCAATGTCGCAGAAGAGTAGTGAAATGAAAGCGCAGGGAATTGATGTTATCAACATGAGTGTGGGTGAACCAGACTTCATGACTCCTGATCATGTTAAGGAGGCGGGCAAAAAGGCCATTGATGATAACTTCTCTAAGTATTCTCCTGTTCCTGGTTATCCTGCTTTGAGAGAGGCTATCTCAAAGAAGCTGAAAGATGAAAACAATCTTGATTATGCTGCATCAGAGATTATTGTCGGTACTGGTGGTAAGCAAGGTGTTTGCAATGCTGTTTTGGCTTTGGTGAATCCAGGTGATGAGGTGATTATTCCTGCACCTTATTGGGTGAGCTATCCGCAGATGGTTAAACTCGCAGGTGGTGTTCCTGTTGTTGTTTCTGCAGGAATCGAGCAAGACTTTAAGATTACCGCAGAGCAGTTAGAGAAAGCTATTACACCAAAGACAAAGATGATAATTCTTTGCTCTCCAAGTAATCCTACTGGTAGTGTCTATACTGCAGAGGAGTTGGAGGCTTTGTCAAAGGTTGTCTTGGCGCATAAAGACGTGTTTGTTCTTTCAGATGAGATTTACGAACACATTAATTATATAGGCGGTCATTGCAGTATCTCATCTTGCCCTGGAATGAAAGAACGTACGATTCTTTGTAACGGCGTTAGTAAGGCTTATGCTATGACTGGCTGGAGAATTGGTTGGGTCGCAGCACCAGAGTGGATTGTAAAAGGTCTTAATAAGTTGCAAGGACAATATACGTCAGGTACATGTAGCGTAAGTCAGATGGCTGCTGTTGCGGCATATGTTGAGGATCAAGCTTGTGTAGCTGAGTATCGAGAGACATTCCGTCGTCGTCGTGATCTGATTGTTAGTTTGGCAAAAGAAATCCCTGAACTTGAGGTAAATGTGCCACAAGGTGCATTCTATCTCTTCCCTAAATGCTCCAGCTTCTTTGGAAAGACAGATGGCAAACATGTGATTAATAACTCATCCGACCTTGCTATGTATATTCTTGAAGAAGGATGTGTAGCAACAGTGGGTGGTGATGCTTTTGGTGCTCCAGACTGTTTTAGAATGAGTTATGCGACAAGTGATGAAAATATAAAGGAAGCTCTTCGTCGTATTAAAGAAGTACTTTCAAAACTTAAATAGGAATCGGAAATGCAGATAGTAATAAAGATGAGATAGAAACTGTACATTTATAACTGTTAAATGTTATTAATCGTAGCTGTAGTTTTCTTTTAATTACTATCTTTGCGGAGATAAGAAGCAGTGTTGAACTCCCTTTTATAATGGCGGTAAGATACAAATGCTTATAAATCAGAAAGATATTAACAAATTAATTCATTAATAACCTAAAAATTAAAATTTTATCAAATTATGGCAACTACACAACAAAAACCAGCCCCACAGAAAAAGGCTGAGGGCTTCACAGGAGTTAGAGGTGCATTCTGGATTATCGTCGTTTGCGCTGTCGTTGCGTTCACATTGTTCTACACATGGTTCGGTAATGAGATGCACTTCCAGGATGGAGCTGCACGTGAGAACCCAGCAGACGTTTGGGGTACCATCTTTAAGGGTGGCGTAGTCGTTCCTGTTATCCACACTCTCTTGTTGACAGTGCTCGCTATGTCTATCGAGCGTTGGATGGCTTTGAAGACTGCTTTCGGTAAGGGTGCCCTTCCAAAGTTCGTTGCAAACATCAAGAGTGCTCTTAACGCTAATGACCTTGCTAAGGCTAACCAGCTCTGCGATCAGCAGAAGGGTTCTGTAGCAAACGTTGTTAAGGCTTCTTTGAACGCTTACAAGGATATGGAGACTGGTGCTAATGCTAACCTTAAGAAGGCTCAGAAGGTAGCTAAGATTCAGCAGGCTCACGAGGAGGCTACTCAGCTCGAGATGCCAACTCTGACAATGAACCTCCCTATCATTGCTACTCTCGTAACACTTGGTACTCTTACTGGTCTTCTCGGTACTGTAACCGGTATGATCAAGTCGTTCTCTGCTCTTGCTGCAGGTGGTGGTGCTGACTCTGCTGCACTTTCTGCTGGTATTTCTGAGGCGTTGATCAACACCGCATTCGGTATTGCAACATCTTGGTGTGCGGTAGTTTCTTATGGTTACTACTCTAACAAGGTTGACAAGTTGACTTTCGCCCTCGACGAGGTTGGTTATTCTATCGCTCAGACATACGAAGTAAACCATACAGACGAGGCTTAATTTTTGCTAACCCTTTAATAATTTATCGCTATGGGTAAAGTAAAAGTTAAGAAGAATGACACTTTTATCGACATGACGCCTATGTCAGACGTTATGACCCTGTTGCTTACCTTCTTCATGCTGACATCAACGTTCGTTAAGAACGAGCCAGTGAAGGTAAATACTCCAGGTTCTGTGTCTGAAACTAAGGTGCCTGAGAATGGTGTCTTGACAATTCTTGTGAGTCCTGAAAAGGGACCTACAGGAAAGCCTACTGGCGAAGGCCAGGTTTTCTTGAGCTACGATAATACCAATGAGTTGGGACAGATCGTAGATAATATGGGCATTACATTGACTCCTGCACAGAAGAAAACTTTTGTTGCTGAGTCTACATTTGGTACTCCGCTCGATAAGTTAGCTGCTTATTTATCAAAGCCAGCTGCTGAGCGTGGTAAAGAACTCCCTAAAATGGGTATTCCTCTCGATAGTATCCAAGGACAGGAGATGACTGAGTTCCAACAGTGGGTTAACGCAGCCCGCCAGGTGAACCCTAAGGTTAGACTTGCTATCAAGTCTGATTCTGACTCTCCTTATGGTACCGTTAAGAAGGTAATGAGCGAACTCCAGGATATGGATGAGAGCCATTACTATATGATCACACAGTTGGACGCTAAAAAGGCTGCGCAGGCAGCTAATAAGTAAGGAGATCAAAGTATGGAAATGATGGATACAGGAAAAGAAGGCGGCAAGCAGAAGAAGATGACCGTCCGCGTAGACTTTACGCCGATGGTGGATATGCTTATGTTGCTGATTACCTTCTTCATGCTTTGTACTTCACTTAGCAAGCCTTCAACTATGGAGTTGACGATGCCAAGTAATGATAAAACTCAGAAGGACACTCAGAAGAATGAGGCCAAGGAGTCACACTCTATTACGATTTACATTGCTGACGGAGATAAAATCTTCTACGGTAACGGTAAACCAGAGTATGATAACGCTAATTGGTTGAAGCCAGCTGATTGGAGCAACACTCCAAGTGGTATTCGCTACGTTCTTCAGCATAAGCAGGTGGGTGACCCTTCAGCAGGTGATCCAGTCTCTATCCCATATCAGGATATGGACATCGCTGTGAAGGAACTCAATCGTAAGAAGCAGGCTAACCCAGCTTCTTATCCTGACAGCATTTATCAGGCTGAGTTGGCTGCGATCAAAACTGGTATGATTAATGGCAAGAAGGTTTCTACTATGACTGTTATTATCAAGCCAACTGATCAAGCTTCTTATCGTCATTTGGTAGACATCCTCGATGAAATGCAGATTTCATATATTGGAACTTACGTCATTGACAAGCTGACAGACCAAGACAAGGCTCTCTTAGCCAAGAAAGGTATAAAGGCTTAATCACTGAATAGTAACAATTAAAGAAAGAAAACAATGGCAAAAATAGATTTATGCGATCCTAAATGGGTCGACATGGTGTTCGCCGACAAGAACAAGGAGTACGGTGCATACAAGCTTCGTAAAACTGTTTCTCAGCGTAACATCAAGGCTTTAGCTATTCTGCTTTGTGCTGCATTCCTCGGTGGTGGTTACTTAGCTTATCAGATCAAGAAGCATAACGACGACTTGGCTGCACAAGCTGAATATGCAGCTAAGATGGAATTGGCTGCTCTTGAACAGGCTAAGAAGGAACAGGCTGAGCGTAAGAAACAGCAGAAGAAGGAAGAACCTAAGAAGATTGAACCTGAAAAGGTTGTTCCTGAAACGCGTGCAACTGTTAAGTTTACAGCCCCTGTCATCAAGGATGATAAGGATGTTAAGGAAGAGATGCCTCCAATGGTCAAGATGAATAAGGAGACCAAGGCAGTCGGTGTTGAGAACAAGGAAGGTACGGAAGATCGTACTGAAGTTGCTGCTCGTAGCACTGTTGCTACTCCTGAACAGATTGTACCAAAGATCGAGAAACCTGTTGTTGAGGCTCCAAAACCAGAGCCAAAGCAGGAGGTTGAGAACAAGGTCTTCACAGTGGCAGAGGTTATGCCTTCATTCCCTAACGTAAATGCTTGGTTGGCTTCTCATATCCAATATCCAGCAGTTGCAGCAGAGAATGGTGTGCAGGGACGCGTTATTGTTAAGTTCGTTGTAGGACGTGACGGTAGCGTTAGTCAGGCACAAATCGTTCGTGGTGTTGATCAGGCACTCGACCGTGAGGCACTTCGTGTTGTTAATAGCATGCCGAAGTGGTCTCCAGGTATGAACAATGGTCAGCCAGCAAACGTTTGGTTTACTCTCCCTATTACCTTCAAACTGCAGTAAAAGCAAATATTATATGAAAAGAACCAGATTCTACATAACAGTAGGATTGATGCTATCCCTCGGCTTTCTTCTGTCTGCTTGCGGACAGAAGAAAGCTAAGGACGGCAGAACAGATACACCGACGTCAGGGACGATTAAGTTCGCCTCTGACGAAAGTTTTAGTCCTATTATAGAGGAACTGTTACAGAATTATCAGTTCCGCTATCCAGAAACTCACTTGTTGCCAATCTATACAGATGACAACAAAGGTATGCAACTGCTCCTCGACCAGAAAGTTAATCTTTTCTTTACTTCTCATGCATTGACGAAGGGAGAAGATGCTATGTTACGAGGGAAAGGTCCTATCCCAGCGGTATTCCCGATAGGATATGATGGAATTGCTTTCATCGTGAACAATACGAATGCAGATTCATGTATTACGGTTACCGATGTTAAGAAGATTCTCAGCGGTCAGATTGCAAAATGGAACCAGCTGAACCCTAAGAATGATAAGGGTAATATTGAAGTTGTCTTTGACAACAAAGCTTCAGCTACGTTACATTATGTGGTCGACTCCATTTTAGGTGGAAAGAACATTAAGAGTGCGAACATTGTTGCAGCAAGTAACAGTAAGTCAGTTATTGACTATGTTCATAAAACTCCGAATGCTATAGGTGTTATCGGGTCAAATTGGTTGAATGACCATCGTGACTCAACAAACACCACATTTAAGAAAGATATTAGAGTGGTTGGTCTTTCAAAGACTACCGTTGCACAGCCAGAGAATAGTTGGCAACCTTACCAGGCTTATCTGTTGGATGGCAGATATCCTTTCGTAAGAACTATCTACGCTGTTGTGGCTGACCCTCATAAAGCATTGCCTTGGGCATTTGCAAACTTCGTAACCAATCCAATTGGTCAGAAGATCATTTTTAAGGCTGGTCTCTTGCCTTATCGTGGTGAAATCAACATTCGTGAAGTTGAAGTTAAGACCCAGTAGCCAGTAAAGCATAGAGTGTTATTTATTGGCAAACGATAATCAGTTATGATTAATTAAATGTGGTCGTTATAACATTAAAGAAGATTTATTTAGCTTATCAACATTAGTTACTACTCTCACAGAATTAAACTAAATGGCGTGATAGGCGTCTTAATGAATAAAGTTCACTTGAATTAAAATTTAAAGAGAAAGAATTATGAAGACAAAGAAATATTTAATAGCTGGAGCCTTGATGTTGGCAATGTCAACTCCAGCAATGGCACAGGATGTTGATTACGCAGTAGCTCTTAAGCCTATTGTTGCCGCTATTGAAGCTGCGCCAAATGATCCAAAGGCAGCAAAGGATCTTATTAAGGAGTATCAGAAGAACTTTAAGAAGAGTGAAGAGGCTATTGTTGCCTTGGGAAATGTATATCTCTTGCAGCGTAATTATGATGCAGCAACAGAGATTGCAAACAATGTTATCAATAATAAGAAATACAAGGGAAGTTTAGCCTATGTTCTTTTGGGTGACATTGCGGCTCTTAAGGATTCTATCGGTAATGCTGGTGCAGCTGCAACACAGTATCAGAATGCGATTACTGTAGACCCACAGAACGTAACAGCTTACGAACGTTATGCTAAGGTTTTCCGTCATGTAAACTCAAAGGTTGCTGTTCAGAAACTTGAAGAACTTCGTAAGGTTAAGCCAGACTATCCAGTAGAGGCAACTGCAGCTGAAATCATGCTTGGCGATGGTAAGTACAAGGAGGCATTAGAGTGGTATGCTAAGGCTAATCCAGCTAATATGTCAGAGGACAACTTCTATAACTACGGTTTTGCTGCTTACATCACAAAAGACTATCAGAGAGCTTTGGATGTTGTAAAGCAGGGCTTGCAGAAGTTCCCTAACAGTGAGTATTTGAGCCGTATTGCTATGATGGCATCAGTTGAGTTGAAGGATTATGCTTCTGCTATCAACTATGGTAAGGTAGTGTTTGCTGGTTCTGGTAAGAAGGTTGCTAACGACTACGATGTATATGCAAAGGCACTTTGTGGTGCTCAGCAGTATGACGAAGCAATCAGCACTGTTAACAAGGCACTTGAGGCTGATAAGAACAATGTTGAGCCTTTGAAGACTTTGGCTGCTATCTATGCTGCACAGGGTAATGATGACAAGGCACTTGAGGTTCAGCAGGAGTATCTTTCTAAGAGTAAGAAGGCTACTAACAATGACTGGGCAACACTTGCTAACACATATGTTACAAAGGCAGAGGGCTTGACAGACCGTGCTGCTAAGAACGCTGTTCTTGCAAAGGCATTTGATGTTTATGAGCAGATGGTTTCTAAGTTCCCAACAATCTCTGATTGGGTATGGTTGAACCAAGCTAACGTAGCTCAGTTGATGAACGATCCTGATAAGGTAGCTGAAATCTATCAGAAGGTGGCTGCTTACGAAGAGGCTAAGCCAACGCTCGATGAGGATAGCAAGAGCTACTTGGAGAATGTTTACTATGGTCTCGGTTACTATTACTCAAAGAAGGGTAACAAGCCACTTGCAGACGAGTACTTCAATAAGGTGCTGAAGATTAATCCTAACAATGACGGTGCTAAGAAGGCTTTAGGTATGTAATTATTTGAAACAATCATTAGATATAAGGGCGATGGTCGTAATGATCATCGCCCTTTCTTTTGATTCCTTTATTAAATGTTTGGATACTTACCTTATAGTTTTGGGTCTTCAGGATTTTAGAGCGATAAGTTTTCCGCTTGTGTTTATAGTTGGAAGCAATGTCACACGGAGACACGGAGAGGACGGAGGATTATTAAAACAAAGCAATGGAAGTCACGGAGGCACCGTCGGTGCATAGAGCTACGGAGCTTGTTTGCTAATTCTATTAACAATTTATACACAAAGAGTTTATCCCAAAAGAGTTATCAAGCATCTGTACGCTATATCTCTATCGCTCTTTGTGCCGTCGGCACCTCCGTGACATAGCGTTACCTCCGTCCCCTCCGTGACTCCGTGTGCCTATTATATAAGACTTTTAGTTTATCACTCCATATTTCGGAAGAACCAAATTTTAACGTAAGAACCTTAGTGTTTCAAAAAAAATAACAGGACTATCAGCTACCAATTTTATTCTTCGACATAGAATTCCCTTTCATATTTATACTTAGTGAGTTCCGCTAATAATGGTTTGAAAAATAATGACAATAATTCGGATAAAATATCTATAAATCGAGGTAGAGATACGTACAAAAAGCAAGTCTGCAACAAACAGTGAATCAGTTGGTTACAAAATCGTTTACGAATAGGTGCTTAATAGGACTTCAAAAGGGTGTTAGTAAGGGTCTTAAAGGGCACCTTTTGCGAGCTAATTAAGCGTCTTTAAGAAGCCAAAAGGGCATATATAGATTTAGGGTTGTGTGAAAATAGTTTACAAAAGTTGACTTTTATAAGAATAAGCTGTTTGTATAAGATGGAACGATATACTACTTAGATAGCTGAAGTTTCAATTTATTTTCTTGTGGATGTTCCAACTCTTAGAGGGCTTGTAACTATGAATTTATAGAAAAGAGGAAGCATATCACTTTGAGTTGTAGGTAGACCTTCGACAGTGTCATGCTTCCTTATCGTGTTACTCTATGATTCTCCATATCCAATAGAGAGGGTAGAGTGTATTAGAGTCATTCCGTGTTTATGATTTATGTCAAACTACTCAGTATGTAAAATGGAGTAAATGTTAGTGTAATAAATCATAATCCCTGTTCACAAAGATAAGCTAAAAATTTCAATCATGCTTTCAAGAAAAGCGAAAATCATTAGTCTTTAATATATAAATTATCTTTTAATTCTTATTCGTGAGCGCTATCCCTCCTTTTTCTCGTTAATTTTATGTATCTTTGTCATCGTTTGAAAAGACACAATACTAAGTTTGCAGTGGTGTTCGAATAGTCTGCTTGAACCTATTTATCTTTTTTGGTTACATGATTGATGCATCTCTCATTGGTTTTGTTGATAGTAGGCTGTGGAAAAAGGACACTTTGCATACAATGATGATAATAACAGAACTCAAAAGCGTAACAAGCATTGAAAACAGAAAGACAGATAAGCCCATGGGCATGGATACCCTCACTTTATTTTGCTGAGGGATTACCTTATATTGCAGTAACAGTACTGTCCCTGCAGGTCTATATGCAGATGGGCTTGTCAGATGCTGAGGTGACCTTTTATACTTCATGGCTTTACCTCCCTTGGGTTATCAAACCTCTGTGGAGTCCATTTCTTGATTTGATTAAGACAAAGCGTTGGTGGATTATCGTTATGCAAATGCTTGTTGGTGCAGCCTTTGCAGGTGTTGCCTTTACGGTCAATACTTCGTTATGGCTTCAGGGGACAATCTGTTTCTTTTGGCTGCTGGCATTTAGTAGTGCGACACATGATGTAGTTGCTGATGGTTTTTATATGATGGGACTTAACCAGCATGATCAGGCATTTTTCGTGGGTATTCGTTCTACTTTTTATCGTATTTCAATGGTTGTCGGTAAGGGCGGTCTGATTGCGCTTGCTGGTTTTTTACATAAGAAGTTTGATATACAATGGACATGGTCGCTTGTCTTCTACGGTCTGATGGCTCTTTTTATGGGACTTGCCCTCTATCATCGCTTTATTCTTCCACGTCCGTCTGAGGACTTAGAGAGGGCACAGGTGTCTGCCAGTCATTTACTTCGCAGTTTTGGAGAGACTTTTCTTTCCTTCTTTAAAAAGGAGCAGGCTTTGACAACAATCTGTTTCCTACTTCTCTTTCGCTTGCCAGAAGCTTTGATAATCCCTATTTCTCAACTCTTTCTGCAAGCATCGAAGACTAAAGGAGGATTGGCACTTTCTGAGATAGAGTATGGTACAGTGAATGGCGTTGTGGGCGTGGCAGGTCTCCTGATAGGCGGTGTCATTGGAGGAATGATGATTAGTCGTGATGGTTTAAAACGCTGGATATGGCCGATGACGGCAGCTATCACGTTGCCTAACTTAGCTTATGTCTATTTAGCCTATATGCTTCCCGATAACGTGATAGCTATTAGCATAGCCGTATTTATCGAGAATTTCGGTTATGGTTTTGGTTTCAGTGCCTATATGCTCTTTATGATTTATTTCAGTCGGGGCGAACATAAGACCAGTCATTATGCGCTTTGTACGGGCTTTATGGCGTTGTCAATGATGATTCCAGGTTTGTTTGCGGGTGCGCTGGCACAGGCAGTGGGTTATCGTTGGTTCTTTGTTATCGTAATGATTGTCTGCATCTTCCCTTTCTTGGTAGCTCATCAGCTACGTATTGATGAGGATTTTGGGAAGAAGTAGCCGATAGAGGCGCTTTGAAGGAAGGAGAAAGGAGAAGGGGAGAGAAGGCTACGAGGCAGTGCCTCGTAGAAGCGGACCGTGGGATAGACGGATGAAGGGAGGTGGGATTTTAGGCAGGAACTGCCTTTAGCAGAATCTCAATTAGCCGTGGTAAAGCATAATTTTCAAGGTCTTGCCTTTCTATCCAGATGAAATCTGAGGGTAGTTGTGGGCGGTGCTTAGGCTGCCAAAGGTAAATGTCTGCAAGAAGAATCTGATGGGTAAGAATATGCTTTACCCCCTTTTGTAGTAGCTGTGCTTCAGTTTTCCACGCAGAGTCTTCAGATGATGTAAGGTGTTCTTCCTGTGGAAACTCCCATAGTCCTTGCCAAATGTCACCCGCACCACGTTGGTGGATGGCTATCTTTCCTTCATATTCAATACAAAGATAGGTGAAATGACGTTCCCGTTGTTTCACTTTTTTGCTTTTTACTGGTAGTTCATTAATGCGTTGTTCGCGAAAAGCAACGCATGTTTCGCAGAGTGGACAAGCACTGCAATGAGGAGAATTTGGTGTACACTGAGTCGCACCAAAGTCCATTATCGCTTCGTTGTAGTCAGCAGGTTCATTTATAGGTAAAAGAGATTGAGCGAGCGCTTGAAACTCCTTCTTCCCTTCGGTACTATCAATAGGTGTCTCGATGCCATAATAGCGAGAAAGCACACGATAAACGTTGCCGTCTACCACAGCAACTGGTTCGCCAAAAGCAATAGAAGCAATGGCAGCAGCAGTATAATCGCCTACACCTTTCAGAGTCTTTAATTCTTTGAAAGTCTGTGGGAATCCACCTAATTCCATCACCTGTTGTGCTGCCGTATGGAGGTTTCTTGCACGAGAATAATAGCCCAAGCCCTGCCAAGCCTTTAGCACTTCGTCCTCCGTGGCAGCAGCGAGGTCGTTAACCGTAGGCCATTGTGCCATGAAACGTTCCCAATAACTCATACCCTGCACGATACGAGTTTGCTGTAAAATAACCTCACTCAGCCAAATAGCGTATGCGTCATTCGTCTCTCGCCAAGGTAGAGAACGTCCGTTATTTTTGAACCATTGAAGAAGTGTTACTGCAAAATTCATGGAACAAAGGTAGTTAAAAAGTAGAAAAAGAATGAAAAGTAATGTGATGTTTTGTTGGTAAAATCATTATTATTTCCTATTTTTGCCACGACTATTACCCTTAAAAGGCTGAATTTGATGTTACTTTCAATATAGAAAGATATTATAAACGTAAGCCAGATATAGGGAGGATTATTATAAAATTAGAAGTTATAAAAGATGAGAAACAAGGTAAAGAAAACGCTTATGGGCCTTGCCCTCATTGTGGCAATGCTATTGGTAAGCTCATGTGCTACACGTGAGTCAGCTATTAACGACTTAGAGAACTTTTCCTATGAATTACGTGATAATAGCCAATACTACACAGCAAAGAAGTGGCGTAAAGCTGTTGACAAGTTTGGTCGTATTCGTCGAGAGATCTCACGCCATGATTATACCGTTGCAGAACGCCAGCGTATCGGTAAGCTCGAAGGTGATTGTGCCCGTTATATGGTGCGCGGTGCCAAGGATGGTGTGATGAATAGTGTCTTTGGTCTTGGCAGTGAGATACAAGGTATCTTAGATGCTATCGGTATCAAAGGTAAAGAATAGACTTGATAAGGTCTTTGGTAGGCATAAAGAAATTGAACTTCAGTTCTCAAAAAGCAGAACTTGAAGCAGGCAGAATAAAACAAAAGGTGGCAGCTTATTAGACTTTAAGCAAATAGTTGGCAACCTTTTGTTTTTTTTTGATTTAAAATATTGTTTAGTCACCTATAATTAGTAACTTTGCAAATCAAATCCATAAAATGTTTTACAATGGCTGGTAAAAAACAAATTAAGACTGCTCTTATTTCGGTTTTTCATAAAGATGGACTTGAGGATTTGCTCAAGAAGTTAGATGCGGAAGGTGTGAAATTCTTAAGTACAGGTGGTACACAAGAGTTCATCGAATCATTAGGATACCCATGTCAGAAGGTAGAAGACGTAACATCTTATCCTTCTATCCTTGGAGGTCGCGTGAAGACCCTTCATCCAAAGGTTTTTGGAGGAATCCTTTCTCGCCGTGATAATGAAGGTGATCAGGCACAGATGCAGAAATATGAAATACCTTTCATTGATCTTGTCATTGTAGATCTTTATCCATTTGAGCAGACGGTTGCCAGTGGTGCCAGCGCAGAAGACATCATTGAGAAGATTGATATTGGTGGTATTTCACTGATACGTGCAGGAGCAAAGAACTTCAAGGATGTTGTTATCGTGCCAAGTAAGGCAGAATATCCAGTGTTGCTCCAGATTCTCAATACAAATGGTGCGCAGACAGATATCGAAGACCGAAAGATGTTTGCAGAGCGTGCTTTTGGTGTTAGCAGCCACTATGATAAGGCTATCCATAGCTGGTTTGCAACAGAATAAGCACAGAATAGAAAAGAATATACAATTATAAAATACAGATATATTAATGGGATTATTTTCATTTATCCAGGAAATTGCTATGGACCTGGGAACGGCAAACACGATTATTATCAGTGATGATAAGATTGTAGTTGATGAGCCGTCAGTAGTAGCACTGGACCGTCGCACAGATAAGATGATTGCTGTGGGTGGTGATGCAAAGATGATGTACGAGAAGGAACATCCCAATATTCGTACAATCCGCCCTTTGCGCGACGGAGTTATCGCTGACTTTACAGCTTGTGAGCAGATGATGCGTGGACTTATTAAGATGGTTCACAGTGGTAATCGTTTCTTCTCACCTTCATTACGTATGGTAATCGGTGTTCCATCAGGTTCTACTGAAGTGGAGCTTCGTGCCGTTCGTGACTCAGCTGAACATGCTGATGGACGTGATGTATATCTTATCTTCGAGCCAATGGCTGCAGCTCTTGGTATGGGTCTTGATGTAGAGGCTCCTGAGGGTAACATGATTGTTGATATCGGTGGTGGTAGCACTGAGATTGCTGTAATCTCTTTGGGTGGTATCGTATGTAATAACTCTATCCGTGTAGCTGGTGATGACCTCACTGCGGATATTCAGGAATATATGAGTCGTCAGCACAATGTGAAGGTCAGTGAGCGTATGGCAGAGCGTATTAAGCTCCATGTAGGTTCAGCACTGACAGACCTTGGTGATGAAGCTCCTGAGGATTACATTGTACATGGTCCTAACCGTATCACAGCTCTTCCTATGGAGGTTCCTGTATGTTATCAGGAGATTGCTCATTGTCTTGATAAGACCGTTGCAAAGATTGAGAATGCTGTTCTTTCAGCATTGGAGAACACTCCACCTGAGCTTTATGCTGATATCGTAAAGAATGGTATCTATCTCAGTGGTGGTGGTGCTTTGCTTCGTGGTATCGACAAGCGTCTGACTGATAAGATTAATATTCCATTCCATATTGCCGAAGACCCATTGCACAGTGTGGCTAAGGGTGCAGGTATTGCATTGAAGAACGTAGATCGTTTCTCGTTCTTGATGAGATAACAACTAACGTTCATGCACAATCTGACTGAGTTCCTTGCTAAGTACAAGCATTGGTTCTTGTTCGTTGCCCTGGAAGTCTTGAGTATGGTTCTTCTGTTCCGATTCAATGACTATCAGGGCAGTGTGTGGTTCACCTCAGCAAACTATGTGGCTGGTTTGGCTTATGAGGGAAGTTCAAAGGTTACATCTTATCTAACAATGGGTGAGGTGAATGAGGCTTTAACCAAACGTAACCTTGAACTGGAACGTCAAGTGAAGGAGTTATCTGCTCAACTTTATGATAAGACAAAGGATTCTACCTTCCTTCATAAAGGTCAGTATCGTTTCCTTTCAAAGTTCCGATTGATACAGGCAAAGGTTGTAGCCAATTCACTGGATAAACCTAATAACTTTATCACCATCAACAAAGGAACATGGGATGGTGTACATAAGGATATGGGTGTTGCCTGTGGTAATGGTGTTGTGGGTATTGTCTATATGGCAGGTATTCATTATGCCGTTGTAATCCCTGTGCTGAACTCAAAGTCAAACATCAGTTGTTCTATTCAAGGACGTGACTACTTCGGTTATCTCCATTGGAATGGAGGCGCATCCGATGTTGCTTATTTAGATGATGTCCCTCGTCATGCTAAGTTTAAGTTAGGTGACCGTGTTGTAACGAGTGGATATTCTTCTGTTTTCCCAGCTGGTGTGTTGGTTGGTAAGATAAAACATGTCTATAATTCAGAAGATGGACTCTCTTATCGACTACAAATCCAGCTATCAACAGACTTCGGAAACCTTCGTGATGTCTGTGTGATTGACGATGCTTCTATAAGAGATCAACGCCAAGTTATAAAGGCAGCACAAGACTCTATCAAGCCTATTGAGAGTCAGATGGACAATAGTGTACAGTAAGTAGACTGCTTGCAGATATTATTTAGATTGATGGGAGGTAGGATAACCACACTTTGTAGAGTCATTCTAACATTGGTGTGAGCCACTTTCCCCCTTTGAATTACGAATAAAAAGAATGAATATAGATTTCCTAAAACGTTTGCTTTGGTTTGCTGTTTTGACAGTGGCACAGGTGTTTGTACTCAATCACATTCATCTGTTTGCTGTTGCCACACCATTGCTTTATATCTATTTTATCCTTTTGTTCCCTCGTAATTATCCTCAGTGGGCTATGTTGATATGGGCGTTTCTAATGGGTCTTACCATTGACACTTTCTCAAATACGCCTGGTGTAGCTTCTGCTTCATTGACTTTAATAGCTGCTTTACAGCCTTATGTACTACAGCTATTCATACCTCGTGACAGTAGTGACAACTTCCAAGCAGGTATGGACACGCTTAGTATACCGCAATATACGTGGTATGTAGCTATTCTAACCTTGATATACAGCGTCGTTTTCTTCTCATTAGAGATGTTTAGTTTCTTTAATGTGTTAGAATGGTTACTTTGTATTGGCGGCAGTTCACTGCTCACGCTTATTCTTATTCTTGTTGTTGAGAACGTTAGGAGGCGATAAGAAATGAAGAATTATGATTTAGAGAAACGTCGCCTCGTGCTTAGTGCTGTTGCAATAGGTATCGTGGTGATATACATTATACGTCTTTTTGCTCTTCAGATAGCCAGTGACGACTATCGGAAGAGTGCCGACTCTAATGCTTTCTTAAAGAAGATTGAGTTCCCTTCACGTGGTTCTATCACTGATAGGAATGGGAAGCTGCTGGTTTTTAATCAGCCAGCTTATGACATTATGGTGGTAACCAATGAGATGAAAGGTCATCTTGATACATTGGAGTTTTGTAAGGCACTAAACATAACAAAGGCTGATTTTATCAACCGAATGGCTAACATCAAGGATAGAAGTAAGAATCCGGGTTACTCTCGCTTTACGCAACAACTATTCTTGAGCCAATTGAGTGATAAAGACTTTAGTGTCTTCCAAGAGAAACTTTATCGTTTTCCAGGCTTTTATATTCAGAAACGTAGTGTTCGTCAGTATCAACGAGCTATTGCTGCACATGTCCTTGGAGATGTAGCAGAGGTGAGTCAGGGTGATATTGAGGAAGATGAGTACTATCAGCCAGGAGATTATATCGGTAAGATGGGTGTCGAGCGTGAGTATGAGAAAGACTTACGTGGAGTAAAGGGAGTACAGATACTTCTGCGCGATGCCCACGGACAGATACAAGGTCGCTATCAGAATGGTAAGTATGACCAGCGTCCACATCCTGGACGTGATATCCAACTTGGTCTTGATGCAGAACTTCAGGCACTTGGTGAACGCCTAATGGAAGGTAAATTAGGTGCTGTTGTGGCAATCGAACCAAAGACTGGACAAATCTTAGCAATGGTTTCTGCACCTACTTTCGACCCTCGTTCGATGATAGGTAAACTGCGTGGTAAGTACCAGCGAGATATGACGCTCGACCCAGCCAAGCCCCTACTTAATCGTGCTATAATGGGTCAATATCCTCCAGGTTCAACGTTTAAGACAGGACAGGCTGTTACGTATTTCACAGAAGGGATTGTGACAGACTCAACTCGTTATCCTTGTCATCATGGATTCAACTTTAAAGGACTTCATGTCGGTTGTCACGCACATGCATCTCCTATTTCATTAGTACCTTCAATCAGCACCTCTTGTAATAGTTATTACTGTTGGGGACTCTATCATATGCTCTCCAATCGTAGGAAATATAAGACATTGGAGGATGCTATGAACGTGTGGCGCGACTACATGGTGTCAATGGGTTTCGGTTATAAATTAGGTATCGATCTTCCTGGTGAGAAGCGCGGTATGATTCCAAATGCGAAGTTCTATGATAATGCTTTTAAGAAATGGAACCCGCTTTCGGTTATCTCTATTTCTATCGGACAGGGTGAGGTCAACCTTACTCCGCTGCAGATTGCGAACCTCGGTGCTACGATTGCGAATCGTGGTTATTACATTGCGCCACATGTTGTACGTAGTATTCAAGGGAAAAAACTCGATAAGAAGTATGTGGAGAAGCACCATACAAAGGGAAGTCTAAGAGCTTACCAAGAAGTAATTGCGGGTATGGTGTCATCAGTGCGTGGTGGAACTTGTGCGCATGCGGTTCATCCTGGTTACTCATTGGCAGGTAAGACGGGTACAGCTCAGAACCGTGGTAAGGACCACTCTGTGTTTATGGGCTTTGCACCTGTTGATACTCCAAAGATAGCTATTGCTGTTTATGTTGAGAATGGTGGATTTGGTGCAGACTACGGTGTGCCAATTGGTTCGCTAATGATAGAGCAGTATATTAATGGAAAGCTTACCCCTGGTGATGAAGCTCGTGCTGCAGCGGTTCAGAAACGCCATATCGCTTACTCTTTCAAGCGTCCTTTGTCACGTGCAGACTCTCTTCGTCTCGACTCTATCAAGCGTGTAAATACTATTAGAGACTCGCTGAAGAAGGTGAAAGAGAAGCAGGATTTAGCTGATGCAGAAAAGCTGAAGGAAGCAAAGGCAAGGAAAGAAGCTGAGGAAAAGGAGAAGAAGAAGCAACCACAGAACGAACCTGCTATCCGTGTAGAGCCTGAAACAACGGTTAAGACTGAGAAGAAAGAGAAAGATAAGGAAGGCGATAAGAAGGAAAAAGAAAAAGAAAAGAATAAAGATAATCGAAAGGATAATGGGGAAAAGTCTAAGGTGAAGGAAAAGCCTAAGGAGCAATCCAAAGACAAAGCAAAGGAACAACCCAAGGTGAAGTCTAAGGAACAGGCGAAAGAAAAGCCTAAGGAACAACCTAAGGCTAAACCGAAGGAGCAAGTAAAAGATAAACCAAAGGAACAACCAAAAGAGAAATCAAAGGTTCAATCCAAAGATAAACAAAAAAGCAAGGAGAACGTAAATCGTGCCAAGTAATTATACAGCAGACAGACAACCAGGTGTACTTCGTTCATTAGATTGGTGGACGATAGGTATCTATATTGCGTTGCTCACCTTTGGATGGGTGAGTGTCTGCGGTGCGAGTTATACTTATGGCGATACAGAGATTTTCTCACTTTCAACCCGCTCGGGTATGCAGATTGTGTGGATTGGTACTTCCATCTGTTTAGGCTTTGTGCTTCTAATGATGGACGACCGTTTCTATGACACCTTTGCTTATGTCATCTATGGTTTGTTAGTACTCCTTCTCTTTGCCACAATCTTTAATCCTCATAGTATTAAGGGTTCTCGCTCGTGGCTCGTTATGGGTCCACTCCGATTGCAGCCTGCCGAGTTTGCGAAATTTGCAACGGCATTAGCAATAGCCAAGTTTATGTCGGCTTATGGCTTTACTATCAAGAATTGGAAGCATTTTGCTGGTGCGTGCGGAATCATTTTCCTACCAATGCTGTGTATTGTCGGACAGCGTGAGACAGGTTCTGCCTTGGTTTATTTCTCTTTCTTCCTCATGCTTTATCGTGAAGGAATGTCTGGTGCGTTCCTATTCACTGGTCTGGCAATGGTCATTTACTTTGTTGTCGGAATCAAGTATGAGGAAATCTTGTTATGGGATACACCAACGTCCTTAGGAAAGTTTGTTGTACTCCTACTTGTTCAGATATTCTCTTCGGTCATGGTGTGGGTCTATGTGGGCGACAAAGGACGTACGCGCCTATTGCTAACTTATGTCTTTGGTGTCACAGGACTTGCCTTGCTCTTCTCAGAGTTTGTTATTCCGTTTGATGTTGTTTGGGTTCAGTTGATTTTATCGGCATGTGTTATTGGCTATTTAGTTTATAATGCAATGAACACTCGCTTTGCTAACTATTTCTATATTGCATTGTTTGCTTTAGGGTCAATAGCTTTTTTCTATTCAGCAGACTATGTGTTGAACGATGTCATGCAGCCACACCAGCGTGTGCGTATCAACGTACTTTTAGGCTTAGATGAGGACCTCGCAGGAGCAGGATATAATGTACATCAGAGTGAGATAGCTATTGGCTCTGGTGGCTTACAGGGTAAAGGTTTCTTGAATGGTACGCAAACTAAGTTGAAGTTTGTACCAGAGCAGGATACAGACTTTATCTTCTGTACAGTAGGTGAGGAGGAGGGTTTCCTCGGTTCAGCCTCTGTTCTTGTGCTATTCCTTTTCCTAATACTCCGATTAATGTACCTTGCCGATCGACAACCCTTTAAGTTTGGGCGAGTCTATGGCTATTGTGTTGCAGGAATATTCCTATTCCATCTTTTTATTAACGTAGGAATGGTATTAGGTTTGACGCCAGTTATTGGTATTCCGTTACCTTTCTTCAGTTACGGAGGTTCTTCTCTTTGGGGCTTTACGTTGCTCCTATTTATTTTCCTCCGCATAGATGCAGGACGTAATCTTATCCGTCAGTAGGCGATAGCATTACGCTTGGATATTGATTGCATAGTATTTGCCAGGTGTTTTGTGCTTCGCACCATCGGTGTTAAGCCTCCGCACCACATGTGCTAAGCATCAACACCATTTGTGTTAGGCTTTATCACTATTTTAGTATATGGCTTGTAGGGGAAGTAATTATCATGAAATGAAAGAGAGTATGACACTAATACTCGCCAAACATGATATTTATAGCTTGGATTGGTACTATTATGCTTACTCCAACATAGGTAAAGGCTGCTTCATGACTCCAGTGTGTGGAGGATGAAGCAGCCTTTATTTTGTATAATGAAAGTCCTTTTTTTATCTTTTTATTCTGCTATACAATAGATTTTCAGCTTATTGAATGTTATCTGCTGCACGACGGATTCTGTCAGCAAGGTCGCTCAGTGCCCCCTTTAGTTGTAGTTTCTCTTCTTCATTAAACTCTGTTGGCACCTTATTATCATCTATTCCATCCAGCTTATGATATAGCCATGAGTTCGGTTTTTGAAAGTAAGTTCTTGAGAGATCAGCCCATGAGATAGCCAATAATATATCTTTCAACTGTACTTTCATTGTACTCGTTTTTTCTTTTGGTAATGTCATTGTTGCCATAATTTCATAATTAAATTTTATCCTTATGAATGTTGTCGTGTACTAATCTTCAGATATTATGGACTGAGAAGTCTCACTTCTTGAGGAGCCTGATACCCACATCGCTGATACCAGGAAGTAACTCACGGCTCATGATATGATGTATCGTGACGTGCATTGAGTCATTGCGGTTGAGACGGAATGCGGTAATCGCCTGACGTATTTCTGTATTTGAGATACCTTTCTGTCCTACCAATATTCCCTTATCATTGATAATCTCACAATTAATAGTATCATTATATGTCTTTTCTCGCTTCTTTCGTTGTCTGTAGTAGATTATCTTTCGTTCAATAATCATACTTATGTTGCGGTAAGGATAAGTCTGTGCAGCACGTAGGCAGAGGTCTAATTGATAGTGACCCTCCCATTGACGAGGAATATCAAAAGAAAGTGTATCATTGCGTGACCAGCCCTGTAGTGACACACTTCTATATTGATTATAGGTGCGTGGGTCACTGCATGAAGCAGCACCCATGGTAATTACCATGAGTGCTATGATATATAATAAGGTGGAAACCTTATGTCTCATTCTTGTTTTCTTTCTGTTTGCTGAGGCTGTCTGCCTTCATTTCTATTGTTCTGTGGAGTAGCTTCGCTCTGTTGTTGTGCAGGACGAGGACCGTTACAAGGACGACGATTACCATTCTGAGGGCGACGGTTATCGTTCTGTGGACGTCTGTTGTCATTTGGCTGACGGTAGTTGTCCTGTCCATCACGCTGATTACGACGGTTGTCGCGTTGTGGTCTACCACCTTGCTGACCGTTGTTGTTGCGTGGTTGGTTGTTCTTTTTGCGTTTCTTTGCCTTATCAAATCGACTGAGGTCAGCACCAGCGAGGAGGTCAACAGGCTTCTTAGCTGGTTTTGCCTTACCATCTTCAAGGAGCGAAAGAGGCTTCTCACCACGTCGGTTGAGTTCGATAATCTCCTTTGCGCGCTCTGCACTGATTGTCTCGAGATTGGCTGCAAGGTTCTTATCGGTAGAGTAGGTGCATTGACCATTGAGGATATCCGTCTTGAAGAGATAGTATTCGCCATCCATAGTCTCCAAGATAACCTCCTTGCTTGGCAGTTTTCTACCCGCCTCCATATAGTCGTCAACCTCATAGTTCAGACAACATTTTAGCTTAGCACACATACCCGCCAGTTTGGTTGGGTTGAGTGAGATGTCCTGAATGCGGGCAGCTGTGGTCGAAACACTGGAGAAATTCTTCATCCAAGTAGCACAGCAAAGCTCACGACCACATGGTCCTGTACCGCCAATGCGTCCTGCTTCCTGGCGCGCACCAATCTGTTTCATTTCGATTCGTACGTGGAAGGCAGCAGCAAGGTCCTTGATAAGCTGACGGAAGTCGACACGTTCGTCGGCAATGTAGTAGAAGATAGCTTTGTTTCCATCGCCCTGATACTCTACGTCGCCAATCTTCATCTTCAGTCCTAAGCCCTTCGCAATCTGTCGGCTCTCAATCATTGTAGCGTGTTCACGTGCTTTTGCCTCGTGATACTTTTGCATATCGACTTCTTTTGCAAGTCGATAGACACGCTTGATGTCGTCTGGTGACTTCACACTTGACGACTTCTTAATCTGCAGTTTAACGAGTCGTCCTGTCAGTGTAACGACTCCGATATCGTGTCCAGGGTTAGCTTCAACTGCCACGATGTCACCTTTCTTCAAGTCAAGGTCATTGACATTGTGATAGTAACCCTTACGAGTATTCTTGAATTGAACCTCAACAAGGTCAGTTGTCTGGTTGTTTCCAGGCACGTCAGCCAGCCAGTCGAATGTGTTCAACTGGTGGTTTTGTCTGCCACAACCTTTGTGGCATAAGCCTCGGTCGCAACCATGCCAGACCTTGAATTTCATATCTTTGTAATCCATTGATTGTTTCTTTTTGTTTATATATATGTTGGAAGCCTCCAAGTACCTCTTTGCTTGTAGAGTTTGGTAGGCTGTGATAAGCAATGATTAATTATATTGTACAGGTTTCAAGCATATAACTTGTCAACTTGTTAACTCGTCTACTTGTTCACCTGTCCACTCGTCTACTTCTTCAACAACAGCACAATGAGTTTCAATGCCATGTCATAGAAGACAATCTTAGCGTTTGCATTCTGTCCGATATCACGATTAGCACGCTGGAAGAGTTCGTTGATTTCAATGACGTTTGCCTCGTTGATGAATCGTGCAAAGTTCTTAGCGAAGTTCTCTTCCTCCAAAGTCATGTAGTTGAGTTCGGGTTTTTGGAAGTTAAACATGAAGTTCTCGCGCACTTGCTGTTGGAAGTAAGTAAGCATACGACGCTCTTTCTCACGTCCATATCCTGCTACAACCTCGCTCCAACGTTTGAGGTCTTTGACGTTACGGAGGTAACATAGGCGCATAAGCATTTGGAACATGTTGTGGAATTCACGGTTTTCATTACCCGTATCCATTGCTTCCAATGCTTTCAGCCAACTACCATTTGCGATACGAGCAATGCGGTGTGCCGCATCAGTATCAATCCCCCTTTTGTTGATGAGTGCTTGTTCAACCGCCTCATCGTTGATGCGTTTCACATCAATACGCTGTGTACGGCTGATGATAGTTTCGAGAAGTTTCTCTGGTTCTTCGCATACCATGAGGAAGATAGTGCCCTGTGGTGGCTCCTCTAATAGCTTCAATAGCTTATTGGCTGAGGTGAGATTCATTCGTTCTGGCAGCCAGATGATAGACACCTTATAGCCCCCCTGACTTGATTTCAACGCCAAAACGCGTGACAGTTCGTCGCTCTCAGCACCCGTGATGATAGCCTGCTGCGTGGTAGCCCCCATCTGATTCATCCATTGATTCATGGTGAAGTAAGTCCCTTGCATGATGAGTCCGTGCCATTCCTTCGCAAAGTCTGCACTTACAGGTTGGTGTTCACCACTCATGCTCGGTAGTTTGATGGTAGGATAAGAGAAGTGGAGGTCAGGATGTTCCCAGTTTCGAAGCATGGCACGAGCATTTGATACGGTTGATGACGTAGCTTCCTCGGCCTCGTCACCAGCAAGCAAATAGCTGGCAAAAGCCATTGCAAGTGCCATCTTACCTGCTCCTTGTGGTCCGCAGAAAAGCAAGGCATGGGGCAGACGGTCTTCTTTAACCATCTGAATAAGCCGTTCCTTCACTGCTTCTTGTCCTATAACTTCTGAAAAGTTCATCTTCTCTTGTATTCTTTTTTATTTGCTGTTCTGTTGTAGAAGACCCGTTTCTACCAACCGTTTCATTACCTCGTGCACACTGCTCACTGCCGAAACGGTATAGAAATGTACGTTGTTGAAACCATGTGCATAAAGGTCTTTCACCTGTCTAACAGCCCACTCAATACCTAACAGGCGTGCCTCCTCGTCCGACTTACACAGTAAAGCTAATCCAGCAAGCTCTTCTGGGATATCACAATGGAATGTCTTTGGAACGACATTCAGCTGGGATAGCTTTGCAAAAGGCTTAATTCCTGGTATGATAGGAATGGTAACGCCCATCTTACGAGCCTGATCAACGAAGTTATAGAACTTCTCATTGTCGTAGAAAAGCTGTGTAACGGCAAATGTTGCACCAAGATCCTGCTTCATCTTGAGGTAACGTAGGTCCTGTTCAAGGTTAGGTGCTTCCTCATGTTTCTCTGGATAACATGCCACACCATACGCGAAACGCCTACCTGGATGCTTCATGGTAGAACCATCAATGAATATACCTTCGTTGAAACTATTCACTTGTTCAATCAGTTCTGTCGTATGACTATGACCGCCTTCTGTCGGTGTAAAGAATCGGTCTTCACGCGCTTTATCGCCACGCAGAAGCATCAAGTTTTCTATACCAAGAAACTGTAAATCGAGCAATTCGTACTCAATATCTTCTTTCGTTGCACCCGAGCATATCACATGAGGGATGACAGGAATGCCATACCTTTGCTGGATAGCAGCTGCAATGGCTACCGTTCCAGGTCGACGACGTATACTTTGACGTTCCAATAGTCCGTCTTCGCGCTCGTGATATACGAACTCACTATGGTGAGTGGTTATGTTTATGAAGCTCGGATTAAACTCCTTGAGCTGATCAATATTGCGGAAAAGAGACGCTGTTCCGTTACCCTTCAAAGGGGGAAGAACCTCAAACGAGAAATGTTTCTCGTCGGTCTCATCATTCAGTAATTGCTTTATATCTGTTATGTTGTTGCTCATTTGGCTACAAAGTTAGTAAATAAATGTGAGAAAAAGGATAGGTTTGGATAAGTAAAACGGTTAAAGAGTAAAAAGTAAAAGCGTATTTATGGTTCTTCCGAAATATGGAGTGATAAACTAAAAGTCTTATATAATAGGCACACGGAGTCACGGAGGGGACGGAGGTAAACGCAATATTACGGAGGTGCCGACGGCACAAAGAGCGACGGAGATGTAGCCTACAGATTCTTGATAAATATTTTGGAATAAACGTTTTGTATATAAATTACTAATAGAATTGCCAAACAAGCTCCGTCGCTCTACGCACCGACGGTGCCTCCGTGACTTCCATTGCTTTTCCTTATAATCCTCCGTCCTCTCCTTTTCTCCGTGTGACATATCGTCAGAAACCTAACCTTAAATGGCAAAACTTATCACTCCAAAATCCTGAAGACCCATATATCTATCTGTCTTCTACAAACAACGTATTCTCTTATTAGTTGAAGTTTGTAAACTATTTTCATACTCTTCAAAATCAATACATGCTTTTTTGGCTTCTAAAAGACGCCCTTTTAGCTTGCAAAAGACGCCCTTTAAGCACCTTACTAACGCCCTTTTGAAGTCCAGTTAAGCACCTTTTGCTTTACTACTTTATAACTAATTGATTTGCTGTTAGTTGCAGATATGCTTTTTGTATGTGCTTTTGTCGTTATTTATAGATGTTTTTCTTGAAATTATGTAATGATTTTTCAAATCCTTGCCTGCGGTTTTTCGAAGTCTTAAAATGAAAAGGTTTTTAATAAAAGGAGATGATAATAGGGTAGATAGTTGACTGTCTTTGCCATGTTTTTGCTTAATGAGTAACTTCTGTTCTTTTGTTAAAGCAATACGAAAAGCGTCCAAACGTTTGGATGGAAGAACGATTTATTCTTCTAAAAATAGCAATGTGGGTAAGGGAAAAACTTGCCTTAGGTGTATTAATAAGTAGATGCATCTTCCCTAAAAGGGAAACATTGCTCGTAAAGTTGGTAATTTTTCGACTTACTACTAATATATGAAAAGAGTTTTTATGGCAATTATTGCCTTGGCAATGGCTGTGAATATGATGGCCGGTGACTTTGTGAAAGTAAAGAACGGACGTTTTGTTCGTGGTGGAAAACCCTACTATTACGTGGGAGCAAACTTCTGGTATGGACCCATTCTTGGCTCTGAAGGGTTAGGAGGAGACCGTGTGCGTCTTCGTCGCGAACTCGATGAGATGCAGCGTTTGGGTATTGATAACCTCCGTATTTTGGTTGGTGCAGATGGTTTGCCCGGTGTTGAGGATAAGATAGAGCCTGTCTTACAGTCTCGTCCGGGTGTATATAACGATTCTATTCTTGCAGGATTAGACTATCTTTTAACTGAGATGAGCAAGCGAAAGATGGTTGCTGTACTTTATCTTACCAACTCTTGGGAATGGAGTGGGGGCTATGGTGCTTATTTGGAGTGGGCTGATGAGGGACCTGCTTTGATACCACGTAGAGACGGCTATGGCGCTTATACAAAGTTTGCCAGCAAGTTTGCGGCTAATCAGAAGGCACATTTAATGTTCTATGAGCATATTCGCTTCATCCTTAGTCGTACCAACCGATACTCTGGTATCAAGTATGTTGATGACCCTACAATCATGTCTTGGCAGATTTGTAACGAGCCTCGTGCCTTCTCCAAGGAAGCTTTACCAGAGTTTGAGAAGTGGCTTTCAGAGGCTACAGCACTCGTTCGTAGCCTTGATCAGAACCATCTGATAAGCCTTGGAAGTGAAGGTGCTTTTGGTTGTGAGCGTGATTATGGCTGCTTTGAGCGTATCTGTGCAGATAAGAATGTGGACTATTGCAATATTCACATTTGGCCATACAACTGGCAATGGGCAAGAAAGACACATCTAAAAGAGGACCTTAAGGCAAGTTTTAAGCATACTCGGGATTATATTGATAGTCATCTTGAAATCTGTAAGCGTATTAATAAGCCGCTTGTACTTGAGGAGTTCGGTTATCCTCGTGATGGTTTCTCGTTCTCATTGAAGAGTACAACAAAGGCACGTGATGCTTATTATAAGTATGTCATGGATGCTGTTGCACAGAATGCAATGAACGGCGGACTTCTTGTTGGTTGTAACTTCTGGGGTTGGGGTGGTTATGGAAAACCTCGTCATGAGCGTTGGCAGGCAGGAGATGACTTTACTTGCGACCCTGCACACGAACCACAAGGATTCTACAGTGTGTTTGCATCAGACAAATCAACACAAAAGATAATTCAGAAACAGACAAAGCGAATGTCTGAAATTAAGTAAAATGATAGGCTAAAGCTGTTGTTTGAGCTTTGTAAAGTATAGGTTTTATAAGTCTAAACCTATTTTCTACATAAGCCAAACAACAGCTTTATTGTTGATATAAACCGCGATGCAGAAACTGATGGATAATTTCTTGTTATCTATTAGTAGGAATAGAATAGGAGTAAAGGTGAAAGTCAGTTGTGTAATCATCCGATATGACAATCTTCTCTCTGTCTTTTAGAGGAGAATGAAACAACGCCTTTCTATCAGTTTTCTTGGTAATCTACTGATTAAAGTGTAACTTTGCAGTACAAATGAGACCATAGATTGGTTTCGTTATTATAAAGTTTGATACATCAAAATAGCAATAAAAAATGGAAATGTTTAAGTTTAATCCCCTTTTGAAGTCTATCCTTTGGGGTGGAGAAAAGATAGTACCTTTCAAGCATTTGACTTCTGATCAGAAGCAGGTGGGCGAAAGCTGGGAAATTTCAGGTGTTAAGGACAACGAGAGTGTTGTCTCTAATGGCAAATATAAAGGCTGGACACTGAACAAACTGGTTGACACATTGAAGGATAAACTGGTGGGTAAGGAGAACTATGAGCGCTTTGGCAATGAGTTCCCTCTGCTTGTTAAGTTCATTGATGCACGCGAGCAGCTTTCTATTCAGGTTCATCCAACGGACGAGCAGGCACAAGCACAGGGTTTAGGTCGTGGTAAGACTGAGATGTGGTATGTGATGGAAAGTGATGCTGATGCCTCTCTTCGCAGTGGTTTGAAGCAGCAGATTACACCAGAACAATACAAGGAAATGGTTGAAAATGACACCATTACTGAGGCTTTGTCAGAATATCCTGTGAAGGAAGGCGACGTATTCTTCTTGCCAGCAGGTCGTATTCACTCTATCGGTGCAGGCTGTTTCTTGGCAGAGATACAGGAGACAAGCGATGTAACCTACCGTATCTATGACTTCAAGCGTCAGGATGCAGCGGGCAATTATCGTCAGTTGCATACCAAGGAAGCTGCTGAGTGCATTGATTATACTGTCTATCCAGACTATCGCACACAGTATGAGGCACGTCAGAATGAGCCTATAGAACTCGTTAGCTGTCCTTACTTCACCACTTCTGTTTATGATCTTACAGAACCCATGACGCTTGACTATAGTGATTTGGATTCTTTTGTTATCTTCGTTGGACTTAAGGGTGAGGGTGAGATTACTGATGCTGAGGGCAATACTATCTCATTCCGTGCAGGTGAGAGTGTACTCCTTCCAGCTACAGCAACAACAGTTAAGGTTTCCGGAACAGTTAAGTTCTTAGAGTCTTACGTATAAATAAGTACATTAAACGCCACTTTAGCTGAGTTTTCATGGTGTTGATAAACTGCTAATAGTGGTGTAGATTGTATAAAAATAGCTCTCCTTTTCGTGTGAAGAGGAGAGCTATTTTTATTTTATAAACGTGTTTCTTGTTTTGCATTAACGTCTTCCTATCTTTATGATAGTGACCTTAATGTCCCTCTTTTCCTATCTTCAGTTGATGTTTTAAGGTGGCGCACATATGGTGCTAAGGCTTAACACATATGGTGTTCATGGTAAGCACCATTGGTGCGGGTGGTAGATAGCATTAAAAAGAAGCCCCCTTTCCATGTGAAAAGGAGGCTCGTTATAGTTCTATAGATACTATCTTTCTTTATTCTTTATCTTCTTTCTTTTCCTCAGCAATAGCCGGTATGTTTTCTACCTGAACTCCATCACCCTCTTTGGTGACATATCTTTGCCAGTAAGCAATGATAAGGGTTGTGAGTGGTAAGGCTATGATAAGTCCGATAAAGCCCAAGAGTGCACCCCAAACAGAGAGAGAAAGGAGTAGAATAGCAGGGTTGAGCCCCATAGCTTTACCCATAATCTTTGGTGTTATCACCATATCCGAAAGCAACTGTACAACCGCAAAGACAATTAGTGCAGAGGCAAAGATAATCCAGAAATTCTGTCCTGTATCAGCAGCTTTGAGCAATGCAAGGAAAGCTGTTGGGATAAGTGCAAAGGTGTGGAGATAAGGAACGAGGTTAAGAATACCAATAAGGATTCCCATACCGATAGCCATTGGGAAATCAATAATGGTAAAGCCAATGCAGAAGAGTATACCCATACAGAGTGAAACCAGTCCCTGTCCACGTATGTAATTATTCAATTCTCGCTCAGCATCCTGTGCCAATCCTGCCCAGAAAGGACGTACGTTCTTTGGGAATATCCTAATCCAATTGTTTGTCAATACCTCGTAATCAAGTAGGATAAAGAAGGTATAGAGTAGGGTGATACATGATGCAATGATAGAAATCACGATACTTGCCGTCTGACCTATTACAGAGAATAACTTCGGCATAGCGGTCTTAATCGTGTTTGTGAAGTCAGGACTCTTTAAGAATCTTTCAATTTCAGTCTGATTCTCCCTAATCCATTTCTGTATTATTGTCGCTATGTCATTGGTATGTGTCGTCTCATGTAGATAGCGATTGACAATCGTCATAAACTTATCAACCTGATTGATCATTGGTGGAACAATGAACATGAAGATGGCAGTAAAGAGTGCTGCAACCAATATAAAGGTGATGATTATGCTCAAAGCTCTACCTGGTACGTGGAGTTTATACTGTACAAACTTCACGATAGGATAGAGGAGGTAGGCTATTAGCCATGCTATAAAGAATGGTAAAAGAACCTCGGAAAGAGCATTGATAATAAATCCTACTGCTAAAACGGCAAGTGCTATCAATGCCCAACGTATGAACTTATCAAAAGTAATTGTTTGTCTCATAAGTCATTTTAAACGTTTTTGTTTGCTTCTTCCTGTGTTGCCTTCTTGTAGCACTCACGGCATAGAGGCTCATATTCCTGCTGCTCTCCGAGCATGACACGACGGTCGTCAGCAATGAGACGGTGGCTAACGTATGCCAACGCGCCACACTTCACACAGATTGCGTGTACCTTTGTTACCTCGTCTGCAATGGCACAAAGAGCTGGAATAGGCCCGAAAGGTACGCCTTTGAAGTCCATGTCGAGGCCCGCAACGATGACACGTACACCGTTGTTTGCCAACTTATTGCAGATATCAGTGAGTCCCTCGTCTAAGAATTGTGCCTCGTCAATGCCCACGACATCAATGTCTGAGGCAAGAAGAAGAATGTTGCCAGATGAGTCGATAGGTGTAGAATGGATGCTGTTCTGGTCATGACTGACTACATCCTCGTCTGAATAGCGTGTGTCAATAGAAGGTTTGAAAATCTCAACCTTCTGCTTTGCAAACTTTGCACGTTTCATACGACGGATGAGTTCTTCGGTTTTACCAGAGAACATACTTCCACAAATCACTTCAATGCGTCCTTGACGACGTCTTTCACCGTTATGGTTGTCTATCTTTGTCATAATCATTGCAAAGATATATAATTTAAAAAGAATAGATAAACGTTAAGCGTTAAAAGTTATTGAGGAAGTGTGTTCTTTGTCTTCTTAGCGGAAAATAAAAGAGAACTGAAAGTTAATTTGTAGAATGAAGTTGTATTTTTTCGTAGATAGTAGTATTTATTCTTTAAAATTATAACATCATTGTTACTTTGTCTTTTTCCTTGCAAACGGACATGATTGTTATGTAAAAAAAGCTAATTTATTTTGTCCTTCTGTTCATTTACTTTACATTTGCAACCAACAATGGGAACATTATATCTCGTACCGACACCGGTTGGAAACATGGAGGATATGACACTCCGTGCTATCAGAATCCTAAAGGAGGCTGATTTAGTTTTGTGTGAGGATACTCGTACATCGGGTATCTTGTTGAAACATTTTGAGATTAAGAATCGACTTATGTCTCATCATAAATTCAATGAACATGCAAGTTCTGCTGGTATAGTCAATAGATTAAAAGCTGGTGAGACGGTTGCACTGATCTCAGATGCGGGAACTCCAGGCATTAGTGACCCAGGATTCTTCCTCGCTCGTGAGGCTGCAGCCAATGGAATAACTGTTCAGACGCTTCCGGGATCTACCGCTTTCGTACCTGCTTTGGTGTCAAGTGGCTTGCCTTGTGACCGCTTTTGCTTTGAAGGATTCCTCCCTCAGAAGAAGGGACGTAAGACTCATTTAGAGAGTTTAGCCGAAGAAGCGCGTACAATGATATTCTATGAGTCTCCTTATAGAGTTGTGAAAACCTTAGAACAGTTTGCTGAGGTGTTTGGAGCCGAGCGACAAGTAAGTTGTTGTCGTGAGATTTCAAAACTGCATGAAGAGAGCGTTCGAGGTACATTGGATGAAGTAATAGCCCACTTCAAAGAGACAGAACCACGTGGTGAGTTCGTCATTGTAGTGGCAGGAAAAGAAAAAGTAAAATCTTCTGATAGGAAGAAACAAACGGATAAAAAAGTATAATGTATGAATAAACTATTAGTTTTCGCAGTATGTGGAGTACTTGCACTGGCATCCTGCAACCAAGACAAGAAGTCGGCTTTGAACCCATCCGAAATACAGAGTGATTCTTTGCGTAGTGTTATTGATGCACGTGATCACGAAATTAATGACATGATGGGAACGTTGAATGATATCCAGCAGGGTTTTGCTGCTATCAACGAGGCAGAGAATCGTGTTACTATCGCTAAGAATGGTGAGGCTGCTAACAAGACAGAACAGATGAAGGAGAATATCCAGTTTATCGCTCAGCGTATGCAGGAAAACCGTGAACTCATCAAGAAGTTACAGCAACAGCTGCGTGAAACAGGCTTTAAGGGTGATGCAATGAAGGAAACTCTTAGTCGTCTGACAAGTCAATTGAGCGCAAAGGAGACTGAGTTGAAGCAGTTGCGTGCTGAGTTGGAGTCAAAGAATATCCATATCAAGGAACTTGATGAGACTATCACAGGTTTGAATACAGATGTTACAAATCTCAAGACTGATAAGGAGAACCTTACAGCAGAGAAAGAAAACCTCACCAAGGAGAAAGAGAATCTCCAGACAGAGAGCAACCAGAAGACTGAGACTATCAATACACAGGACAAGCAGTTGAACACTGGTTGGTATGTATTTGGTACTAAGAGCGAGTTGAAGGCACAGCGTATCCTCGATGGTGGTAAGGTTCTTCAGGGTTCTTTCAACAAGGGTTACTTCACAAAGATTGATATCCGTGTTAACAAGGAAATCAAGCTTTACAGCAAGAGTGCTCATCTGTTGACTGCTCATCCAAGCAGCAGCTACACCCTGACAACTGATACAAACGGACAGTATGTACTCCGTATTACTGATCCACAGACCTTCTGGAGCACAAGCAAATATTTGGTTATCCAGGTTAGATAATCACAAAAGATAAAACAAGAAAAGAGGCATTCTCATCGTGAGGATGCCTCTTTTCTTATTTCTTTCTACTCACAGAGAGCGGTGACAGCTATCTGTTGTAAACACATTCGCCCTTTCTTCTACTTCAACAAAGTCCCAAAAATCGCTATTGAAGCGTTGCTTCGTCTTTTAGATTTACTAATTTCGTGGTAAACAATAGGCTGAGTGTGACGAAGGCTGCACCTATTGCCAGTCCAATATACTGAACGTTGTGAAGCAAGGTAAGGATGAATTCCGATTCAGTTCCATTGATATATCTATCAAAGATAGTAGGTAGCGTGAAGCTTGCAAGCGTCATTATACAGCCCAAAACAACCCCGACAACAAGCAGTTTAAGCGACATCAGTTTGTTTTTTCGGCTTTCTGCACGTTGATATGCCTTGACTTCTTCGATAAGTTCCATCTGTCGTTGCAGTCTTTGCATGAAGGCATTGTCATCCGACAGTTGCGGATGATAGTCCGAGAGCAAGTCTTTTAAGAATTTATCTTCGTTCATCTTTCCAAAATATGTTTAAGTTCTTGCCGTCCACGTGAGAGTTGTTTCTTAATCGCATCCTCACTGTTTTCGGTTATCTCTGCAATCTCTTTTATTTGATAGCCCTGCATATAATAGAGCAAAATACTTGTACGCATTGTCTCTGAGAGCGTTGCCAACGCAGTGTGTAGTTCCTGATAGCGGAAGGCTTCATCACTCTTACTGTTTCCTTGGAGCGTGATAGCCTTCTCAAGGGGTAGTTCCTGTTGGTGTTTCTGTTTGCGACGTGAGTCGATGAAGACACGATAAGCTATTTTCATTAGCCAAGCCGAGAACTGTCCACGTTCGTCATATTGACTACTGCGAAGGTAGGCTTTGATGAGCGCCTCTTGAGCAATATCGTCAGCTTCAGCACTATTGCCGCAGCATAGAGCCGTCAGGAACCGGCGTAATGTTGCCTGTTCCCGACCGACCTGTTCGACGAATTGTTCTCTTGTCATAATAACCTAATCGTTGTCTTTCAAATTATTCAAAGTCTTTTTGGCATTGTTGTAGGCGATTAACAACCCGCATCCTACTGCCAATGGGACAACACCAAATACGGCGCCTATAGGGATATATCCTTTGTCAAAACTTTGCAAAATGCTCAAAACTATAATAACCAATATGGTTGCCGCCCCTCCGATAAGACAGATTGTCCCCCAAAGTAGTTCCTGGTGCATTTTTGTCATCAGTTGCTCTTTGTATGATTTCTTTGAAGGGTTCAGCTTGTCGAGAAACTCCTGCACGTCAATGTCAGGATTCTTTTCAATAATAGCCGTAACAATCTCGCTTCTTTTGTCTGTTTCGTGTTGTTTGTTACGGTAAGAGAGCCAAGCCATTATGATAGGAAGAACTACTACAATTGCTATTGGAACGAGACTTTTAATGATTGATTCTAATATTACATAATTCATAATCATTTGTTTTTAATATGTTATACATTTGGTTTTCTTTCTGAACCGATTCACTTGTATAACGTTGTTGATTTGTAAAAGGTGACATCAAAGGCATAAATTTATTTGTTTTATGGTATTAATTGTATTCTTGATAATGGTTCTTTTTTATGCTTACAATAGCCTTTGAGCGAATTATTTTCATGAAAATAAATATTTATTGTCGTGTAAATAATTATTTTTCTTCATGAAAGTAAATATTTCTTTTCATGAAAATAATTCGTTGGAATGTAGCTATAAGAGGTTAAAAGGGTATTTATCAGCAGTTTATCTCTTACCTCTAATATCCGTAGAGAGCATGGATAAAATCCGTCCTCCTTTCTTTCTCTCTCTTTATTAGTATCAGGAACGGAGGTAATGTCTTAACTCCTTTTACTACCTTCGCACTCTTTAACTCCTCAATCCCTATCTTCTCTCTTGGAAGAATCGCTGCATCAAGGCACGACATTCTTCTTCCATAACACCGTATGTAACGTTAGCTTTAGGGTGGAAAGCCTTGGGCGCATATTCATGATAGCCTCGTTTTTCATCGGGACAACCATAGACGATGCGTCGGAGTTGCGCCCAACCGATGGCACCAGCACACATGATGCAAGGTTCTACAGTTACATATAACGTGCAATCCTGCAGATATTTTCCTCCCAACTCATTGGCAGCCATGGTTATTGCCTGCATCTCAGCATGTGCAGTAACGTCATTGAGCGTCTCTGTCAGGTTATGGGCACGAGCGATGATACGGTCACGGCATACCACAACAGCACCAATAGGGATTTCACCTTCTTTATAAGCAGCTTCGGCTTCAGCCAATGCACGCTGCATATAGTATAGGTCTTTCTTGCTTTGTTCTTCTGTACTCATACTGCAAAAATACGGGTTTTATTTTGATTTTACGAAAGATTATTCTAACTTTGTGCGTGAATATTAATGTACACAATGCTTGATGGGAGTGATAAAGTTTAAGGATTTTAGAAGAAGTAGGCTATACCTTTGTTTCATCCGTAAATCGATTTGATACGTATAAAGAATTATCTTATCTCCTTCTAATAGTCTAAACTTCTAAAACTTCTGCAAGTAGAGGAAAGAAAGACGCATGGCATACCATAACGAATTAGGTAAATGGGGAGAGGATGTGGCGGTAAGCTATCTCCAACAGTTGGGTTATGTCATTCTTCATCGTGATTGGAATTATCACCATCGAGACTTAGATATTGTCGCAATAGACAACGGAGAGTTGGTTATTGTTGAGGTAAAGACACGAAAGAATGAGCAGTTTGCTGATGCCGATGAGGCTGTCACCGTACAGAAAGTGCGTTCGCTCTCGATAGCTGCCAATGCATATGTCAAGCGATATAACATCAATTTGGATATCCGCTTTGATATAATCACTGTTGTAGGGCAGCCAACAGGAACCAATGAAGTGCGCCATGTGAAGGATGCTTTTCTTCCATTCATATAAAGAATAGATTGTAAATGAAGATAATAGATGCCGTATTAGGCTTTTTTAAGCCAACAGTAGTAGAGAAAGAAAGAGAGGTAAAGGTCGTAAGGCTGGATTCTGTCGATAGTACAAACGTCTATCTGCGCACTTACACACCTGCTGAAGATGAGCCAATGACAGTCGTTGTTGCTGATTATCAGACAGCAGGAAAGGGGCAGGGGACGAACACTTGGGAGAGTGAAGCTGGTAAGAACCTGTTGTTCTCGGTACTTGTTCACCCGACGATGCTGCCTGTTCGTAGTCAGTTCCTACTCTCGGAAGCTGGTGCCTTGGCTCTGAAAGAAGCTTTAGCAGACTATGTGAAAGATGATATCAGTCTGAAATGGCCAAATGACATCTATTGGAAAGATAAGAAACTGAGCGGAACACTGATTGAAACAAAACTTGCTGCGGGGCGTATAAAGGATTGCGTTTTTGGCGTAGGACTGAATGTAAATCAGGAAACGTTCCAGAGTGATGCTCCTAATCCCGTTTCTCTCTGTCAAATTTTAGGGCATGAAGTTGATAAAGAAGAACTGCTGAAAAAGATTATCAAGAAGTTCTCAGAACTCTATCAGCTGTTAGAGATGGGCGGATATAATGATATCAGTGCAATGTATCATGAAGCCTTGTATCGACGTGGAGGCTTTCATAAGTTCCGTGATGCTGATGGTGAGTTTGAAGGTGCTATAGTTGAAGTAGAAGACGATGGGCATCTCATCCTCCGTGACAGCAAGGGTATGATACGTGAATATCAATTTAAAGAAGTAGAATTTATTATATAATAAGGTGTTTGGGAAAGTAAAGAAGTTCCTTCAACTCCTTCAACTCCAAAAATAATGGCAAGATTTAAAAGAATTCTCTTGAAACTTTCGGGTGAGAGTTTGATGGGAAAACAGGGCTTCGGTATCGACCCTGAGCGTCTTAGCGATTATGCTAAGCAGATTAAGGAAGTACATGAAATGGGTGTACAGATTGGTATCGTAATCGGTGGTGGCAACATCTTCCGTGGTTTAAGCGGTAGCCAGAAAGGCTTCGACCGTGTGAAAGGCGACCAGATGGGTATGTGTGCTACTGTTATCAACTCTCTTGCACTCAGCTCAGCACTTGAGGCAAATGGCGTGAAAGCTAAGGTCTTGACCGCTATCCGTATGGAACCAATCGGCGAGTTCTATAGCAAGTGGAAGGCTATCGAGGCTATGGAGGCAGGTTATGTTTGTATCTTCTCAGCTGGTACTGGTTGTCCTTACTTTACAACAGACACTGGTTCAAGCCTACGTGGTATTGAGATTGAGGCAGATGTGATGCTTAAAGGTACACGTGTAGATGGCATCTATACTGCCGATCCAGAGAAAGACCCAACGGCAACAAAGTTCTCTGAAATCACATATGATGAGATTTACACAAAGGGTCTTAAGGTAATGGACCTCACGGCAACGACCATGTGTAAAGAAAACGACTTACCTATTTATGTCTTCAATATGGACGTTGTCGGTAATCTGAAGAAGGTTATGGACGGTGAAGATATAGGTACGTTGGTGCATAATTAATGCTGATTATTCTTAAATGAATAGCTGTTGCAGCAGGTAGGTGACTACCTGTCTGCAACAATATACGTAAAATAAAAATCGACGAGAGAACTCATCTTAATCCTGAAAACCTTTTGAACATAGATTGATAAAAAGTTATTGAATATAAATATTAAATATATACATTATGTAATGTTATAAAAATAATTTTCTTATCTTTGCAGTTCAAATTCTAATAGTATAAAACGATGAAAAGAAAAAATACACTATTTATCCTCTTTACGCTGTTGTTTAGCCTCACAGCGATGGCACAGCAGAACCCTGTTCATTTTTCTGTACAACAGAAGCAGGTTTCACCAACAGAGTTAGAGGTTATCTTCACAGCGAAGATCGACCAGGGATGGCATGTATATTCAACCAATCTTCCAGCTGATGGTCCTACATCTGCATCTTTACATGTAGACAAAGCAGAGGGCGTAACACCAGTAGGTAAGCTCACAACACGTGGTAAAGAGTTGAATGTCTATGATAAGACTTTCGAGATGAAACTACGTTATTTCGAGAATAGCGTTGGTTTCGTTCAGCGTTACAAGATAACAGCTAAGACCTATAGTATAAAAGGTTACTTGGAATATGGTGCTTGTAACGATGAGATGTGTTTGCCACCAACACAGGTTGAATTTAATTTCAAAGGTAATGGACCTGCTTCCGCACCAGCAGCAACACCAGCACCGGCAAACGCAGAAACTGAAAAAACACCGACAGCTGCTACTGATGTAGCAGCTGATGGTTTATCTGCGCTTACCACAATGACGGCAGATACAACTAAGAAGGCTGATGTGTTGCCAGTTGACTCAGCTGAAACAACGCAGCAGTCTAATGCTCAAATAAATTCAGATGTAAACCTTTGGCAGCCCGTTATCAAGGAGTTGTCGGCTTTTAATAGCACTAAAGATAGTACAAACAGTTCTCTTTGGGCTATTTTCTTTATGGGTATTCTTGGTGGTTTCATCGCTTTACTTACCCCTTGTGTATGGCCTATTATTCCAATGACGGTTAGCTTCTTCCTCAAAAGGGCAAAGGACGACCGTAAGAAGGGAATTCGTGATGCAGTGACCTACGGCTTGTCAATCATCGTCATTTATATGGCTTTGGCAACGCTTGTTACTTGGGCATTTGGTCCACAGAAGTTGAATGAGTTGGCAACGAATGCACCGTTCAATGTGTTCTTCTTTCTTTTGTTAGTAGTTTTTGCTTTCAGTTTCTTCGGTTGGTTTGAACTTCGATTACCTTCTTCATGGGGTAATGCGGTTGACAATAAGGCTTCTGCGACAACAGGTTTGCTTTCTATCTTCCTTATGGCATTCACCTTGTCATTGGTAAGTTTCTCATGTACTGCTCCTGTCGTAGGTCTTCTCCTTGTTCAGGCAGCAACAAGTGGTGACTGGGTAGCCCCAGCAGTGGGTATGTTTGGTTTTGCTTTGGCTCTTGCCTTACCATTTACCTTCTTTGCTCTCTTCCCAACTTTGCTTAAGAAAGCACCAAAGTCTGGTTCATGGATGAACATGATTAAGGTTGTGTTGGGTTTCATCGAGTTGGCATTCTCACTGAAGTTCTTGTCAGTTGCCGACCTTGCATACGGCTGGCATATTCTTGATCGTGAGACATTCCTTTCTATTTGGATCGTTCTCTTCGGTCTTTTGGGTCTTTACCTTATTGGTAAACTCAAGTTCCCACATGATGATCCAGAGCAGAAGGCGATGCCTGTACCAGCTATTATGCTCGGCCTTTGTTCATTGGCATTCTCTGTTTATATGCTTCCAGGACTCTGGGGTGCTCCTTGTAAGGCTGTTAGTGCGTTCGCACCACCTATTAACACACAGGATTTCAACCTTGCTCCACAAACGGTACATGCTGCTTATACAGATTATGATGAGGGTATGCGTGCAGCTGCCGCAGCAGGTAAGCCAGTCTTGGTTGACTTCACAGGCTTCGGATGTGTGAACTGTCGTAAGATGGAGGCATCTGTATGGACTGACTCACGTGTGGCAGATAAATTGAATAAGGACTATGTTCTCATCTCACTTTATGTAGACGATAAGACTCCATTGAAGCAGCCTGTTGAGGTGAAACTCCCAGACGGAACTTCACGTACACTGCGTACTATCGGTGATAAGTGGAGCTATTTGGAGCAGACTAAGTTCGGTTATCTTGCTCAGCCATTCTATGTACCATTGGACAATGCGGGTAAACCATTGAATGGTAGCTTTAGCTTTAAGGAGGATGTACCTGCTTATCTTGAGTTCCTTGACAAGGGATTGGAGAATTATTATGCACAGCAGCAGTAAGATTTTTACGTGATAACAAGGCTTTTTGCTATCTATATAGATTGTAGAAAGACGACAGTTATAACTTCAAAAAGGGGTTGTATCAAAGAAACTGTTAGTGGTTTTAGATTGATACAATCCCTTTTATTAATAGCCTTTTGAAGACACGTCTATTTCTTTGCTTTCTGTGTCTTAAGATATGTCATTGAAGAATATGTATTTATGTCATTCTGTTTAATTTATACATTTCTTTTAGATTTCCTTGCCAATTCTAAAAAGAAGTCTTATCTTTGCAGCCGTGAAACAATTAGCAATGACATATCAGACCGATTCAGCACAGCAAAGAAACTTTGATTTCTTTGCCTTTTTTAGTGCTTTATATTTGGTAGTCTCAGATATTTTGCTAACACACACACACAGGCGCACCTAGCGTTTAATCATACTTTTTTTCTTCCATCCTACGCGCGCGCGAAGCGTGTTGTAACGCTTGTAAACAAAGGACTTCACAGAGTTTCCTTTGTTCGCTTTTTTGTGTCCGTTTGCAAGCTATCTAAAAAGCAAAATAAGGATGTTTTAAGCATTGATTTTATCACAAAAGATAATTGTAATTCTCTGATAATAGTTTGTTTTCTCTCGTTGATTTCTCGGGCAGGCAGTAGTAACGTGCTGTCTGCCTGTAGAGAGGGAACGTGTAGATGGTTAAGAGAGATAGATGATAAGGTTATCAGGATGTTTATAATATAAAAGGTGACGTAAAGAAGCCACATAGAGAGTAGATAACAACTATTTTTAATCAAATCAAAAAGATGATGAAAACAAAAGAAAGAAAGGACTATCAAGCACCTTGGTGCTCTTTGTTGAAAGTCGAAAACGAAGGGTTCATGCGAACCTCGTTCAACAACCCTGGAGGCAGCGGTAGCGGTCATGCTCACGCTGGCGACACGGGAGGATTGAGCGCAAAAGTAAGTACATTTACTGAAGAGGAAAGCCTCGAAGACGGGAAGCAAGGTGGAGAATCTAACTGGTGGTAAGCTGGTCAACTCCGCAAGTAACAAACTAAATTAAAAAAGAACAAACAATGAACAAGAAAAGTTTTTATTTGGGTACACTCATGTTGGCGACACTTACCCTAAGCAGTTGCGCCAGCGATGACACAGCCACAGAGAAAACAGCAGGCAAAGATACGCCTAAAACAGGAACTGTATTCTCATCAGAAACAGAGCCTTCAACTCGCACATCAGCCACCTACACAGGCAGCGGTCTCGATTTCTATTGGACAGCAAGCGATAAGATTTGGGTAAAAGACGACAACAATACTTATCACCAAAGCTCAGAAGATGATATTGCTTCTCGTATCGCAGCCGTACCAGGCAGCACAACTACCGACAAGGCAAAGTTCTGGGTAAATGGAAGCTATACAGGTTCTACACACAAGGTACGTTATACAGGTAATAGCGGAGCAAGTGACAAGGTGATTATCAAGGCTTCGCAAACACAAAGCACTCCTAACGATGCTGCCCACATTGCAGACGATGGCGACTTCGGTGTAGCTGATGCAACAGGTAGCGGGAAGTACAGCTTCACCTTGAATCATAAGGCAGCGTATGTAACCTTTATGCCTTACACAGCTCAAGGAGTTATTGCAGGAGCAAAGCTACAAAAGATACGTATCTACACAAACAATACCTCTGACCAGCTTGCAGGCACATTCGATCTAGCAGATAATGGAACACTAAGCAATGGCACGACCACATCAAACAGTGTAGAGCTGGATGTAAACAACTTTTCTATTCCTAATGTTTCTACTTATGCAACTAATGCTGCAACAATGGTTGTTAAACCTGGTACATATAGTAATCTGACAATAGAATACACTTTACATGATGCTGTAAGCAATGTTACAGGAGTGATAACGAAAACCTATCCTTCTGTAACCTTTGACGCAGGTAAAAATACTCCCGTAAAAACTAATTTACAAGTAAAGGAATATCCAGGCAATGGTTATTATCAATGGGATGCACAACAGCATTATTGGGCAGGATTTGAGTGGAATAATATAAACCCTGCGAAGAGGACTCAACCAACGATAAATAGTCAGGAGAATAAGACTGACGCACCACAAAGTACAGCTTTCAGTTCTGCTCATACGCCACGTGACTTCAATGAGATACCAAGTTATATGGATCCTACAGGTGTTGCACCAGCAATACAGGCCAGTCATTCTGCCGCAGCTGCTCCTAATATTAATGAGATGATATGGTATTTGGAAAAAGGGGATATGCATTGGGATAATGAAACTCTTTGGGCTACAATGGGACATCTTTATGTTGGTGGCATGTGGATTAAGAGAAAGAATGTAATAGCTGATGAAAATTGGAAGTCTGAACAGGAACTGAAGGATGCATCCCCTAATGGGATTGATTATACTCGTACTAATACATATTTTAGTGAGATGTTTACAAATCCTCCTAAGGGAAAACCTTCTAATATTAATGATTATTTTTTTCTTCCTAACTTTGGAAACTATGCAGAAGGACGCTTAAGCATAGGAGATAATTCTACATGTCATTACTGGAGTTCTACACCTTTGCCTGGTTCTTTGACTGATTCTGCATACGGTATGAGTATAAATAAAAGTAATTACGCAGTAAGATGGATTAGCTCATATTATGGTTCTCATTTATTCAGTTCTTCCAACGAAGATGAATACCGTCCATTCTAAGTTAGATGATATTTGTATTCATTATATAAAGGCAGTTGCCTTCCTTATATCAAGATGCTTGTCTTCATTATATCAAGGCAACAGTCTTCATATAATGAATACAGCAGCCTTGATATAAGGAATAGAAAACGAAGCAAAATATAACTAACGGAGTCTTGCTGAAAGGCGAGGCTCCATATTCTTTAAAACTTAAATTTATTATTTTATGATTTCATTTAAAGTAGTTGAGACCGTCCACAGGATTGGTCCAAAGAAAGGTCAGAAAGCCTTTAATGCCGTACCAAAAGCCCCGATGAAGTTTTCAGCAGATTGGCTTGTTAACCGCATTGTTCGCGAAACCTCGTTGAGTGAGGGAGACGTAAGAAACGTGATCATCACCCTGCGTAACATTGCTATTGAGGTGATTAGCCTTGGTGGTTCGCTAGACCTTGGCGACCTCTTTTCGTTCCGCACCACAATACCGTCAAAGATGGTCGACAACGAGAAAGATGTCACCGCCGAATCCTTGAAACGTCCTCGTGTCCTTGTTCGCTGGAAGTCTGCCGTCACAGAAGCGTTGAAAAAGATTGAGGTGGATGTGGATAATCCTGCGAGGAGGAAGACTAAAGATGGAAAGGAAGAAAAGAAAAAGAAAGAGGGTGGAGGACCAGAGGTGGGATAAAAGGCCTCACCCCCAGCCCCTCTCCAAGAGGAGAGGGGAGTGAAATGCGCAGTTTGCTAGAGGAGGAGGGAAACTAGATGGTGTTAGTTGGCGATGAAAGAGAGGGGAGCTGGTAAAGGAATATATGCAAGTAGGGACAGACGAGTAGGGATGGACGAGAGAGTCTGTTCCTACTTTTTATTGGTTGTTCTTAGAGGAATATGTTATTGGTTATTCTGTTTCTTTTATCTTATGCTTTTGATAATTATGTTATTCTGTCTTTATGCTGGTAAAGATGACAGAGGAATATGAGAACATAACGTTGGGATAACTATATTTTAGTCAATAAAATGCTACTAAAACGTGTGTTTGGCTATCAAAAATTAATAATAATGAAAGGAATTCTTTATTTTTAATAATAAAATCGCTTGGTTGTTTTATTTTTTTTCGTACTTTTGCAGCGAGTATTTAATAAGTGTTGTTTACCTGTGAAGGTAACTATCTCAATAGTATTAATAGTTATAAAGAAGTCTTTCTTCTCTGAACAATTATCAACGTAAGAGTTTTTGAGTTTAAAAAGGATTGTATTTTCAAGTAACAAAATTCATAATTTTAGAGAACGATGCAGAAGATTAAATTCCTCCAACGCATAATATGTGTTCTTCTTTTGAACCTTTTATGCATTGGACCATTAAGTCTCCCCATGTCAGCACAGGACCTGAATGGCACAAAAGTAACTCTTTCCATGCATGATGCAACGGTAGAGGATTTCGCCAATGAGGTCGCAAAGCAGACTGGATTAAATGTAAAGTTTGCGGATGAAGGTGTGAAGGCACTCAAGGGTGTTACTCTTGACGTGCGTGATCAGTCAGTATCAAGTTTGTTAGTGAACTTGGCAAACCAGTTCCCACTCTCTTATACCGTTGATGGCAATACCTTGACGCTTGCAAAGAAAGAAATAGCACAGCGCAAGGGTGGCGTTCGTGGTCAGGTTACTGATAATAACGGTGATCCTATCATCGGTGCTGTCATCCGTGTGGATGGCGTGAATGGTGGTTATGTTACCGATATCAATGGAGAATACGAGATTGTGACAGACCTCAAGGAGGTGCACATGAATGTGTCATATATTGGATATAAGACAGTTACAAAGACTGTAAAGAATGGTGCAACTGCTAATATCACGCTGCATGAAGATTCAAAAGAGATGCAGGAAGTGGTTGTAACGGGTTATCAGACTAAGAATAAGAATTCGTTTACGGGTTCTCAGGTGGCTGTAAGTCGTGACCAGTTGATGAATGTGGGTACGAAGAATGTATTGCAGAGTATTGCAAGTTTCGTTCCTGGTATGGTCATCGCAGATGATAATCTCAAAGGTTCTGACCCTAATAAGGTGGCAGAACTCAATATCCGTGGTCGTGCAACCTTCGAAGGACAAGCCAATACACCAGTCTATGTGGTAGATGGTGCGCAGGTTTCTGCTGAGTATGTTGCCGATATGGATATGAATGATATCGAGACAGTTACCGTATTGAAGGATGCTTCAGCGTCTGCTCTTTATGGTGCGAAAGCTTCTGCAGGTGTTATTGTTATTACAACAAAGACCTTGAAGGGTGGTAAGTTGAAATTGAACTATAGTGGAACAGTACGTTTGTCAACACCTGATTTGTCCGACTATAATTTGTTGAATGCACGTCAGAAGTTGGAGTATGAGCGTCTTGCAGGTTTGTTTACAGATACAAGTCCTTCAACTCAATATAAGCTCGACAAGGATTATGCACGTATCTATAATGATATTCAGAGAGGTGTTGAGACTGACTGGCTGTCTAAGCCACTGCGTAATGCTATCTCACAGTCACACAGTTTGAGTGTAGATGGTGGTGATGACCGTGCAAAGTATAATCTCGGTATTCGTTATGGTAATGATGCTGGTGTTATGAAGGGTTCTGATCGTACTCGTCTTTCAACTAACTTCCGTCTCTCTTACAATATTGCAGGTAAGTTCTTTGTATCAAACAGTTCGATACTTTCATCTGTGACAAGTAACGTGTCACCTTATGGTGATTTCTCAGACTGGGTTAAGATGAATCCTTATGAGAATCCATATAACTCTGATGGACAGTTGCGCTCTTCACTCTATCATGACTTGGCAAACCCATTGTATGATGCTTCGTTGGGTAGTTATAGTAAGACAAATAACTTTGACTTCCTCAATACGACCAGTATTCAGTTGTGGTTCGGTGAGAAGATACGTTTGGATGGAGACTTTACAGTCGACCGTAGCAAGCAGGATAGACGCACTTTCACATCTCCTTTTGCCTATAGCGAGATTCGTAATAAGTCTGCTGATCAGCGTGGTTCATTGTCTGATAACTGGGTAAATACCACGACATTGCAAGGAAAAGCAATGTTATCATATAATAACTACTTCTTTAAGAAGCTCTTCCTTACTGCAATGGGAGGTGGAAGTATTGAGTCTACGTCATCAGATGCCGCTACTTATACTTCAATAGGATTCTATTCAGATAAGCTCGGACATCCATCTTTCGCTACAGCATACGCTGCAACGCGTCCAAGTGGCTCTGATACACAGACAAGAGGTGTAGGTTTCTTCGTTAACGCCAATACAATTTGGGATAACAAGTACTTCCTTGACCTTATCTATCGTTATGAGGGTTCATCTCGTTTCGGTAAGAATCAGCGCTTTGCTCCATTCTGGAGTGTCGGTGGTGGATGGAATATTCATAACGAGAAGTTTATGAAGGGCTCACCAGTTTCGCTCTTGAAGCTTCGTGCCAGTGTTGGTTACTTGGGTAATATCAACTTTAACCCATATCAGGCATTGACTACCTATAGCTATAACAGTTCTTACTTCTATGGCAAGGGAACTGGTGCTACGCCAATTACTATCGGTAATCCAGACTTGAAGTGGGAGCGTACGTTGAGCACCAACATCGGTGTTGACTTCACTGCTTTCCGTGGTCGTGTCGACCTTTCAGCTGATTATTATATCAAGAATACTGATAACCTGCTCTTGGATATTACTAAGGCTCCATCAGTAGGTGTGATAACTTCGCGTGAAAACATTGGTGAGGTACAGAACTCAGGTTTTGAACTTCGTCTGCGTACCTTCCCAATTCAGAATAAAGATTGGCAGTGGTCACTCGGTCTTACATATGCTTATAACAAGAATAAGATTAAGAAGATCAGTAATTCTCTGCGTGAACAGAATGAGAAGAACAAGTCTGATAATGGTGTTGTACCACTTCCTATCTATGAAGAAGGTCAGTCTTTGACAGCCTTGAAAGTTGTTCCTTCTGCAGGTATCGACCCAGTAACAGGTCAGGAAATCTTTATTAAGCGTGATGGTGCATATACTTTCGTTTATGACTCAAATGATAAGGTAATCTTCGGAGATACGAATCCTTTAGGTACGGGTTCTATCACTTCATACCTTACTTATAAGCGATTTGCATTGAGTTGTTCGTTCTTGTACTCTTTCGGAGGTTCTGTCTATAATGAGACTTTGGCAACAAAGGTAGAGGGAGCCAACCCTAAGTACAATGCTGATGAGCGTGTATTGAATGACAGATGGAAGACTCCTGGAACTGTAGCGAAGTATAAGCGTATCGACGATACAACTACTCCATATCAGACATCACGCTTCGTAGAGAAGAACAACTTCTTGCGTATGAGCAGTTTGTCACTCTCTTATGAGGTACCAACAAACTTTATTCAGAAGTATGGATTGAAGCGTATGTTCTTGGAACTTCTTACTAACGACCTCTTCTACCTGTCAACAGCGAAGAGAGAGCGTGGTTTGAACTATCCATATGACAGAAGCTTTGAATTCTCATTACGATTCTCACTCTAAAACTAAATTAGGATAACAATGAAGAAGATAACGAAATATATAGGACTATCCATGGTGTTTGCTTTGCTTACATCATGTAGCGACTTCTTGGATGTGCAGTCAAAAGGACAGCTTACAGATGACGAGATGTTTACTGACCTTACTGGTTATGAGGATGCTATGTTTGGTATCTACGGTAAGTTAGCTTCATCCAACCTCTATGGTAGTAACCTTTCATGGGGTATGGTGGATGAGTTAGGTCAACAGTTCGGTTATGACAACACACAAGATGTTAGTTATTATCTGAATCGCTACCAATATACTAACCAGCAAGCACGCAACGTAGTGGATGCTGTTTGGAGCAATATGTATAACAATATCTCTAATGTCAACAATGTGTTGAGGCACATTAATGATATTAGTGCAGGTGCACAAGAGCGCAAGATGATTCATGGTGAGGCGTTGGGTCTGCGTGGCTTTATGCACTTCGACCTCGCTCGCCTCTACTGTACAGACTATACGCGCAGTGATGCAAACACGCTTGGTCTGCCTTATGCAACAGAGTTCAATTTGAAGAACCGCACACGTTATACCTTGCAGGCAACGTTCAACCTTATTCTTAAGGACTTGAATCAGGCTGACTCATTGTTGACAGACGACAATGATGTTACATACGATAATACTTTCGTACGTGATTATAGCAAGGGACGTGTGATTCTTTTCAATAAGTATGCAGTAAAGGCTACTAAAGCTCGTGTATACTACGCTATGGGTAAGTACACAGAAGCTGCAAAGTATGCTCGTGAAGTCATCAACGCTACACAGAACTTTAAGCTGAATACAAGTACTTCACTTGACTCTGTGATGCGTTTCCCAGCAAGTAAGGAGATGATTTTCGGTGTTTATGCAGCCGATCGTTCAACAGCCATTCGTACAGCATTCCTGCGCTCTACAGGTTACGGCTCTTTCGTTGAGGGTCGTCGTGATACACGTAGTCTCTATGAGACCGACCTCTTTACAGCGCTTAGCTCTGACCTCCGTTTCACCTCTTTCTTTAGAGAGAATACGTCAGGTTCAGCATCCTCTTTCAGCTTTATCCGTCTAATCCAGAATGATGCCGAGGCTACAAGAGGCGTGTTGAAAGGCTTTGTGTTAATTAGTCTGCCAGAGATGTATTATATTTTGAGTGAAAGTCTTTATGATACAAATAAGACAGAGGCAATCAGTCTGCTCAATCAGGTAAGAAAGAGTAGGGGACTGGGTGATGTAGATGCGGCTAAGGTAGCTACGCGTACACTCTTCGAGCAGGAGATGATGCGTGAGCGTATGCGTGAGTTCCCAGGTATGGGACAGACTTTCTATGCGTTGAAGCACTATAACCGTAGTTTCACTGACTTCAGAAATATCGACACGTATCAGCCTTCAGATGCCATCTTCAATCTCCCATGGCCAGATAGAGAGAATGAGTACGGTGATCAGGCTGTACACAACGAATAGTACATATTAAAGAGTTAGCATGGTTTAGCACTGCTAAACGATATGAGCAAGGCAACTTGTAAAAACCGTTTAGCATCGCTAAATCACTGACTTGAGTGTATAAAAGAAGAGATATAAACATAAAAACAAATATTGTAATCCGATAATACTTAAGTAGTATAAGCTCTTTGATGAGCTAACTAATATGCAGCACCATTGGTGTTAGCCCTCCGCACCATGCGTGCTGACCCTTCGCACCACATGTGCGGAAACTTAACATATCGGCAAAACATGGGAAAGCGAAGTCGTCACAGTCCTATATAACAAGGGAGAAAAAGGCTAAGCTACATGGAAATTGCTTATCGGACAACACTAAAAAACAAATGATTATGTATAAATCAATCACAAACTTCTTCGCTATCGGTGTCATCGCATTGTCGTTGGCAGCGTGTTCAAACGATGAGTACAAAGGTGAATACTCAAAAGATGGTACTTTCGAAGGAGCAAACCAGGTTTATTTCGACCTCAATAATGCTTCTGACACATTATATAACTATTCGTTCGGAACACAGCCTACGAGTGTGACAACAGACACGGTTACTGTAAAAGTTAAGCTTGCAGGAGTGAGAAAGTCACAGGCACAACATTATAAGGTAGTTGTTGACCCAAGTAGTTCTGCCAAAGCAGGAGTACACTTTGAGGCAATCAATAGTGATCAAGTAATTCCAGCCGATAGTCTTGCATCAAGTTTTCGTGTAGTTCTTTTGCGTCAGAATCTTAGTGATACTAAGAACGAAAATATTCGTCTTGTTCTGCGTTTGGAAGCATCTGACGACCTTGGTGTCCGTTTCCCTAATGCACTAAAGAGAACGATTACTTTTGATAATGTGCTTGAAAAGCCATACTGGTGGGACAATCCTACACTGCAAGCAATGGGTCTTCCTGCTTATACACCAGCTAAGTATCGTTATCTCCTGTCTTTGTATAACTCAGATTCAAGTGAGATTGAGAAGGCAATACGTTATACAAGAAGTTGGACACAGCTTTATAGAAATATTCAGAAGTTGAAGGCTTACTTTGCAGCCAATCCTGAATAAGTACGTTCATTGATATAACGATTAAAATAATTGACGAATTATGGTAAAGAAATATTTATTTATTTTAGCTGCAACAGCCCTTACCTTCACTTCTTGTATCAAGGATGATTCAACAGAAGGAGGTGATGGTGTGTCTGTAATCAGTCTGCAGACACCTCTGAATAGCAGTTATACACTTAATCAGGGTGATACTTTGAAAATCAACCCAGCGGTGTTGCAAAGCAATGGAAAGCAGAAATTCACCTACGAATGGGAGATTAATCATAAGTTGGTCTCAAGTGATTCTGCACTTGTTTATCCTATTCAGAATTCAGGAAGTTATACTGGACGTCTTCGTTTGAGTAACGGTCAGAATATTCAGATTTATGAGTTCAATGTGAACGTTGAGTATGCTTATACAAAGGGTGTTTATCTCTTGGCAGAAAACAATAGTAAGTCAATCCTTTCATATGTACCTACAGAGGATGTAAACAAGAGTTTCCACCTTGATGTGTTGGCTCCTAACAACCCTAACATCAACTTTGGTACACCTTGCTCAATGGCATGGAACAAGACCATCGGTGGTCAGGCAAACAATGTTCTGATTATTGCAGCAGGTAATCCATCAACACTTTATCAGCTTGATGGTTATGAAATGTTGTCACTTTTCCAGACTCCTGTTGGCGAGAAGGTGATACAGGTAGAGGCTAACTCTGACCCAGGTGCGCCAAAGGTAATGGCTGTTACTAAGAATAACTTGTATTCATTGGGTCTGAACACAACCAACTTGATTTCACAGACTTCACGTTTCACAAGTGCTGTCGGTGGTTCTGTTTCATTCGCAAACCGCATGACTCCATGGTGGAGAGATGACCTCTTCTATGCACATGGTGATGCTTACTTTGACAATGCACACGGCTCTCTGCTGGCAATGGCTATTGAGAATACATCTGTTCCTGCTGAAATCTTGAAGGGAACCTTCACTGGTGATACGTTGGTAGGTATGGGTAGTGTTAACAAGCAGCGTAACCTTGCACTGATAACCAATCAGACAAGTACGGGAACATTCTACTTTACATACATCTTCCCAGGCTACTACTCTTCTTCTGCAGATAAGAGAATTGCAGCTAACGTGCTTTACCGTGTTGCAATGCCTTCTACTTCTGGTATCGCTAATGGCTCTGTAGTACGCTCTGCTCGTAGCAAGAACATTGTTTATTACACTAATGGCAATGCTGTCTATGCACATAACGTACTTGCTAATAGCAACTTCCCAACTGCTGCACTGTTCACTGTAGGTAGTAGTTCTGAGAAGATTGTAGACATGGTGTTCTCAGATGATGATAATCTCATCTATGTTGCAACCAATGATACATCGGCATCTATGCCAGGTAGTCTATACTGTTATGACACGCAGACAAATACTCTACGTTGGTCAAAGCAGCACATTACGGGACGTATTGTGAAGGCATTATTCAGAAATAAATAACATACAAATGATAAGAATGAATTTCTCATTTAAGAACTCTTTACTTGGAGGGGCATTATTGTTCCTCCTTGTATTGCAAAGTACTGTTGCAAAAGCTGATGATGACAAGTCTAAGTCTAAACCAAAGAAGGAGACAAAGTATGACCGTCTCTTCAAAGATAAAAAGACTGAGACGGCACGTAGTAAGTTTATTACTGTTCATAAGCTTGATAACAAGATTTACTTTGAGTTGCCACGTACTTTGTTGAAGAAGCAGATGATGCTTGGTGGAGTAGTAAACTCAACAACTGATGCATCTACAGTTACTGTTGGTTCAACAAGTTCTAATCCTGTTTTGTTCTATTTTGACATACAGGATAGCTCTGTAGTGATGAAGACTCCTAACAATGTTCTTTTCAAGGAGAATGCTAACTCAGCAGATCTTGATAATGCATTGTCGCTGAATTATCGTGATGGTATTTGGCAGGGCTTTAACATTATGGCTTATAACAACGACAGCTCTGCAGTTGTCTTTGACGTAACTTCTTTGTTAGGTAAACCAACTAACCTCATATCGGTTATGCCAACAAAGAATGGTAACTATAGTATCAAGGCTACTCCTAGGCCTGAACTCTCGTTCATTCGTGGTATAAAGAGTTTTGATACAAACGTCATCGTTAATAATGACTTCACTTATGGTGTGTCTACTTCTCTGATGTCTATGCCTATCGGAGGTGAACGTCCTACAACTGTTGGTGTTAGTTATAGCGTAGCACTTGTGCCAGAGTCTGCAATGCGTCCACGTATTATGGACTCACGTATCGGTGTTAACTACTCAGTTCGTTTGGGAATTCCAAAGGAAGGTGAAGGTACAAAGCGTATCTTCTACTCTCATCGTTGGAATCTTGTACCAAAGGATAAGAAGGCTTATGCAAAGGGTAAGCTGAGTCAGCCTGTTAATCCAATCCGTTTCTATTTGGATAATACCTTCCCAGAGGCATGGAAACAGCCAATTCGTGAGGGTGTTCTTGAGTGGAATAAAGCTTTTGAAAAGATAGGCTTTAAGAATGCTATTGAGGTTGTTGACTTCCCTCAGAAGCAAGGAGATTTCGACCCAGATAACATTCAGTATTCTTGTATTCGCTACATACCAAGTGGTTCTTCATCTGCTCCAAAGAGTGATATCTATGTCAATCCTAATACAGGTGAGATTGTGGCAGCCTCTATGTTCATCTATTCTGATGTCGAGAAGTTGTTACATAAGTGGCGTTTGATTGAAACAGGTGCCGTTGACCCATCAGTACGCAGCAACCGTTTGTCTGCTGCTAAGTTTGCAGAAGGCTTGAAGATGTTGGTAACAAAGGAAACGGGTAGTATGTTAGGACTCTTGGATAACCTTGGTGCTTCAGCTACTTATCCTACAGATTCATTGCGTAATGCACGTTTCACGACTACCATGGGACTTGCTCCTTCTGTTATGGATGACGTTCATTACAATTATGTTGCACAGCCAACAGATAACGGAGTACGCCTTACTCCAACAGGACTCGGTATGTACGACTACTTTACAATTGATTGGAACTATCGTTACTTTGATACCGATAATGTTTCTATCAATGATGAGAAGAATACACTTGAGGCGTTTGTTGACAAGAAGGTGACAAACCCACGTCTTCGTTATTATGCTGAGCGCAATGCTAAATGGGACCCACGTCTTGCTGCAGGAGCCCTTGGTAACGATATGATTGCAAGTGCAAACCTTGCAAATAAGAACTATACAATCGTTGAAAACAACCTCTCTAAGTGGATTAAGAACGATGAGGATACTCGTATCAAAGATCAGTTATACCTGCAGATATCACAGAATCGTTACGCTTTGTTCAAGCAGGTGTTGAGTAATGTTGGTGGTATGTATCTCAACAATATGAAGATTTCAGCAGGAGTACCACAGTATCAGGTTGTTTCTAAGGATCTTCAGCGTCGTTCACTCTTGTGGTGTTTGCAGGAGGCGATGAGCTTCAAGAAGTATGCTAACCGTGATTTCGAGCGTAAGGGCTACTTGTCAGTAAGCTATTATGACCAGAGTTTGGAGTTTATGGGTTACGATTTGATGGCAGCACGTATGCGTGTAGCTATCACTTCTTACTTGAATCCAAACAGTTACACACAAAAAGAGTACTTCGATGATATCTATAACACCCTCTTCAAGAGTGTTGCTGAGATGCGCGCACCTTCTCAGGGCGAGCGTGTTTTGCAGCGTGCATTTATGAGTCAGGCACAGAGTGTTGTTTCTAAGGCTACTGGTAACGGTGGTTCAGGCGGTGGCTCTGGTTCAAGTATGGCTTTGAAGGGTGATGATCTCGGTGCAACTCCAGGCTTTGGTGACCCATCTCAGAATCTTGCTCCAACAGTTGATATCACACTCGCAGACAACTCAGAGCTTTACTTCTACAACTGTCTTTTGAAGTTGAGAACAGCTTTGGAGAAATGTTTGAAGGCAAATTTACCACTTGAAGCGTGTACACACTATGAGATGATGCTCTTCAAAATCAATAAGACACTGGAGGTGAAGAAATGAGAAAGACTTCATTTTTATCAATGAAATCGGTTCATGCAACCCTATTAGCAGTGGGATTCTTGAGCCTTTCACTGTCAGCACAAGCTTTCCCTTTCTTTAAAAAGAAGAAAAAGAAGGCTACAACCACTACTTCTGTGGTTAAGAAAGATGCCTATGAGCGTATTCTAACCGAAGAGAAGACAGACTCAGCAAAGGGACCATTCGTTTCGTTTTATAGAACAGGTGAGAAACTCCTTATGGAGTTGCCACCTTCTTCTATCGGTCGTGACATGCTGATTGGTGCTACAATTTCATCTGTATCAAGCCCACAGTTTGCTGAGGTTGGTACTCGTGCTGGTTCAGTTTCACACGTACGCTTTGTTGAGAAGGATAGCTCTATCGTAATGCAGGCTATCAACTCTGAATTACTTGATGCCCTACCAGTAGGTAATGCGAAGCAGGCACAGGCTACGAACTATCGTAACCTTGACTTCTATAGCTTCCCAATCAAGGCAAGAAACAAGAAGACTGGTGGTATTCTTTTTGATGTTTCTTCTTTCTTCTTGAGAGAGAGCAAGTACTTCCCTGTTATCGCAAAGATAGCTGGTCCATATCGTGTGGATGCTGACTTAAAGCCAGAGTGGATTAAAGTAACTTCTTTGAAGTCGTTTGCAAACAATGCTTGTATCTCGATGGAGCGCAACTATGTTACCAACATGACTGGTAACAGTGGTAATGTTGCTATTAGTAATCATCCAGTTTCTATCGGTGTACAGTTTACTTTGGCTCTCTTGCCAGAGGATAAGATGACTCCTCGTCTAAGTGATACTCGTCTTGGCTACTTCCTTACACCGAAGTCTATCGTCAATGACAGTCTTATCGACCATGCAAGCTTTATCAATCGTTGGCGTTTAGAGCCAAAAGATCCTGCAGCTTACTTTGCTGGTCAGCTTAGCGAGCCTGTAAAACCTATTGTGTTCTATATCGATAATGCGTTCCCTGAAAAATGGAAGCCTGCGATAAGACAAGCTGTTCTAAGATGGAATAAGGCTTTCGAGCGTATCGGTTTTAAGAATGTGATGCAGGCAGTGGACTTCCCAACTAATGATCCAAACTTCGATCCTGATAACTTCCAGTATTCTTGCATTCGTTATCTGCCTACTGCTACAGAGAATGCAATGGGTCCATCATGGGTTGATCCACGTACAGGTGAGATTATCACAGCGACCGTATTGGTGTATAATGATGTTGTGAATGTCATCAATAGTTGGCGATTTATTCAGACATCACAGATTGATCCTGCTGCACGAACATTGGATATGCCTGATAGCATTTTGTTGCCAACATTGGAGTATATTGTAACTCACGAGGTAGGACATACACTCGGACTGATGCACAACATGGCTTCATCGGCTGCAATCCCAACTGATTCGCTACGTTCTGCAAGCTTCACACAGAAGTATGGTACGACAGCATCTATCATGGACTATGCTCGTTTCAATTATGTTGCACAGCCAACAGATAAGGGTGTGTCACTGACTCCTCCTTACCTCGGTGTGTATGACAACTATGCAATAGAGTGGGGCTACCGTGTTTTCCCTAACTCAAAGAGTTTCAGAGATGACGTAAAGCCATTGATGGCACTTGTTGAGTCTCATGCTAACGACCCAATGTATCGTTACGTACTTCAGCAGTCACGTTATCGTTATGACCCAACCGCCATTGAGGAGGATCTCGGTGACGATGCTGTGAAGTCAAGTACATATGGTCTTAAGAACCTTGAGTATATCCTCAGTCATTTTGATGAGTGGATTCCAGACGGTACTGATGGTACTCGTAAGGCTAAGCTCTATCGTCAAATGGTTTCTCAGGCTTACGGTTATGCTCGTAATGTCTATGCTGTCATTGGTGGTATCAAGCTGAATCAGACCACAGAGTCTTCTGGTATTCCTCGTTATGAGGTGATGCCTAAGGAGAAACAACGTGCTGCTGCAATGTGGTTGTTGCAAGAAGCACACAAGTTTGGTAAGCGTGGTGTTGAGAGTATCGAGAACCGTTTACCTCAGATTAACTCTCATCCTTACAAGACATTGGCAGGTGGCATTCAGGAAATGGCTCTTTCTGCAACCGCACGTTTAGCATTGAGCTATTATGCTGACTCTACTTCTTATTCTCCATTGGAATATTGCGAAGATACGTATAATAATGTTTGGGCTAAGACAATCGCTGGTGATGAGAATCTTGACGATGATGATATCGCCATGCAGCAACTCTATGTTGAACGTCTGAAGGCTAACATTGTTGAGGTAAGACAGGTTGGTAAGGTGCGCAGCTTGCGTGATGATAAGCAGGATGTGGCTTTCCTTGGTTTTGGTGTTGGTTATGGTGAACCAGAGACGATGTGGACAGAGACCATCGACCGCACAGCTGAATATGTATTCCACTATGCACAGAAACTGCAGAAACTACTTGAGGAGCGCATTAAGACAACGAAGGATACAACTATCAAATCTCAGTATGAGTTGATGTATGCGCGTGTTCAGCGTTATATGAATGATTAATCTTCCGTGTTAACATATATTTTAGAGGGTATATCTTAGACGTTAGTGTCTTGGATATACCCTCTTTCTTTGTACGTAATATTGCTGCGCACATGTTGTGCTAAGGCTTCGCACATATCGTGCTTGTGCTTCGCACCAATGGTGCGGAGTACTAAACAACTTATGATATACTGCCAAAGCAGAGGCAATTCGGGGTAAGTAGGGAGTTATTCAGGCACAAGTCAACTAAGCCTATTGGGTCAGAGGCTAAGTTTACTTGTGCTTTTTTGCCGTCTATAATCTGTTCTTTTCAGCCTGACCGGCACCTGTACCCTTGTATTTGCTTCGTGAAGTGTTGAACTTATAGGTAACAGTTAGAACAAACTGACGGCTGTCGTATGTACCAATATATTGAGTCTCCATAGACTCTGTGTAGCTAATTCCTCCTTCTTTTTGGGTATGGAACAAGTCTGTTCCACCAATACGAAGTGCGAGTCTGTCTTTTAGGAAAGACTTGGTAAGGTTGATGTCAAGCGAACCTCTATTGCTTGCTAATGAGGCAATTTCGCCATCGCCTTTTGTAACGAGGTAGGACTCCATTGATAGCAACCAACCTTTTCCAAAGTCAAAGGTGTTGTTAAAGCTGAATTGCCAGATTGGTTTGTTCAGCTTATAAGTCTTTGTACTTGTATGTAATGTGAGCCATTGCTTCTTCATTAATGCCGTGAACTCAGGTGTCCAGATACCGATTGTTGGCGAAAAAGCTAACTGAGTAGATATTGTCTTGATGCTTGGAAGATTCGTGTAGGTAAGACGTGAGATAGCTGAGTTATGACTGTCTTGTTCGCTCCAGAAGACAATGGCGTGACGACGGTCATTGTATGAGATGCCAAACTGGATGAACTTCCACATAGCTCCTAAGCTTATGTCGTGGATATATTCGTGCTGAAGCAGTGGGTTACCCGACTGCATCAAGAAACGATTGCCGTATGTAACGTTATTGCTTAACTGACGGTAAGAAGGACGACATGTCCTCGCTGCATAGCTTAATTGCATCTGTAGGTCTCCTATTTGAGTAGCTGCAGAGATGCTTGGGAATAAGTTGCTGAACGAACGACTCTGATTAGCAATGTGCTGTCCGTTCTCATAATAGTTGAAGTGTACCGCCTCCCAGCGTAAACCAGCTGTCAACTGGCAGATTGATAGCTGGTGTTTGTATTCCATAAAAGGAGCGATATTCGACTCTTTTAGCTGTGCGGATGAGCTTGGGACATAGTTTTCAGGATTGCTATATGCATCATTGCGGTTTGTATAGGTATATTCTGCACCCACTGACAGATTACCTCCTAAAACAGGATAGCCCAAGGTTAGCTTAGAAGCAAAGAGCCTGTTGCGCTCTTGATTGTCGGAAGTCACGGTGCGACTGGTCTTGTTGCGACTTTCTTCTCGAGAGGTAGTATGGTTATTTTGCTTGTTATAAAGATAATCAGCATTGAAGTCTATGTCCATCTTTCCTATCTTTCCAACATAGTAGAGATTAATGAATTGGGAAGGACGATGGGACTGCTTGCATGTTGCAAAGGTGTTAATATGGTCGTAGAAAGTCCCGTTTGCCGTTACATCACTACTAATAAAAACAGATAGGGGGAAGTCATGAGGGAAGTTAATCATGTATTTGATACCGACAGAATTGCTGTCATTCAGCTGATAGTCTGCTCCTATAATATTCTTGAAAATAGAATTCTTATCGGGGACTTTTTGCGTGAAATCCTGCTGCCAGAGGGTGTCAACGTGAACAATTGTGGTTGTTTTGCTGTGTTCGAGGTTGTTGTCAAGTGAATAGCCATGCGTACCAAAGAGTTCCAGACGCTTATGGCGATATTTCCAGTTCAGCTGTTCTGAGAGGTCTACATTTTCCGACTGGTAGTAGGCGGAGCGTACATCGAAGCCAAAGCCGTCGCCTATTGCCTTCTTCGTGCGTATCTTTACGACTGCTCTTACGGCTGCATTATATTTACTCCCGGGGTTGGTTATTACCTCAACGCTTTTGATATCGTTTGATTTCAGGCGTTCAAGCTCTGTTATATCACGCATCTGGCGACCGTTGATATAGATGATTGGAGTCCCTTTACCAAAGACTTCATAGCCATCTTTCTTCTTTGTCAGTCCCGGGACATGTGCAAGAACATCCTCACAAGTGCCGAGCTTGCTCAGTATGGTGTTTTCTATGTTCGTTTGTATGCCCTCTGTTGTCATCTTATGCAAGGGAGCACTGCCTTTGACAACTACCTCTTTCATCATTTTTGCATCTTCTTTCAGAACGATAGTCAGGTTGTCTTGGTTGGAAAGAACCGTAGTGAAGGGCTCATAACCTACGAAGGAGGCTTTAAGGATATTACCTACTGTAACCTCCTTGAAGTTGAAACTACCATCATCAGCGGTTGTTGTACCAACAATGAAGGTAGAATCCTTGGCTGAAAGGATAATGACATTTGCGTAGGGGATAGGCTTCTTGTTTTCATCAAGCACCTTTCCAGATACGGACTGTGCGCTGGCTCGAAATCCGGTGCAGAACAGAAGGAGGATAAGCAATAGTTTTTCCATAACTAATGAAGTTAAGTGAATTGAAAGGTTCAAACTCAGTTGCGCTTTTAAAAAGCGATAGGTTTCTATCGCAAAGATATAAAATTATATGATTACTAATAAAAAAAAAGGAAAAACTTTCAGTTTAATGTGTCTTTTTTAGTTGTGACGTGGTTTAGATGTGAGAGTTTATGTATAAAAAAGCCATACCAGAATCCTATCAAAGGATTACTGATATGGCTTTATATTTATAAGTGTTTAGCTTAGAGCAGAGCGTCGAACTTCTCTTTGAGAACGTCCTTTGAAGCTGCACCAACAAACTTGTCTACCAACTGACCACCCTTAAAGAAGAGGATGGTTGGGATGTTACGTACACCGAAGTCGATAGCTACGTCATCATTCTCCTCAACATCACACTTGCCTACAACAATCTTACCATCGTACTCTTCAGCAAGTTCTGAGATGATAGGACCAATCATCTTACAAGGTCCACACCATGTTGCCCATAAATCAACTACCAATGGTAACTCACCATTCTTGTAAGTCTCTAAATTCTCGTTAGTAATTACTACTTCCATTTTTATTCTGTTTATAAGTTTATTAATATTGTCTTTTCAATCTATTTACTCATCATCAAAGATTGTGCCACTTTCGACTTAGTTTATATGGAACTCCATCTTCTCATTCGATGAGATAAAGTCTATTAGCGTACGGTCGACGTTAACGCCACCATTCTTACTCCTTAGCATAAGTACAGTATTGTCAGGCGTTCGCAACTGTATGTAAAGTTGTGTGTTACCGATATGTTCCTCGATGACTGTTGCTAATTCCGAAACGAAGGCATCGTCTAATGCTGTTGCATCCATAGAGATGGTAAAGCGTTCCAAACGATTTTCTTTCACGTCATAGAGTTGCTCAATCTTTTGCACTTTTAGCTCTAACATGTCAGGATTATTGCGATAACGAGGCTGACACTTAGCTGTTATATAGACGGTGTAGTTCATCTTCAGGAGGTTGTTCCACCGTGCCCAGTCGTCACCAAACAGAGCTAATTCGCCTGTTCCTTCAAAGTCTTCTATCGTGACAAAGCCAAAAGGCTTTCCTGTCTTTTGTGAGAAACGTTCGTTTACGGATGTGACAATACCGCCAAATGTCACTTCGTCTGCCTTTGCCAATTCTGTCATGTCAGCATTGCGACCAATCTTAGAGCAATGAGTGTTACACATATTGTTCAGTACAACACTATATTCATCGAGTGGGTGAGCAGACAGATAGATACCTACCAGCTCACGCTCCTTATTTAATTTCTCAATGGCAGGCCACTTCTCTGCCTTTGGTGCAATAGGATGTACTACATCAACGGCATCCATACCTCCGAAGAGTGAGTTCTGTTGTTGTGCCTTTTCTGCTTGGAAAAGCTGCCCATAACGGACGATGGTATCTAAAAATAAATCACCCTTTCCAGTGACTGCAAAGTATTGTTCTCGCTGTAAACCGAAGCTGTCGAAGCCGCCACTATAAGCCAAACTTTCAAACGCTTTGCGGTTTACATTACTGAGGTCGACACGCTCTGCAAAGTCGTATATATCTTTATAAGGACCATTCTTCTCACGTTCGCGTACAATGCTTTCAGCCGCACTTGCACCCATTCCCTTGATAGCAGATAGTCCGAAGCGAATCTCACCATGCTTGTTCACACCAAAGCCAATCTGACTCTCGTTGACATCAGGACCAAGGGTTGCAATCTTCAATGCTTTACATTCCTCCATCAACTTTGTGATTTCGGTAATCTGACTGAAGCGACGTGTCATCAACGCAGCCATATATTCGGCTGGATAATGCGCCTTCATGTAAGCCGTCTGGTAAGCTACCCATGAGTAGCAAGTGGCATGTGACTTGTTGAAAGCGTAGCTGGCAAACTTCTCCCAGTCGCTCCATATCTTCTCAAGTATCTGTGGGTCGTGTCCGTTCTCCTGTCCTTGCTTGATGAATTTAGGCTTCATCTTGTCGACGATAGGCTTCATCTTCTTACCCATTGCCTTACGAAGAGCATCACTCTCACCACGTGTAAAGTTGGCTAACTGGCGACTCAAGAGCATAACTTGCTCCTGATAAACCGTGATACCGTATGTGTCTTTGAGGTACTTCTCCATACATGGGATGTCGTACTTCACCAAAGAAGGGTCATGTTTACGCCTGATAAAGTCTGGGATATAATCCATTGGACCCGGACGATAGAGCGCATTCATGGCGATGAGGTCTTCAAACACGGTTGGATGAAGCTCACGAAGATACTTCTGCATACCTGCCGACTCAAACTGGAATGTACCAACGGTCTGTCCACGTTGATAGAGTTGGTAGGTCAGTTCGTCATCAATAGGAATCTTCTCAAGGTCAATCACGTTGCCAGTTGTCTGCTTAACAACCTTGCAAGCCTCCTTTAACTCGGATAGCGTCTTCAGTCCGAGGAAGTCCATTTTGATAAGACCTGTAGACTCAATTACGTGACCATCATACTGGGTTACTGGTACTTTCTTCTCTGGGAAGTCTGGGTCTGTTGCCGTAGAGATAGGTACCCATTCATCAATAGGGTTACGACAGATAATGAATCCACAGGCATGGATACCCGTTCCGCGCACTGTTCCCTCCAACATCTTGGCGTATTTAATCGTATTACGCTCCCTTATGTCTTCACTAACCTCTGCATTCTGCAACTCTGGAGTACACTTGATAGCATTCGTTAAGTTCATCTTCATGCCATTAGGTAAGCGTTCTGGAATCGCCTTACAAAGGGCATTAGAGACATCTACTGGTAGTTTCTCTACACGAGCAACATCCTTGATAGAGTTCTTTGTTGCCATTGTAGAGTAGGTAATAATATGTGCACAGTTCTCGTGTCCGTACTTATCCATTACCCACTGCAGCACACGTCCGCGGCCGTCATCATCAAAGTCGGTATCAATATCAGGGAGGTTGACACGGTCAGGGTTGAGGAATCGCTCAAAAAGTAGGTCATACTTCAATGGATCAATCTGCGTAATTCCTAAGCAATAAGCCACTACCGAACCTGCGGCAGAACCACGTCCCGGACCTACCATTACGTCCAAGTCCTGTCGTGCAGCATTGATAAAGTCTTGTACTATGAGGAAGTAACCAGGGAAACCCATCGTCTTCATGACGTGTAACTCAAAGCGAATATGATTCTTAACCTCGTCAGAAAGAGGGTCGCCATATAGTTTTTTGGCACCATCGTAGGCTAACTTCGCAAGATAATCGGCTTCAAACTTAATGCGATACATCTTCTCATAGCCTCCTAAACGGTCGATAACCTTCTGTCCTTCTTCAGGGGGAAGAGGGTTCTCGCCATTCTCATCGGTGGTAAACTCCTTGTATAAGTCTTCCTCAGTGAACTTCTTTTTCCATTCTTCTTCCGTTCCGAAGTCTTCTGGGATGGGGAAGAAAGGCATGATAGGACTATGATTAATATCATAAGTCTCTACCTTATTAAGGATTTCCAGCGTATTCGTCATAGCTTCTGGGATGTCTGAGAATATCTCATTCATCTCTGCACGCGTTTTAAACCACTCTTGTTTAGAGTAGCGCATACGCTTTGGATCATCTAAATCTTCATTTGTTGAAAGACATAGTAAGTGGTCATGTGCCTCGGCGGTCTCCTTGTCTTCGAAGTGACAGTCATTGGTACATACTATCTTTATACCATATTCTTGTGCAAACTTCATGAGAACTTTATTAGCTTTCTGCTGTAAAGGATAAGCCTCACGGTTTGCCACTAAACTTGGGTCTTTTACTTCATGTCGTTGCAACTCAAGGTAGAAATCATCTCCAAAGACACGGTGATACCATTCGCAAGCTTCTCTTGCCCCCTCGATGTCATCATGTATAATCTTGTTAGGGACTTCACCTGCAATACAAGCTGTACACACAATCAGTCCCTCATGATACTTCTCAAGCTGCTCACGGTCCGTTCGGGGACGATAGTAATAACCATCTACCCACGCATTAGATACAAGTTTAATAAGGTTCTTGTATCCTGTATAGTTCTTTGCCAATACGATAAGGTGGTAGCCTGAATTATCATGCATACTCTTATCCTTATCATGCATTGTGCGACGTGCTACATACATCTCACATCCGAAGATAGGCTTGAAAGGCTCTTCACCCTTCTCTTTCCTACCTTTATTGACCTTAGCACAATAGTCAGCAAACTCTTTTATGCCGAACATTACACCATGATCAGTAATCGCCATACCCTTCATTCCGTCTGCAATAGCCTTATCAACAAGGCGTGTAACCTTAGACTGACCATCAAGAATAGAATAATTGGTGTGGACGTGTAAATGTACGTAATCTTCCATTGAACTTATGCGTTTTTGAGCTGTAAAGTTACTATGAAAAGCCGACATAACAAAAGATTGAGAGTGAAAATTTGTGGAAATGACAAAAAAGAAGTACCTTTGCAACAAAACAAATACGTCGTTTATCGACCATGGGAAAAATAAAAAAGAAACTCAAAAAGATTAGAATCCATCACGAAGGGACAAATACACTGCTCTACGGAGGTATAGGTCTTGTCCTTATAGCTTTGGTTCTCTGGTTTGCAGTTCCAACGAAGATACCATTTTGGATTTTTACAGTCGTGTTCGGTACTGTCTATGGTATAGTACTTAATTTCTATCAGTGTCCTATCCGCTATTTTGGTAGTGAGGATACGGAGGGTATTGTCGTAGCTCCAGCCGACGGCCATATCGTTGTTATAGAAGAGGTAGACGAAAACGAATATTTTCATGAGCGCCGATTGATGATTTCAATCTTTATGAGTCTATGGAACGTTCATGCCAATTGGTTCCCTGTAGATGGAGTAGTAAAGTCTGTACAGCATTTTGATGGTAACTTCCACAAGGCTTGGCTACCTAAGGCAAGTGAGGAGAACGAACATGCAGATACAATTATCACAACTCCTGATGGTACAGACATCCTTTGTCGTCAGATTGCAGGTGCTATGGCACGCCGTATCGTGACATACGCTAAACCTGGTGAAGATTGTTATATTGATGAGCATCTTGGTTTTATTAAGTTAGGTAGTCGTGTTGATATCTTCCTTCCTGTAGGCTCTGAGGTATGTGTTAAGATGGGACAGTCAACAACGGGTGACCAAACAGTGATTGCTAAGTTGAAGCCAAATAACAAGTAAAGATGAAGAAACATATTCCTAATAGTATTACTTGTTGCAACCTTATCTCTGGTTGCATTGCTATTGGTTTTGCTTTTGCAGGCAAGATAGAGGTTGCTTTGCTATTTATTATTATAGGTGCTGTGTTTGATTTCTTTGATGGAATGGTGGCACGCTTACTGAATGTTAGTTCTCCTATTGGTAAAGAGTTAGACTCTTTGGCAGATGTTATTACTTTCGGTGCAGCACCATCAGCTATCATTTTTTCACAGTTATACGTAATGTCTTATCCTGTTTTTCTTGAGCCATTACGCGACTATCTGCCTTATACAGCCTTTATCATGGCAGCTTTCTCGGCATTGCGTCTTGCAAAGTTTAATCTTGATGAACGTCAGTCATTAGGTTTTATAGGATTGCCAACACCTGCGAATGCACTCTTTTGGGGTTCACTTCTTGTAGGTGTAGGGGAGAAGTTAGAGACTCGTCCTTGGGTTTTATACTTCCTCCTTGCAGGTATTCTTATTAGTTCATGGCTACTTGTATCAGAGATCCCAATGTTTGCATTAAAGTTCAAGCACTGGTCATTCAAGGGTAATGAGGTGAAGTATCTCTTCTTGATTACTTGTTGTCCATTGGTAGTCATCTTTGGTATCTCGTCATTTGCTATTATCATTGCATGGTATGTGATACTGTCAGCTATCGTAAAACAATCCCCAACACAACAGTAAGGGGTATAAGTTCAAAGCTATGTCAATAATTGCTTTTATTCTGAAGTTTGCGTTCTTCTTTTTTATAGCGTTTTTTGTGATTATCTTATGGGTGGCTTTTGCATTCTATAAGCAGATGACACGCGCACGTCGTCAGTTTAATCCTAACAACTATCAGTATCAAGAACCAAGCTCTACAGAGAATACTATTATCGATAATCGCCCAATAGAGGAACGCCGTAAGCAGGTAATTCCAGACAGCGAAGGTGAGTATGTTGACTTCACGGAGTCTGATGATACTCAATCATAATAAGATGTAACACAACATTACTTACATAAATAAAATAGGACAAATCAATCTGATTTGTCCTATTTTATTATCTGTACATTTTCAATTGATGCTTAATTGCATTCGAATTAAGTCTTAATTGGCTTCTAAAAGGTGCCCTTTTAAGGTCTTACTAACGCCCTTTTAGAGGCTTATAAAGCACCTTTTCTTTTTCTGTTTTGTAACATTATGAATACAAGACAGTTACAATTGTGCCCGAAAATGCGTTTTTATCCCATTAAATTGCCCAATGAACGGCAATTTATGTAAAGATATTTCGTATTTGCATGAACTATTTTTCGGTGTTCTTTTCTTATTAACAACTCAGCTTACGAGTACCATCTGGTTGTTCTTCAATCGTAACCTTGATTACATTCTCAGGGAGGATTTCCTCGATGAGTTCTGGCCATTCTAACAAGCAGAGGTTACCACTGTAGAAATAGTCCTCATATCCCATGTCATATACCTCTTCCAACTTCTTGATACGATAGAAGTCAAAGTGATAGATTGGGTCACCGTTGCCATCCGTATATTCGTTGATAATAGCGAAAGTAGGGGAGGTGATAACATCTTCTACGCCCAAGACCTCGCAAAGAGCCTTGATAAAAGTAGTCTTTCCTGCACCCATCTTTCCGTAGAAAGCGAATACCTTTCCATCACCCATCCTCTTGACAAATTCCTTTGCAGCCTCATGGATGGAATCGAGGCTTTTGATTGTAATTTCCATATTGTTTTCTTTTTATTCTGTTTATGCGGTAGATGGTTGTCAGCAGTTCGTCCATTTGTATGGAACTATATGTTTTCAAGAATTTTACAGTTTCCTATGTGAGAACGAACCTATACAACCTATGTTTATGTCTTAAGCACGCTTACCCTTAATAAGATATATTCTCTATCCCATTCTTAAGTGTATTTGAGGAAATCTCCCCTCCTTTCGGAGGGGTTGGGGGAGGCTTCCTCTTACCTCTTCCTCGGACTAAGTGTTGCCAATGGGACAATCATCTCTTCCATTGAGATACCTCCGTGCTGGAATGTATCTTTATAGTAAGAGACGTAATAGTTATAATTATTAGGGTAGGCAAAGAACGAGTCGCCTGTTGCAAAGACATAGCTTGTGCTGAGGTTTGGTGCAGGGAGCTGTGCAAGATGAGGATTCTTGATAGCGAATACCTGACGTGCATCGTAGTTGAGGCTCTTTCCTAATTTATAACGCAGATTGGTATTCGTATTGCGGTCACCGATAATCTTGATTGGATTCGTCGTACGGATAGAACCGTGATCGGTTGTAATGATGACCTTATAGTCAGACTGCGCCAACTCTTTGAATACATCTGCCAATACGCTATGTTGGAACCAACTAAGCGTAATAGAGCGATATGCGCTCTCGTTACTTGCTAATTCACGTATCATTCTCATCTCTGTACGAGCGTGAGAAAGCATGTCGACGAAGTTTACTACAAGTACATTGAGGTCGTTCTGCGCAAGGTTCTTATATTGCTGCATGAACTTGTCTGCACCAGTAGAGTTGTTAATCTTATGATAAGAGAACTTATCATGTCGGCGATAGCGGTCTATCTGTGTTTGTATGAGTGGTTCCTCGTTAAGGTTTTTACCTTCTTCCTCGTCTTCATCTACCCATAGTTCTGGGAACATTGTTGCTATCTGCTTTGGCATAAGACCGCTGAAAATAGCATTACGAGCATACTGTGTGGCAGTTGGAAGAATACTCATGTAGAGGTCTTCTTCAATGTCAAACATGTCGCCAATCTCTTTTGAGAGAATGCGCCATTGGTCGAGTCGGAAGTTATCAATGACGATGAGAAACACCTTCTCACCTTTGTCAATGAGTGGGAACACCTTACTTTTGAAGATATCCGTACTAAGCAGCGGACGATTATCATCGTTGTTCGTCTGCTGTTTCTTCTGTCCAGCCAATTTAGAGAAGCTATTGCTGACTTTGTTGTCTTGTGGTGCTACCCAATCAAGATAGTTCTTCGCAATGTATTTAGCAAAACCATTGTTGGCTTCTTCCTTTTGCATCTTCAGCATCTCGGTCATATTGCTATCAGCACTGCTTAGTTCCAGTTCCCAATGTACAAGCTTTCGATAGACGTCCTTCCAGTCATTGAATGTTCGGCAGTCGGCTATCTGCATAGCAATTTGTTGGTAGTTTTGCTGATAACCGCTTTGAGTTACTTCCGTAACAATCTCTTTTTGGTGGATATTCTTCTTCAGTGTAAGGAGAATCTGATTAGGGTTGACAGGCTTAATAAGGTAATCGGCAATCTTTGCACCGATAGCCTGGTTCATAATATCTTCCTCCTCGCTCTTCGTTACCATGACGATAGGTGTGGCAGGTTGAATCTCCTTAATACGTTGTAACGTCTCTAAACCTGATAATCCAGGCATCTGCTCGTCCAAGAGAACGAGATCGAATGTCTGTGTTTGGCATTGGTCAATGGCATCAGTACCATTGCTGACCGTCACCACTTCGTATCCTTTCTTCTCAAGGAAGATGATATGAGCCTTTAACAACTCAATCTCATCATCTACCCAAAGTAACAATCCATTGCTCATAGTTGTTATCTCCTTTCCTTAGAACCCCTCCAAATCGTAGTATTCATCTTCGATATCGTTCTGGATGGGCTGGTTCTTTTTATTATTCTTGTTGTTTGTCTTGTTCTGTTGTGGCACTTCATCACCGAAGTAGATTATCGGACCGTCATCCGAAACCTTCTTCTTTGGTGCAGGTGTAGCCTGTGGCTTCTGCGTAGAAGGCTGTTGCGTCTTTGGCGCTGTAGGCTTAGCAGACTTGTCCGTTGCCACTGGCTTTGTAGTTTTTGCTGGTGCTACTGGAGTCGTAGGCTTAGCTGGTATAACAGGCTTAGTTGTCTTGTTTGGAGTTGTTGGCACTGTTGGCTTAGCCGGTGTTACAGGAGTAGTTGGCTTTGCAGGTTCCTCCTCTGGTATGAAGTAGGTGCTGTTGTCGTCCAGTACAGGCTTTTTCTCCTCCGTTATAGGCTTCTTTTCTTCTATTATAGGCTTCTTCTCAGTTGCAGGTTTCTTATCTTCTACAACTGGCTTCTTGTCCTCTACAGGAATCTCAAAGGTATTGTTATCTTGTTCGATTACCTTCTGTTCCGTCTTCTTAGGCTTTGACTCCTCCATTGGGATAGTCATCGTGTTGTCAACAGGTACGTCCTGTGTGTCAGGATAGAGGTCAGGATCATTTGCATGTTTCTGTTCTATCTCCTGCTGTATATCGCGTTCACGTGGTGTAGCAACCTCAGCTGGCTCACTCAGTAAGTATCTTTGTGTCACGACTAAAGGTGCAAAATGCTTTGCATAGAACGCCTCGTAGTCCTTGTAACTATATATTGTTCCTATCAGTTTAAGGTTCTTTTCGCTGATAATAATTCCCTTTGTACTCTTGCCCATTTGCTGTGCTACAGCCTGTGATGCGAATAATTGACGTGCATATTGATAAGCCTCATCAAAGCTACGGAAGCCTGATACCTGCATCTGATGTAAGCCATTGAGGTCTTCTATCTCAATTTCAAAGTTACGAACGAGGAAGTTTGTGAAGTTGAATCGTGCTAATTCGAATAGTAACTTGTTCTCTTTCAGGGAGTCAGGGTGGTACACTAACAGGAACTTAAAGTCTATATCACGCTCTGAAGAAAGTTTAGCTTGTTGTATGCTATCGCTATCTTTCATTACATTTGCACGATAGCTCCAGATGTCGTCAAGGTCAAACTTACCTCCACGTAGCTTCTTTCCAGCTTGCACACCATTAACAATCATACCCGCCATCTCACTGATACGGCTGCTTGGATAGTTCTTTACAACCTCTTTCATGTCATTGACACAACCCGTAGGATCGCCATTGTTCAGTTTCCCTAAGCCTCCAATGAAGAGGAACTTATCCCTATTGGCACCCATTGGGAAGCGTGAATCAGAGATGCGAGTATTAGCTGCGACCTCACCATATCGACCTTGTTTGAAGGCTTCGTAGGTTGCTGCATAGAGAGAATCTTCTATCTGCACACCGAAGCGAAGGTTCTGTTTGTAGTACGGATCAGTAAGGAGAGCAGTCCACTTACTCTTTGGGAACTTCTGACTTAGGCGTGTAACATAGTTCTCAGCCACCTGGGGTTCATTCTTACGCATGTAGAGTAGGTAGAGATGATAGTACACATCATCCATCTGTTCATAGTCAGGATAGTTGTCACTCACACGCCTTAAGGCCTTTTCAGCTAACCGAAGGTTGTCGAGTCTGTCCTTAAAGATAACACCAGAATGGTGCAAACCATCTTCTAATATCTTATTACTTGCCTCCAACTGTTCCGCAGTGAACGGTATCTGTGACAGATAATACTCACGTTTATGAGGGTCATTCTTAAGCGAGTCAGCTGCTTGTTTGATAGAATCTTGTCGTGCTTCAGCGTGCATGATAGAATCCCTTTGCTGCTCTGTAAGTTCAATAGGCATGTTGGTATTGCCTATTTTGCCCACAACACTTTGATTAATGCGCTGCCAGTTATCAACATTCTCTCGTTTACCCCATAGTTGTTGGAAGGTAGTCTTACCTTGTTGAACCGCTGTTGGGTTATAGAAATACCACGTATTTCCTTGCTGTTGTCTATTATTTAAAGGCTTAGGCGTCCCAAGGTTATTGTTTCCAAAGTTGCCATCCATACCTTGCTGCTGTCCATTATTCATTGCAGTCTGCAACTGTCGTTCTTCTTTTTCTTTCTTCTTAAGGGCTGTGATAACACGATCAATCGCAGCATTACGCTCTTGTTCAGAACATTTTGCAAGATATTGAAGTGAGTCTTGGAGCTGTACGGCATCTGTATAAGGCGCTAATTCGTCCAATATCTTTGAACGTTCAGACAACTGCTCATAGTCTTTACGGTCCTTATCAAGGAGTCCGATAGCTTCTCCATAGCATCGTTTAGCATCTCCAAAGCGTTCCTTTGCCCAGTAGAGATCACCGAGGTGGAGCAGTAATACGCCTTTCTCAATACCACTTCTTGTTGCCTTCTTGTTACCTAACTCGTATGCATTAATGGCTGCAAGCGTATCTCGTGCAGCAAGGTGTATATTGCCCATAGCGTAATATACTTGGTCAAGATACTCCTTGTTATTGTCCGAAGCAGCCATTTGCTTGAGCTTACTAATCATCTTCTTCGTCTGCCCCTTAGCGGTAACTTCAGTCTGTGCAATACGTGCATTGAACTCTAATTCATAGGGAGGGTTGGTACGAATTACACGTTGGAACGCTTTGTAAGCTTCCTCATTTCTGCCGAGTGAAGCCAATACTTGTCCGAGTAGATACAACTCACGAGCCTTCTGCTTCTTACGCATTTCATGCTTGATAACCTTTTGGAGATAAGGAACAGCCTTCTCAAACTCACCTGAATGCAGGTAATAATCAGCATAGGTATAGTCCCATTCTTTCACAGCTCGCCAGTCCAAAGAGTCGCGCTGCATATTCCGAATGACATCCTCAGCATCATAGAGCCAGTCTTGTTCTATGTAACATTTAGCTAACCAAGCCCTTGCTTTCCCATAGATTGCAGGTTGTCCTTTGTAGATGCGGCTCATATAAGCAAAGGTAGCAGCCGCTTCTTCAAAGGCACCTTTATGGAATTGTGAACGCCCCATGAGCATCCATGCCTTCCATAAGAAGGGGTTATATTCACGGCGCGATAGCCATTCTATGTCCTTTTCTGTCTTTCGTCTACTCTTTGTCCATTCTGGTCTTTTCTTGATACTATGCTTTGCAATCGCCTTCTCAGCCTTTTCTATAGCCCTATCGAAGTTACCCTTTCCTAAGTCACGACTATTCTTATTGCCGACAGTATAGAGTGGGATGAGTTCTGTGAAGTTATCCTTATTTCCCTTCTCCTTCTCTAATGAACCATCAATATAAGCTTGTGCACCGTTATAGTAGACGTTATAACGTGTATTGAAGGCATGCCACCAACGCGTTTGCGCGGTGTTATTCTTAGTTGAGCAACTAATAATTGTTAGTACACTGATTGCCAACAGAGAGGGGATAATATGTCTTAATACTCTTTTCTTCACATTTTATTTTATTGTTCTGTTCTAAAGCATGTATCTTCAGACAGCAATAGATACAGATATAACAGGCTTAACCTTCTATCATTGTTATCAATTCATCTTTAATTTGATTGGGTAGGTTGATTTCCCGAAGGATAAGGCTTCTGTTCCAACCTTTCACCTCATGGGGTTGCATCGTATAAAGAACCGTTGCAAACTCCTCAGCTTCCTCGTCGGTATATTGGTCAGACGGCCTACCACGAAAACGATCAAGTTCTTCATCGTCATAGTATTCTACGCCTTTTACAGCTGCTTCCATCATACATACCTGTTCGCATTTATCATCTGTTCCGTCACAAGAAGAACAATCCCCAGATGTCGGCATGACAACATCTGGCTCACCTTCTTTCTTCTTGGTGAGCTTTGTTGCGATAGCAGCTATAATCGCTAAGATTAAAAGAGAACCTATGCCAATGAAAAATATATTCATTCTTTTACTTCGTTTTATTGTTTGAGCGGCTCTGTGAGTAGGTTAATCCACTTCTTGTATAAGGAAGCCCGCTTTGCGTAAATCGTCCCAATAGTGGGGATAAGACTTAGAAACTACCTCTGGATGATTGATGCGTATCTCGCCCAACTTGATAGCTAATGGGGCAAACGACATTGCCATGCGATGGTCTTCGTAGGTTTCTATGATGGGTTCTGCCATTGGTTCACATCGTTCACCATTCCATGAAAGCTCTGTTCCATTCTCATCATAGAGGATATAACCTAACTTCTCCATCTCTCTCTTCATAGCTTCAATGCGGTCAGTCTCTTTAATTTTTAGCGTACCTAAGCCTGTGAAATGGAAGGGTATTCCTAATATCGGACACACAGCGATGAGCGTTTGGGCCAAGTCTGGCTGATTGGTAAAGTCATACTCCATTCTGTTCAGCATTCGTGAGTGGCGTGTCAATATCGCTTCTGGTAAGCTGTTAGAATCTTTATCCTTAAAACTTGTCTTTATTCCTAATAGTGAGAAGATATAGCGCACAGCCGAGTCGCCTTGTCGTGACCCATCTTTCAGTCCTTGCAAAGCTACCTTTGAGCGTGTGTCATCTGTCAGAGCAAGTATCTCATACCAATAGCTTGCTGCGCTCCAATCACTTTCTATTGTGTAGGCACGTTGCTGATAGGCTTGTGACTTTACGCTAATTGTATCAAAGTCTGACCATTCTGCCGATACACCAAACTCATGCATAAGATGCAATGTGAGGTCTATGTAAGGTCGTGAAATAATGTTACCCGTCAGCTTTAGTTCTAATCCTTTTGTCAGAATAGGCGCAATCATCAATAGTGCAGAGATATACTGCGAACTAACGTTGCCTGGTATCTGCAATGAACCTCCTTCAAGTTGTCTGCCACGGATGTGGAGTGGGGGATAACCTTCTTCGCCAACATATTCAATCTCTGCCCCTAAATATCGCAGTGCATCTACAAGAATACCAATCGGACGGTGTTTCATTCGTTCTGTTCCTGTGATTGTATATTCTCCTTCCGTTGCACTTAGATAAGCAGTCATAAAGCGCATTGCTGTTCCTGCAGCTTTAATGTCGATAATATCCGACTGCTTACTTAGTCCACGGATGATAACCTCTGTATCGTCACAATCCGATAGGTTTTCTGGCATCATTCCTCCCTTGGTGAGTGCTTGGATAATCAATGCACGATTACTGATACTTTTTGATGCGGGAAGCGTGATAGAAGTATCAATACGTTCGGGGCAAGTTATGATGTATTGCATGTGTATTTAGTGCAAATTTATTATAGGACAAAAGTACGAAATAAACTTGGTATAAGAGAAAAAGAAGTCCAAAAGTTTGCTAATATGGTGGAAAGTAACTAATTTTGCATTGCTTTAAAAAGAGCGGGATGTAGTTCAGTAGGTTTAGAATGCTGGTCTGGGGGACCAGTGGTCGCCAGTTCGAGCCTGGTCATCCCGACCATAAAACATTATTACAAAGGGACTGTTTATCAGTTCCCTTTTTTGTTAAAAGAGGTGTACTTACTTCTTTCCTATCCTGTTTATCTATTGTGGGTGTCGTTCTCTATTGAGGACTGACCCGGACTAAGTCGAGAGATGAATTTTGATTAACCATAGATTGTGTCTGTGGCTTGGGTAGCCTCTTACCTTATCATGCTTCTCCTGAAATACAGTAGGATAACGATTATAAAAGAGAGGGCACATTTCTTTATACGGTGAGAGCATCACTATAATCATTCCTTACAGTTCTTTTTCATCGCACAAAACTCCAGCACGCATGTTGCGGAGGCTGAACATGCATGGTGCGGGGGCTTAGCACTAATCGTAAGGATGGTTTATGACCCAGTAAAAGTCCTTCTGTACACGAGATGAGCAGGCTGTCAACGTGTTATGAGATGGCTGAGAGGATGTAGAGTAGGGATTACCTTCCCACCATTCTCCCCTCTTTCTTTAGAAAGAAGCGCTTTTATTCGAATTTAATAGATTTGATAAGCTCGGTGATATAACCGACAGACACACCATTGTCGAAGGCAGATATGATACAAGCCTTCTCTTTTTTCTTATCAATAAGGATACAGTAACGCCAGAAAACAGTTTCTCCTTTTTTCTCAATCTTCCTGATGCGGTATGTACAAGTATTGCCGTTAATGTTCTCTTGACCCTCTGCAATTAGTTGAGGAGAAACGTCATCGAAATTTTTGAGTATTTCCTTTTCCCAACTCCTATAAACTTTTTCTGTATATTCATCAGATAAATAGAATGCAGTTAGGCCCGCACTACCAACGTATTTATTGTGTATTTCGAACAAAGGGTCGATAGGTAACTTTTCTTTAAACTGTTGCCTTTCACAGGTGAAACCTTTGGGGATTGTAAAGATAAACACTCCGTTGGTACGTTGGTTGGGCTGTAGCTTCCTACTAAGCATCTCTTTTCTCTGCTTAGCTTTGGTTGTAAAGTTCATTACTAAATCTGGTGTTCCTAAGAGGAATAGCACGATTGATGTGGTGAACAGGCCTATTATGACTGCTCGGTTCATTTGTGGCGCATTACGACAGGCTGAGGGAGTAGCCTCTTTCACCTTGGTTGAGACAAACAAATAGCCCATCCAGATGATTCCGAGGCAGAGACCACCGAGGTAAAGCAGGCAGTCAGCTGTCAAGTGTCCTTCTGTAAGGGAGGTGATGAGTATCAGTATATTAGCAAAGAGCATCAGTCCTGCATAGGCCTTAGCGTAGAACGTGGCATTAGCCTTGCGTCTTATAAAAGCATAGATGGTATAGAGTCCTGTGTAGCAAAGTGTGAAAATGGTAAATATATTTGCGATTGCAATATTGCTCGATAGGTCTTCTCCTATTATGTTATAGGCTTTCAAGCCGAGAAATAAGCTATAGATAACACCAATGATAGCCGTAAGGAGATAGATGGCAAGAAACCCTTTAATCTGCGTGTTTGCCTCTAACTGTTGTTGTGTATAGGCAGATGTCGCTTTGTTCTTGTCATTCTTATTATCTTGTGTCCCTATCTGCTGAGGATTTTTAGACGTCTTTTCCATGTCTTTTATGTTTTTAGTTATATTTGTTTCCATACTGTTTCGAGTAATAGTGGTGGTTATATTTGCCTGCTATTGCAGTTCGTTTTCATACTCTATGAGGAAAGAGTAGGGCAAAGATAATAAGATTTTTCAATATCTCGCAATGTTTATAATAGTTTGTTGAATTATATGTTATGTCAAAGGAAAATGTTTTTATCTCAAATCTTATTTGTATCTTTGCCTACTCTATTGGGATGATAAAACCAAAATCTATTGTATTACGTAATTAAAACAAACAAGAAAATGGCTACAATGAGCGTAACCTCTTGGGCAAATCTATTGGAGAATTCTCTGCAGTTTATTGATAAAAAAAATGTGCTAAATAGTTTCCTATCTTGGAGAAGATATGCGGGAAAAGGCATATCAATACTTTTTGCTTGTCTTTTGTTGGGTCAGTCAGCTAATGCGCAGAACTTCAGAACTCTGCGTGATGTAAAGGTGAATGAGACCGTACTCGATCTTTCACAGTCTGACTGTAAAGTGATTCCTCGCAATGCGATGCACTCTTGTCACCGTCTTACATCACTTATACTTCCTCCAAAACTTGATTCTATCGGTACGCAAGCGTTCTTTGCTTGTGATGGAATCAGTGGAAAACTATATTTCCCAGCAACTACACGTGTGGTAGATGCGTCAGCTTTTAATGGTTGTCGTCAGTTGACAGAACTGTCTTTCGACGGCTCTACACGCATAGGTGCTTTCGCATTTGCTAATTGTCGTGGACTTCGTGAAGTTCGTCTCTCGGCAGTTGTTCCTCCTGTTTGTGCTGACAATGCTTTTGATGGTATAGATCTTAGTCGTGTGAAACTTGTCGTTCCTACTCAAGCAAAGAAAGCATATCGTAACGCACCGGGCTGGCGAAACTTCTTCTCACGTCATGAAATGGAGAATGTATGCGACCCAGAGAATCTCCTCGTACCTTGTCCTCTCAAGTTAGAAGTCTATAAGAATAATCTTCCTCTCAAATGGAAAGATGTTGTAGGGGTACAGGCTCCACTGGAATTGAGTAATGAAAAGATGCAAGCTGAGCGCATTCTCGGTGAGCGAACAGTCTATAAGAAAGGACGAAAGACTGGTCCGATGGTGCATCTGGCACTTGACAAGTCGCTTACCAATGATCAGGCTTACACCTTGCAGGTGAATGATAAGGGAGTAACTATCAAAGGACGCACAGCAACTGGGGTGTTCTATGGACTGATGACACTCGAACAACTCTGTATTGGTAATGGTGTTTCCTCACGTTCAGTGAAGATTCCTGCCCTCAATATTACAGATGAACCACGTACGGCAATCCGTGAATTGATGGTTGACCCAGTGCGTCATTTTATTCCGTTTGAGGATTTGAAGGGCTTTATTGTTGAGATGGCACGCTATAAGTTTAATGCACTCCACCTTCATTTGGTAGATGATCAGGCATGGCGTATAGAGATAAAGAAATACCCAGAACTCATAGAGAAGGGTTCTGATCGTGTCGGAATGGATGACATGCCAGAGCATATCAGCGGTTATTATACACAAGACCAGATGCGAGAATTGGTTCGTTTCGCAGCTCAGTATCATGTGATGGTGATTCCAGAGATTGAGCTCCCAGGCCATGAGGTAGCTGCTATTCACTGCTTTCCACAGCTCTCTTGTGCTAAGAAGCCTGTACCTATTCGCTTGACTTGTGGTGTGAGTAATGAGTTACTTTGTCCTGCAGAGCCATTTGTCTATGAGTTTCTCGATAATGTCTTGACAGAGTTAGCCGATGTATTCCCTGCTCCATATGTTCATTTGGGTGGTGATGAGGCTGGGCAACCACCATTGGGTGCATGGTCAGATTGCGCAGCTTGTACGGCATTGAAGAAGAAAGAAGGCTACACAGAGAACTGGCAGTTGCAGCAATATCTCTTCGACCGCGTGATTAATAAACTTCATTCATTAGGAAAGACACCAATGTACTGGTATGAACAGGAGTTTAAGACGATTCAGCCGGGTTGTGTGGTCTATGCATGGCGACATGGTTTGACGAAGACGGCTATTGATGCTGCCGTACGCAATAAGGCGAAGATAATGCTCTGTCCAGGTGAACACTGCTACCTTGACTATCCACAGCAGAAGGGGGATATGCCAGAGAAAAACTGGGGAATGCCGGTAACAACGCTTGAACAAACCTATCGTCTTGACCCTGCATGGGGGCAGGATAGTGTGTTTGTACGTGATAATTTGCTTGGTGTGAGTGGAACGCTTTGGAGTGAATGTATCAACTCTACAGAACGAATTTATTATCAAGCATTCCCACGTGCAGCCGCTTTGGCTGAGGCAGGATGGAGTGTACCAGAACGTAGAAGTTATAAGGAGTTCCTCACACGAGTTCGTCCGTTGACAGATGATATGCAACGTCGTGGTGTTGCGGTCAACGTAAGATAGGTTGTGAATGATGGTCTTCGGGCTGTAAAATGAATGTCTTTACGGCTCCGACTGATTATTTATAAAAGAATTATCATCACGTAGATAATGATTTATTTACGTGATGATAATTCTTTTTTTGTATGAAAATAAATATTTATTATCATGAAGAAAAATATTTTTTTTCATGAAAATAATTCGCTAAAGGTTCAGACTTACACCAGCAACGACCCATGCGCCTGGCTGTGGAACATTCCCATAGTCAACGTAATGGGCACCAAATAAGTTGTTTGCTTCAACATATGCCGTCCACTTCTTTGCATTCCAAGTCATACGGCTATCAACAACGCCATAACTCTTATAGCTTTGTCGTTGGTTGTTCGTATCAATATAGTTTCCCATACGATGTTGGAAGCGATAGTAGAAACCAAGGTCAAGATTACGCCAGAGGTTCAACTGGAGATTGCTGACAAACTTGTTCTTCAAATATTCCAACGCATATTTGCTTACATAGCCTTGATTATCAACCTTCTTCTGGTGGATATAGCTATAAGCTACACCAAACTTCTTAAAGAACTTCTGTGAAGGAAGAAGCTGATAGAGGTCGAATTCGAGTGAAGCCTCTGTTCCAAAGTGCTTTATCTTTCCGAAGTTTACACTCTTCCATAGCACTGCTCCGTTGGCATCTAATGTGCCATCACTGATCCAGTCGATGAGATTCTTGTGGTTATTCCAGTAAACACTTGCCTTGGCAGTGACGCCCTTGTTGTCATATTTCACACCCGTTTCGAATGCTGAAAGTTCTTCTGGGCGAAGATGTTTGTCTGCCTTATGACCACCAACTGAGTAGAATAACTCTGTTACTGACGGCATACGGAGGGATGAATTATAAGAAGCATATAGCTTCCAAGCGTTTCCTATACGGTAACTTGCATCAACTCCGGGGTAAACATGCATTGGCATGTCTGCTTGACTGTTCTTGACAGCTGTCAAACCAGCCGACAATGTGAAGCGGTCAAGGATGATATTATGCTCAAGAACAAACTGGATATTTGTGCGATTAAGTCCGACAGTGTAGTCTCTGTCTGTTCCATGGATATGCTTTGGACGAGAGAGTGGTTCACCGAGGTTACCACTTACGAGGTCTTCATTGCGTAACTCTGCAGCAAGAGCTGTGCGTCCAAGGTTCCAATCAAAGTAAGCATTGAGGTTTACACCATAGATATCAGTGCGGTGATAGTTGAAAGGATACTTATTGGATGCGCCACGGAAGAGTTCAAAGCGGTCCATATTACGGTTCCAATAGATAGAAGGGCGAATGTGGAAACGGCCCTTTAGATTCTCAGCTTGAATGGCTGTGAAGGTCTTGAAAGTATGTTCAAACTGGTCATCGTACTTTGCCGAATAGAAAGTATTTGAGCCAAAGTCTTTCAGACTCATACCTGTATGCCAGCGAACCACCATGTCTTCATCCGTATAATTACCTTGATAAAAAACTTTTGCAGTGCGGTAATCAGCGTTGAGGCTGCCTGCCTTGTTGCGAAGATAGCCATCACTACGGGTGTAAGAAGCTGATAGCTGATTGTTCCAACGGTCTTTTGAAGCAATGTTTCCACGTATGCCAGCACTGAGATAGCCGTAGGAACCACCTTCAATATGGGCAGAGAGACTTGTCTTTTGTGGAGTTCTGGTTACGATGTTTATAGCACCTAATAAAGAAGATGTACCATAAACGCGGGCTGCTGGACCCTCAAGGACTTCTATTCGTTCGATTTCACTGATGTCAACAGGGAAGTCAAAGGAGTTATGTCCAGTCTGTGCATCACAGATATTGATACCATTAAGGAGGACTGTGATTTGTTCTGAGTTGCCACCACGAATACTTACGTCGGTCAAAGTACCTAAAGGACCTTTCTGGCGGACGTCAACACCAACGGCATACTTTAGCAAATCGTTTACACTTTGTACTGGAGCCGCCTGAATATCCTCACGACTCAGTACAGTTACCATTCTCGCTTGCTGACTAACTGTCAGCGGTGCTCGCGTTCCAGTGACGTTCACTTCCTCCATCATGACGCCTCTGTTGGTGATAGTTGAGTCCGTCTCTGCCTTCTCTGTTTCAATACTAATGCCCTTGGCAGTAGCATTTTGCAAGGTAGCGACGCTCAGTACACCAATCAGAACCTCTTTTCCAAGAACGGAAAAGAGCGAATAGCCATGGTTGGAGAAGTGTTTAAACTTCAGAACGCTGCGCTTTTGAAATGTTGGTTTGTACATAATATAATTAAAGAAAACGTCGGAAGGTGGAGCTTTCCCCAACCGACAAACGGGTGCAAAAGTAATAAAAGTTTTTGTAACAGCGTGGATTAATCGATGATTATCTACTTTTATGTGGGTAAGGTGTAGAAAAACCTTCATTTATGCACGTTATATTTGAGATTTTTACTACTTTTGTAGGCAATTAATTCTCGAAACAGACAAACGATTAATTGCACAATGAAAGCATTACGTGACCGTATCCTAAAGGATGGAAAGTGCTTCCCAGACGGAATCTTGAAGGTAGATAAGTTTATTAATCACCAGATGGATCCTAATCTGATGAAGCAGATTTGTGTGGAGTTTATCCGCCGTTATGCATCAACAGAAATCAACAAGATTATCACAATTGAAGCGAGTGGCATTGCTCCTGCCATTATGATGGGCTTTTTGCTCGACCTTCCTGTGGTCTTTGCGAAGAAGAAAAAGCCTTCAACAATGGGCGATATGCTTTCAACAAGCGTCTTCTCGTTTACCAAACAAAGAGAGTATAACGTCGTGATATCCAAAGAGTATCTCGGTAAAGGCGACAAGGTTCTGTTTGTTGATGACTTCTTGGCTTATGGTAATGCGGCGAAAGGAATCATAGATCTTTGCAAGAAGGCAGGTGCAGAGTTAGTTGGTATGGGCTTTATCATAGAGAAAGCATTCCAACATGGTCGTGATGCGATTGAAGCAGCAGGTGTTCGTTGTGAGAGTTTGGCTATCATCGAGTCGCTTGAAAACTGTGAGATTAAAATGAGAGAAACATAAACGAGGTGGGCTTGTGTGCCCACCTTTCTTGTTTTATATGGTAATTATCTTTAACGCAAACGCTTCTTTAAAGCATTGAGATTACTCTTTAAGAGGCGTAGAACTAACTTTTAAGAGGGATGGAACTATACTTTGGAACCACCAAAGCTACCCTTTTATTTCAGTAAAGAATAACATCTTACCTTTATTATATCGTTTTAAATAACAAAAAGAATGGAAAAGTCTAAGGAACTTATCTATGGTCTGAATGATCGTCCACCAATTCGTGAAACTATCTTTGCTGCTTTGCAGCATCTGTTGGCAATCTTCGTAGCCATTATCACACCACCACTCATCATCAGTTCAGCATTGAAATTCGACTTGGATACCACAGGTTTCCTCGTGTCAATGTCTCTCTTTGTGTCTGGATTGGCTACCTTTATTCAGTGTCGTAGGTTTGGTCCGATTGGAGCAGGGCTTCTTTGTATTCAAGGAACGTCTTTCTCTTTCATCAGTCCAATCATCGGAGCAGGTGTGTTAGGTATGATTAACGGCAAGATGAACGTAGAAATGGGACTCAGTTACATCTTTGGTGCTTGTCTTGTTGCCTCTGTTGTAGAGATGGTTGTGAGCCGTCTCTTGCCTTACACACGTAAGATTATCACTCCATTGGTGTCAGGTATCGTCGTTTCTCTTATTGGTATGTGTCTTATTAAGGCAGGTATCAACTCTTGTGGTGGTGGTCAGTCGGCTGTTGATGCTGGTACATTTGGCTCTATGCAGAACCTTGGACTTGCGTTACTCGTATTGGTTAGCATTATTTTCTTCAACCGTTCAAACAACCGTTTCCTACGTATGGGATCCATTGTGTTGGGACTATTGATAGGCTGTGTAGCTGCTTATGCACTCAATATGATTGACTTTTCAAGCCTCAAAGGTAGTGGTAGCCTTAATATTCCAGTTCCTTTCAAATATGGATTGAACTTTGATTTAGGTACAATCATTGGTATCGGACTTATTTATCTCGTAACAGCTGTAGAGGCTTTTGGTGATATTACAGCCAATTCGCTCATCTCTGGTGAGCCTGTTGAAGGTCCTGTCTTCTTGAAAAGAGCGCAGGGTGGTGTTCTTGCAGATGGTTTCAACTCTTTATTGGCTGCTGTCTTCAATAGTTTTCCTAACTCTATCTTTGCCCAAAATAATGGTATGATACAGCTTACAGGTGTTGCCAGCCGTTATGTTGGTTATTTCATTGCTGGTGCTTTGGTTCTTTTAGGATTGTTCCCAGTAGTAGGTAAGGTGTTCTCACTTATTCCTGATCCTGTTTTGGGCGGTGCAACCTTGTTGATGTTTGGTACTGTTGCCGCTGCAGGTATTCGTATTATCGCTTCTACTGATATTACTCGTAAGGCAGTGTTGGTCATGGCTATCAGTTTTGCAATGGGTCTGAGCGTAGAGTTGGTACCTGGTATTCTTGACAAGATGCCTGATATCATCAAGAACATTTTTTCAAGTGGTATCACTACAGGTGGCCTTACAGCTATTCTTGCCAATGCCTTTATCCGCATCAAGGAGTAAACTTAAGCAATATAGAAAACCAAAGAATCAATAATGATTTAAGTGTTTTCTGTAAGAAAAAAGCAGTTTTTTACTATCCTTTCGGTACATTCTCCTTTTAAATGTTTATCTTTGCAAAAGATAGAAGGAGAATGTACCGATTGCGTTTCTCCGTGAAGTATAAATTGATTCTTAACAAAACAGAATAATAACAAGACTATGTCAAATCAGAATAAGCAGCGTAAATTTACAAAGTCGCTGACCTTTAAAGTTCTTTGTGGACTGGCTGTCCTCGTATTCTTGGGCTTAATTTATAATCTTATTGTGGCTTCAGATGATGCTCCAATGACTGAACAGGAGGAGGAAGAGGTACAGAAACGCAATGCAGATGCAGACACAATAGACATAGTAGGCGATTATCTTTGGCCTAATATGAAGCCATCAAAAGAAGATATGATGACTGATGAGGAGAAAGCTGCTGAGGCTGAAAAGGCTAAGGCTGGTAAAGATGATAAGGGGAAGGAGGCTTCTGATAAGGTGCAGTCTAACCAATACGATGCTCCTATCGCTGCACCTGCTCCAGACGTTACTCCATCTTCAGAACTTCCTGCTAAGCAGGCAGCACCTTCTATTGAGAAGATGGAGGCTCCAAAGATTGAAAAGATCGAATAGTATAAGAACTGTTCTTTAGACTGAACAGTAGACTATAAGAATCTTCACAACTTTGTGTAAACGTTGTTCTAAAGCTTGTAAAGTAGAAAGAAAAAATACTATAACGACTTAAAAGAAAGAGAGGTATGCAATGAAACGTTTAGTTTTATTTCTTTTTGTAGCTGTCCTAATGGTGGGTTGTGCTACAACTTATTATGATTCAGAGGGTAATCCTGTGTCAAAGGAGAAGATGGCGCAGTTGCGTGCTACTGCTGTGAAGGCTCACTTAGCAGAGCATCGCTACCGCGTCTTTGTGGATCGTATGTACCCTATGCGTGGTCCTGCTGTCTATTTACAGGACGACTGGGGACTCGAGGTGAGTGGTGATTCGGTAGGACTTTTCCTCCCTTATTTCGGTAGAGCTTACTATATTCCTTACGGACGTGGTGGCGGTTTGAGCCTTGTAGAACCTCTAACGAGTTATAGGGAAGAACCGATGAAGGGCGGACGTCGTATCTTCATGACCACTCGTAATGATTTCGAGAGCTATCAGATTGTACTTGAAGTCTTCGATAATGCTACTGTGTCATTGGTAATTAATCCCAGTGAAAAGGAGACGATTAGCTTTTCTGGGGTGATGGAGCTTAATGATGTTTTTACACCAAAGGGTCAAAAAGCAAGTAAGAGACACCAGACAACATTCATGAAATTATGATTAACCGACTTAATACTTTGTTCCTGTTACTGTTTGTAAGTCTTATGGCATTCGGACAGTCGGCAGGAACAATTGCGTCTAAGGATGCTATGCTTTATGAGTCGTCTCGTCATCTATATGAGAAGGGTGATACGTTGACGATTATTTCAAAGGATTTTGAATGGCCAAAAGGCTTGGATGGATCTGTCTTACCAGAACTACAGCACTATCTTACAAGCTTTTTCTTTAACCAGCCTTCTGAAAGTTATGATACTGGTTGGAAGCAGTTTGCGTCTTCGTTAGGTAAAGAAGTGCGAACTATAAAGGATGATGCGGATGCTGAAAGGCGTTTTTACGATATGGGGTTACGATGTCTTTGGTTGGAGCCAGGCAGATACATTTCTTTTCTTGCCCGCTTGGAGGAGCGTAATGCAACAAGTGTCATTACGGCAAAGCATTCTTATTTTACCTTTGATCTTATCAATAAGAAAGTCTTAACGCAGAATGATGTGTTTAATCAGACACGCATGTGGCAGGATCCTAATGTTCGTTATCAGTTCTATGAATTGTTAGATTATACGGCAAATACGCATACTGAGGACTCTATAAATTGGGATATTCTACCCAATCAGTTTGCACTGATAGGACAGAATATACGTTTCGACCTTGGTGTTGATAACGGTGGAGGAGTTTATTCAGAAGTAAGTAATGACATGGTAGATGTACTTTTCTCTAAGAGTTTTAAGAAGTGGCAGAAACAGTCATTATCTTATGCAGGCACTAAGAAACTTCCTAATGAGGCTGTATATGTCTCCTTATCACCTGATTCTGTCTTCCCAGAAATATTGCCACAGTTTGATGGAAATTTAGTTGCGGCTTTTGGGCAGAATTTTTCCGATACAGGACTTAACCCAGCAACAACTCCTGTGGGGAGAATTTACGCCTCTTTTATTGTTGATACGGATGGTTCTTTGAAAGATATAGTCTTTCTAACGGTAAATAATATTGAGTTGAACCGCAGTGTTGCTGCAGCACTTCAATTATTAAGAGGTTGGAAACCTGCAATGCATAACGGTAAACCTGTAGCTTTTAGATATAACCTTCCCCTCATTTTACACTTCCAATAAGAGTCGTGCGGAGCCTTAGCACGTGTGGTGCGGATGGTAAGCACCAATGGTGCGGAGGCTTCGCACCAAACAAATAGATATAGATGTGATTGTCGGTAAAGAGCTGGTTCAGAGTCGATTAATGCTTGTTCATTGCTTGTCTCGAAGGTGAATGAAATACGAAAGCATTTGTTTTGTTTCACCAAAGGGAGGAGACGGAAAGTTGATAGGTTATACTTATCTTCTTTTAGGGTATGGTTGTATGCTTTTCATCCTTCTCTTTTTCAGCCTGATATAGGAAGTCGTAAATGATTTCTGTAACCCTTTCTTGCCCTTCGTTAGTAAGTTCTGGAAGGGTGAAGATTTTTCCTTTTGTTGTATAAATTATCTGAACGATGAAAGGAACGAAGTAATAATGGTAGTCGTTTATCCCTTCTATTTCATCAGCAGTTACTTCTGTATATTTGCGACGTAGACAATCGTAGAAGCAAATATGGTCACCTTTGATGGATAGATAGTCTTTTTCCCATAGTTTTTGGCAGGCAACAAAAAGTCTGAAAAGCCAAAACGAAACAGTATGAAGTATGAATGAGAGTGCGATAATGAGCATGAAAGGATGGGCAGCGTCTACACCTTTGTGCCCAAAGAAAAACCATATAGAAAAGAAGATGGGGATGGGTGTGAATAATAACGCTTCTAAGAGTAATGAGCCACTATATTTGTATTTGATAACCATCTTAGAATTGTGTGTAAATAAAAGGTTGGATACTATGATGACTAAGATTAATAACTAACTGCATAACAACAGCAAAGATACATAGCTTTACGAGCCATGAAGAATTGATAAACTTATTTTGCAGCCAGTTATAATCAGTCTCTCGAATACTATGAAGTTCTAAACTTATCAGCACAACGGCAAGCCATAGTGGGTATTCCATTAGGAAGGTGTAGGCATCTGAGAGGCTGATAGTATGCAGGATGTTGTCTATTAATGTTGTAGCAGTTGTCATATCCGCTGCACGGAAGAATATCCATGCAAGGGAAACATAGCTAAACGTAATAAACCAACTGATACCTTTTGTGTATTTATTGTCTGGTATCTTATCCAATCCATTGTTTCGACAGAACTTATGAATGACCAGTCCAATGCCATGAAGTACGCCCCATACAATGAACATCCATGATGCACCATGCCACAGACCTGCCACTATCATCGCCAAGAAGCTATTGAGATAGGTGCGAAGTTCGCCTTTTCTGTTTCCTCCCAATGGGATGTAAAGATAGTCACGGAACCATGTGGAGAGGGCTATATGCCAACGATGCCAGAACTCTGTGAGGTTCAGACTCTGATAAGGGAATCTGAAATTGTCTTTTAGCTCATATCCCATCAGGGCGGCAACACCAATAGCAAGGTCGCTGTAGCCCGAGAAATCGAAATAGATTTGAACTGAAAAGCCCAATACTCCCATCAAATCTCCAAAGCCGCTTTGACTTGCTGGCGCATCAAAAACAATATTATTGTATTGTGCAATATAGTCGGCGATGAGGGCTTTCTTTATCAATCCGCAGATGATAAGCCACAGACCTTTATAAACAAGGTTCTCGTTGACATTGTCTTTTGGCGTTTGAACCTGTGGGAGTAATACTTCAGCGCGGGTGATGGGACCAGCGATAAGGAGTGGGAAAAAGGTAAGGAAGAAAACGTAGTCAATCAGTTCTGCTGTCTTAGGATAGCGTCCTTTATAGACATCAACGGTGTAACTGATAGCTTGAAAGGTGAAGAATGAGATACCGACAGGTAGCAACATTTTCTCTGGTGAGAAGTTGCTACGCAATAGTTCGTGGAATATCTCAAGTGTAAAGTTCGTGTATTTGTAGTAGAGTAGGGGTAACAACTCAGTAAGGATGACAATGGCAAGTCCAATTTTACGCACTTTTCCACGCTTTAAGCGCATCATAAAGCGAGTGAGATACCATGAACTAATCGTAACAATGGGCAATAGCCACATCAAAACTCCATTCGCTTTGAAAGCAAAGAAAAGACTAAAAGCTATGACGTATGCCTTTGTCCATGTTTGGCGATAGCGGTTTAATCCTATGTATATGGCAAAGAAAAAAAGGAACGAAGCCATAAATGGTAATGTACACAGCGACCAGTTCTTGTCTTGTGAAGACAAGAAGTCAAAGAAGGCAGTCATCAGCTGTGTTATATTTGTCATCTATTAATCGTTTATTTGTAGCTTGTTTCCTATTTAATAGCCTTCAAAGGAAGGTTGCAAAAGCTTTGTATTTGTTGC
>NZ_CP072348.1:0-2500 GCF_018127925.1 Prevotella melaninogenica | reverse complement strand
TTCTTCGCCTTCTATGTAATTACTTACAAAGAATGTAGCTCATACTTTCAGCTGTTGTGTGATTCTAAAGAATTTGAAGTTTTTTCTTCAATAATTAGAATGCTAATTCTTCCCATTATAGAAAGAATAGTTCTACATTACAGTCTTGCTTGTGTCAATATGTCAAAGATCTTGTGCTGTTACTCTATGTGTTCTGAGGCAGTGCATCAGAAGTAGAAGACAGCGAAGTGGAGAATAACGGATTCGAACCGTTGACCCCCTGCGTGCAAAGCAGGTGCTCTAGCCAACTGAGCTAATCCCCCAAGGGAATAGAGAAAGTATCAAAGGACTTTAAGTCTGTCACACATGGCTTAGCGCCAATGTGTAGTCCCAGGCAGACTTGAACTGCCGACCTCCACATTATCAGTGTGGCGCTCTAACCAACTGAGCTATAGGACTGAGTTGGAAGAAAGCACTGCGGCTTCTCATGCCAGACTTCCTTTCTCTTATTCTTAAAACAGTGCAGTGAGTACAAGAAGAAAAACGAACCAAAGGTTCTTTTATTTCCTTGATTACCGTTAACTTGTTAACATGTATACTTAAATACTTATCAACTAAATCAACTAATAAGCGAACTCTCCAGAAAGGAGGTGTTCCAGCCGCACCTTCCGGTACGGCTACCTTGTTACGACTTAGCCCCAATCACCAGTTTTGCCCTAGGCCGATCCTTGCGGTCACGGACTTCAGGCACCCCCGGCTTTCATGGCTTGACGGGCGGTGTGTACAAGGCCCGGGAACGTATTCACCGCGCCATGGCTGATGCGCGATTACTAGCGAATCCAGCTTCGTGGGGTCGGGTTGCAGACCCCAGTCCGAACTGGGACCGGCTTTCAAGATTGGATGCAATTTGCATTACACCGTCCCTCTGTACCGGCCATTGTAACACGTGTGTAGCCCCGGACGTAAGGGCCGTGCTGATTTGACGTCATCCCCACCTTCCTCACACCTTACGGTGGCAGTGTCTCCAGAGTGCCCAGCATTACCTGATGGCAACTGAAGAGAGGGGTTGCGCTCGTTATGGCACTTAAGCCGACACCTCACGGCACGAGCTGACGACAACCATGCAGCACCTTCACAGAGACCCCGAAGGGCGTCATTATCTCTAAATCCTTCCTCTGCAATTCAAGCCCGGGTAAGGTTCCTCGCGTATCATCGAATTAAACCACATGTTCCTCCGCTTGTGCGGGCCCCCGTCAATTCCTTTGAGTTTCACCGTTGCCGGCGTACTCCCCAGGTGGGATGCTTAATGCTTTCGCTTAGCCGCTGATACCAGGTACCAACAGCGGGCATCCATCGTTTACTGTGCGGACTACCAGGGTATCTAATCCTGTTTGATACCCGCACCTTCGAGCTTAAGCGTCAGTTGCGCTCCCGTCAGCTGCCTTCGCAATCGGAGTTCTTCGTCATATCTAAGCATTTCACCGCTACACGACGAATTCCGCCAACGTTGTGCGTACTCAAGGAAACCAGTATGCGCTGCAAGTCAGACGTTGAGCGTCTACATTTCACAACACACTTAATATCCAGCCTACGCTCCCTTTAAACCCAATAAATCCGGATAACGCCTGGACCTTCCGTATTACCGCGGCTGCTGGCACGGAATTAGCCGGTCCTTATTCGTATGGTACCTGCAAATAGGGACACGTCCCTAACTTTATCCCCATACAAAAGCAGTTTACAACCCATAGGGCCGTCATCCTGCACGCTACTTGGCTGGTTCAGACTTCCGTCCATTGACCAATATTCCTCACTGCTGCCTCCCGTAGGAGTTTGGACCGTGTCTCAGTTCCAATGTGGGGGACCTTCCTCTCAGAACCCCTACTGATCGTCGCCTTGGTGGGCCGTTACCCCGCCAACAAGCTAATCAGACGCATCCCCATCCATTACCGATAAATCTTTACTTCAAATCTGATGCCGTCATCGAAGACTATGCGGTATTAGTCTGCCTTTCGGCAGGTTATCCCACAGTAATGGGAAGGTTGGATACGCGTTACTCACCCGTGCGCCGGTCGACGTCCAAAGAGTGCAAGCACTCAATGCCGTTTCCCCTCGACTTGCATGTGTTAAGCCTGTAGCTAGCGTTCATCCTGAGCCAGGATCAAACTCTCCATTGTAAAATATGTTTTGGTGATAAGTGATAGGTGATAAGTGATAATGAATACCATGTTAACCCAAACGCTTCACCGAGTAATCTCTGTTTCAGAACGCTTATCCTAAAAGTATCAAGTAAAAAGCACCTTTTCTTTTGTTCCTTAATTATTTTGAGGCGGTGCCTCAAAAGTAGGGACAACGAATTGATCGGTTCGTTTCTTTTACCCATCCATTTGATATAAAACCAAACAGACGCTTCTTGTACTACTTCTCTGTTTATGTAAATCTTTTCAAAGAACTCTTTCTTTAAGCGCTTTAAGTAACTTGCCAGGTGGCTTGTTTTGTAAAGCGAGTGCAAAGGTATACAGAA